>NZ_CP050296.1:3794140-4096497 GCF_014189455.1 Mesorhizobium huakuii
ATGCATATGTTTTCGTCTAGTAGGATATTAAGGGCCGAGACGAGCCTTGATCATCACTATCAAAGAGGGAACAGAGACCATGGACACCCAAAAACTCCTCGGCGAAGTCGCCGGCCAGTTGCTGTCAGGCGCCATCAAGGTGGTTGACCTCTCGGCGCAACTCGGGCCCGACACACCGCTGATCAAGCTGCCGCCGGAGCTTGCCGTCGACACGCCGAAGGTCGAGATCCATTCGATCTCCCGCTATGACAAGAACGGTCCGTGGTGGGCGTGGAACTGGCTGAAGCTCGGCGAGCATTCCGGCACGCATTTCGATGCGCCGCAGCATTGGATCACCGGCAAGGATTATCCGGACGGTGCCACCGACACCATTCCGGCGCAGAATTTCGTCGGCCCGGTCAATGTCATCGACTGCTCCAAGGAAGCCGCCGCCGACCACGATTTCCTGCTCACCGTCGATCACATCAAGGCGTGGGAGGCCAAGCATGGCGCGATCAATGCCGGCGAATGGGTGGTGATGCGCACCGACTGGTACAAGCGCAACGGCTCGGAAGCCGAATTCCTCAACGCCAACGAGACCGGCCCGCACACGCCTGGCCCGACGGCGGAAGCCATCCAGTACCTGATCAGCAAGGACATCAAGGGCTGGGGCTCGGAGACGATCGGCACCGATGCCGGCAAGGCCGGCGGCATGGAGCCGCCATTCCCGGCGCACACGCTGATGCACAAGGCCAACCGCTACGGTCTCGCCAGCCTCTGCAACCTCGACCAGCTGCCGCCGAAGGGTGCGATCCTGATCGCGGCACCGCTCAAGATCGAGCACGGCACCGGCAGCCCGATCCGCGCGCTGGCACTGGTGTCGGGGCAGTAAGGAGATCTTCGGGAGAAGATCATGCAGGTTGGCGAGGCGATAGGGAGGCAGGTTGGCGGCGCTCGCGCTTTACGGCGTAGAGCGCTGACCTCGCCGGCCTACCCGCTGCCCCCCAGGAAACCCCCAATGAAAGCCCCCGATCACATCATCGTCGGCAGCGGCATCAACGCGCTGGTCTGCGCGGCGATGCTTGGCGGCAAGGGTGCGAAGGTGCTCGTGCTGGAGCGCAACGACCGCATCGGCGGCTGCATGCGCACCGAGGAGATCACCGCGCCCGGCTTCATCCATGATGTGATGGCGACGACCTTCGTGCTGTTCATCACCTCGCCGGCCTTTGCCGCATTGGGCGGCGATCTTGCACGACATGGGCTGGAGTTCTGCCACACCGGCACGCCGACCGGCGTGCTGCGGCCGGACGGCAGCCATGCCGTGCTCAGCACCGACCGCGCCGCCAATGTCGCCGCCCTCAATGCGATCGCTGCCGGCGACGGCAGCCGGCACGCGGAAGATGTCGGTGGCATCGAGCGTAATGCCGGCCTACTGTTCGGCCTGCTCGGCGGTGCACTGTGGTCCTACCCGACGGCCAAGCTGCTGGCCGGTGACGCCTGGCGGCGTGGCCCGCGTGGCCTTGCTGCCTTCCTCGGCGAAGCGCTGGTGCCGGCGCGCAGCTGGCTTGAAAGCACCTATCAGTCCGAAACCATCCGCGCCCTGTGGGCACCCTGGGTGCTGCATGCCGGGCTGGGGCCAGAAGATGCCTTCTCCGGCCAGATCGCTAGGGTGATCGCCTTCGCGCTCGAAGCCGCCGGCGCCCCGATCGTCAAGGGTGGGGCGAAGAACCTGCTGTCGGCCTTCGACGCATTGATCACCGAGCGCGGCGGCGTCATCTCCACCGAAGCCGATGTTGCCTCCATCATCTTGGCTGGAGGCCGCGCCACTGGCGTGCGGCTGGCCTCGGGCGAAATGGTGCATGCCAGGAAGAGCGTTATCTGTTCGGTCACGCCGACGCAGCTCTATGGCCGGCTGCTCGGCAGCGAGGCGCCCAAGGCCGATGTCGAGGCAACGCGGAAATATCGCTACGGCAAGGGCAATTTCCAGATCCACTATGCCCTCGACAAGCCGCCGTCCTGGCGCGGCGAAGGACTGGACAAGGTCGCGCTGCTGCATCTGACATCTGGGCTCGATGGCGTGTCGAAGGCCTGCAACGAAGCGGCACGCGGCCTGCTGCCGGAAGTGCCGACCATCTGCGTCGGCCAGCCGCATGCGCTCGACCCGTCGCGCTGCCCGCAGGGCAAGGCGATCCTGTGGCTGCAACTGCCCGAGGCGCCGCGCCACATCAAGGGCGATGCCGCCGGCAAACTGCAGGCGCCGGCCGACGGGCAATGGACCGACGCATTGCGCGAGGTCTATGCCGATCGTGTCGAAGCCATCCTCGCCAGCCATATCGACGGCTTCAAGGACAGCGTGATTGCGCGCCGCGCCTATTCGCCGGCCGACCTCGAGGCGATGAACATCAATCTGGTCGGCGGCGATCCCTATGGCGGCTCGTCCACCATCGACCAGGCCTTCCTGTGGCGGCCGTTCAAGACCAGCCGCAACCACCAGACCGGCATCAAAAACCTTTACCATATCGGCGCCTCGACCCATCCTGGCGCCGGTCTCGGCGGCGGCTCCGGCTTTCTCCTGGCGGGGAGGCTGTGATGGAACAGAAGGTCGCGGAAAAGCGCCAGCGCATTTCGACGCTCGGCCAGATCGGCCTGCAGCAATTCGCGCCCTATCTGATGAACCGCATCATGGGCCGCTACAACGCCACCTTGCGCGACGATTTCCGCAAGCAGGGGCTGACCATTCCGCAGGTGCGCACGCTGGCGGTCCTGTCGGTCGCTGACGGCGTCACCGTCAACGATCTCTCGGTCTACACGGTCATCGAGCAGTCGACCTTGAGCCGCACGCTCGACACGCTGGAGGGGCAAGGCTTCGTGCGGCGCGAGCAGGGTGTCACCGACAGCCGCATTCGCCATGTGTTCCTGACCGATGACGGCCGCGCCGAGTTCACCCGTGCCTGGCCAGCTATGCATGACGCATTCGAGGCGATGTTCGACGATATCGACGACGCCGAATATGCGGCACTGATCGCCACACTTTTGAAGATGCTGAAGAACATTCGCAAGCACGACATCTAGACCTACGCGCCGCCAATGCCCGGCGGTAACGGAAGGAGCAGAAAAATGGCCGAACGGTCTTTTGCCAAGGAAGTCGAAAAGCTGCGGCTCGGCGCCGGCGAGGAATTTGCCGGTGAAGGTATCCTCGCCATCACCAAGGCGCTGCTGCAATGCGGCGTCGGCTATGTCGGCGGCTATCAGGGCGCGCCGATCAGCCATCTGATGGATGTGCTGGCCGATGCGCAGGACATTCTGGGCGAGCTCGGCGTGCATTTCGAGGCGAGCGCCTCGGAAGCCACCGCCACCGCCATGCTCGCCGCTTCGGTGCATTATCCTATCCGCGGTGCGGCGACCTTCAAGTCGACCGTCGGCACCAATGTCGCCTCCGACGCGCTTGCCAACCTTGCGTCCGGCGGCGTCACTGGTGGCGCGCTGATCATCGTCGGCGAGGATTATGGCGAGGGCTCCTCGATCATGCAGGAGCGCAGCCATGCCTTTGCCATGAAGAGCCAGGTCTGGCTGCTCGACCCGCGCCCGAACCTGCCGTCGATCGTCAAGGCGGTGGAAGATGGCTTCGAACTGTCCGAGATCTCCAACACGCCGGTCATGCTGCAGGTGCGCATCCGCTGCTGCCATGTCCATGGCCATTTCATCGCCAAGGACAACAAGCGCCCGCCGATGACGGTGGCCGACGCGCTCGAAGCCCCGCGCCGCGACACTGGCCGCATCGTGCTGCCGCCCGCCTCCTTCCTGCACGAGAAGGAGAAAGTGCAGAAACGCTGGCCGGCGGCGGTGGATTTCATCCGCAAGAACAAGATCAACGAACTCTTCGGCTCGGATCACGGCTCCGTCGGCATCGTCATGCAGGGCGGCATGTACAATGCGGTCATCCGCGCGCTGCAGCGTCTCGGCCTTGCTGACACTTACGGCGAGACGGATGTGCCGCTTTATGTGCTCAACGCCGTTTATCCGCTGATCGATGACGAATTCCTGTCCTTCTGCGAAGGCAAGCAGGCGGTGCTCGTCGTCGAGGAAGGCCAGCCCAATTACATCGAACAGGCATTCGCCGCGATGCTGCACAAGGCCGGGCGCGGCACCCGATTGGTCGGCAAGGAATATCTGCCGATGGCCGGCGAATATACCGGCCAGGTCATGCTCGACGGCATTGGTACGTTCCTGCGCGCCGAGGCACCGCATCTCCTGCCGGGCGAGGTGCGCGCGCCCAACAAGGTCGGCGATGGCGTCGACACCGCGGACCTGATCAATGTGGTGCCGGGCCGCCCGCCGGGCTTCTGTATCGGCTGCCCGGAACGGCCGATCTTTGCCGCGACGAAACTGGTCGAACAGGAACTCGGCAACCACCACATCGCTTCCGACATAGGCTGCCATCTGTTCTCGATCATGCCACCTTTCGAACTCGGCGCCACCACCATGGGCTACGGATTGGGGCCGGCCTCGGCCTCAGCCTTCAATTCGCCCGACGCGAAACGCCGCTCGATCTCCTTCGTCGGCGACGGCGGCTTCTGGCACAACGGCCTGACCTCCTCGATCGGCAATGCGGTGTTCAACAAGAACGACGGCGTCATCGTCATCGTCGACAATTTTTACTCCGCCGCAACGGGCGGACAGGACATCCTGTCGTCCCGCGCGGGCAACAAGACCAAGTCGACCAAACATCCCATCACCGAGGCCGTGAAAGGCATGGGCGTCAAATGGCTGCGCCATGTCGACCGCACCTATGACGTGACCAAGATGCAGGACACGCTGCGCGAGGCGCTGACGACGGACGAGAAAGGGCCGAAGGTCATCGTCGCCTCGTCCGAATGCATGCTGAACCGCCAGCGCCGCGAAAAGCCGCTGGTCGACAAGGCGATCAAGGGCGGCGAGCGGGTGGTGAAACCGAAATTCGGCGTCGACGAGGACATCTGCACCGGCGACCATGCCTGTATGCGGCTCTCCGGCTGCCCGTCGCTGTCGGTGAAGTCGCTCGACGATCCGTTGCGCGACGATCCGGTGGCATCGATCGACCAGAGCTGCGTCGGCTGCGGCAATTGCGGCGAGGTCGCGGATGCGGCGGTGCTCTGCCCCTCCTTCTACCGCGCCGACGTCGTGCACAATCCGAGCCGCTGGGACCGCTTTCTGGAAAGCGCGCGCCGCGCCACCATCAGCCTGCTGCAGCGCCGCCGCGAAAGCCGGCGCCTGACCTTCGCCGATGCTTGACGCTGTCCCGCCCTTTCGCGCCAAGGCCGGCGCCCAGGATGATGAGCGGGTCATCAAGCTCGCCGTACTCGCCGTCGGCGGCCAGGGCGGCGGCGTCCTGGCGGACTGGATCACTGACGTCGCCGAGCGCAATGGCTACGTCGCGCAGTCGACATCGGTCGCCGGCGTCGCGCAGCGCACGGGCGCCACGATCTACTATGTCGAGATGGCCCGCGACACCGGCCGGCTGCCGGTCTTCGCGCTGTCGCCCTCGCAGGGCGACGTCGACGTACTGATCGCGGCCGAATTGATGGAAGCCGGCCGCGCCATCATCCGTGGTTTCGTCACGCCCGAGCGCACCACGCTGATCGCCTCGTCACACCGCATCGCCGCTGTGTCGGAAAAGATCGAACCGGGCGACGGCCGGGCGTCATCTTCCAAAGTGCATGCGACGGCGGAAGCCGCGTCCAAACGCTTCATCGCCTTCGACATGGAAAAGATCGCCGCCGACAACGGTTCGATGATTTCGGCCAGCCTGCTCGGCGCGCTGGCGGGGTCCGACGCGCTGCCGTTCACCCGCGAAAGCTATGAGCAGGCGATCGGTGCTGGCGGTCGTGGCGTCAAGGCCAGCCTTGCCGCCTTTGGCACTGCGTTTGACCGCGCGCGCGGCACGGCCGCACCTGTGCCAAAGCCGGCCGAGCCGGCGATCGTCGAACCCGCCCTGGGGGCAGGGCGCGTAACCGGCCCGCAAAACCTGCTGCAGGGCTGGCAGGCGCTCGCCGCCCGCATCGACCTGATGCCCGTGGCCGTGCGCGACATGGCGCTGCGGGGCCTCAGAAAGGTCGTCGACTATCAGGATATCGCCTATGGCCGTGACTATCTCGACCGGCTGGACAAGGCCGTCGCGCTGGACGGCGCCGACCATGCCCATGCGCTGTCCATTGCTGCCGCCAAGCATCTCGCCAACGCGCTCTGCTACGACGACATGATCCGCGTCGCCGACCTGAAGACGCGCTCGACACGCGACAGGCGCGTGCGCAAGGAGGTCGGCGTCAAGGATGGCTCGATCCTGCAGGTGACCGAGTATTTTCATCCGCGCATCGAGGAATTCTGCGGCACGCTGCCGGCGGGGCTCGGCAGCTACATCGAGAACCGCCCGAAACTCGCCGCCTTCCTCGATCGTCGCATCAACCATGGCCGCCGCATCCGCACCGACAGCTTCGCCGGCTTCGCGGCGCTTTGGTTCATCGGAGGCCTGCGCCGCTGGCGCCGCAGCCTGCTGCGCCACAAGGTCGAGATGACCCATCTCGATCGCTGGTATGCATTGGCGCTTGGCCACGTCCCCCAGGACTACGCGCTGGCCGTCGAAATCCTCAATTGCCGCCGGCTGATCAAGGGCTATAGCGACACCCATGTCCGCGCCCAGTCGAAATTCGACCGCGTGCTGTCGGCGCTTGCCATGCTCGAGGGTCGAGCCGATGCCTCCGACTGGATCCGCCGCCTGCGCGAGGCGGCGCTGAAGGACGAGAAGGGCGACATGCTCGATGGCGCGCTGAAGACAGTGGCGACGCTCAGACCAGGTTCGGCAACTGAGGCGCCCTAATCCCTGACAGACGTCACCGGGCCGCTATCTCCGTTTTCGGCAGCGGTGAACGCTGTTCATTTTCTGCTTGAACAATGTTCAAGGTGTGATAGAGTGCGTTTATGAACGATGTTCATTTCTGACGAGCCGAAAGCCGGGGATGGACATCAGGCACAGTAAGGAAGTTTAACCAGCTCAAGACTATCACTGAGATTGAAACAGCGCCTGCAACCCGCAGGGCCCATCGGCATACCGTCGTAGGGTTCCGCCAAATGGAAATCGCCATGAACACGCATCTGATGTTGTCCCGGCGCTTTGCGCCTCTGTTCTGGACGCAGTTCCTGTCCGCCTTCAATGACAATTTCCTCAAGAACACACTGGTGTTCCTGATCCTCTTCACGCTCGCCGCCGGCCAGGCGGCGTCACTGGTCACGCTCGCCGGGGCCGTCTTCATGGCCCCCTTTCTGCTGTTGTCCGCGCTTGGCGGCGAGATCGCCGATCGTTTCGACAAGGCGCTGATCGCGCGCCGGCTCAAATTCGCCGAGATCGCCGCCGCGGCAGTCTCTGTCGCCGGCATCGCGCTGTCGTCGATCCCGGTGCTGATGGCGGCGTTGCTGATGTTCGGCATCATCTCGGCCCTGTTCGGGCCGATCAAATACGGCATCCTGCCCGATCACCTCGAGCGCAAGGAACTGCCCAAGGCCAATGCCTGGATCGAGTCGGCCACGTTTGCCGCCATCCTCGGCGGCACCATCGCCGGCGGCGTCGTCTCGGCCGATGGCATCGGCGTCACCGTGTTCGGGCCGATCATGATGGCCTTGGCCGTCAGCTGCTGGTTCGTCAGCCGCTACATTCCGCCAACGGGTTCGGCAGCGCCTGACCTCGTCATCGACAAGAACATCTTCCGCTCGACCTGGCGTCAGGTCAGCGAGTTGCGCACCGACATGCGCATCTGGCGCGCCGGCCTGATGACCTCGTGGTTCTGGCTGATTGGCGCCATCGTGCTGTCGATCCTGCCGACGCTGATCAAGGATTCGCTCGGCGGCAACGAGATCGCCGTCACCGTCTATCTGGCGGTGTTTGCCGTCTCGATCGCCATCGGCTCGGCCATTGCCGCATGGATGTCGCAGGGCCGCATCGTGCTTCTACCCGCACCGGTCGGCACGGCGCTGCTGGCTCTATTCGGCCTGCATCTGGCCTGGACCATCTGGAGCATGCAGCCTTCGCCGAAGGCAGAAACCCTTGCCCTGTTCTTTGCCGGGCCAAACACGATCCGTGTCGCCATCGATCTCGCCGGCATGGCCATCGCCAGCGCCTTCCTCGTGGTGCCGACCTTCGCCGCGGTGCAGGCCTGGTCGCCTGAAGCGCGCCGCGCCCGGGTCGTCGCCGCGGTCAGCATCGTCAATGCCGGCTTCATGACGGTCGGCGGCATTCTCGTCGCCGCGATCCAGACGAAAGTCTCCACCGGCGGCATCCTGTTCGGCCTCGCCGCGGCCAACGCCGTCGCCGCCTGGCTGATGCTGAAATTCCTGCCGACCAACGCGTTCCGCGACTTCGTCTCCATCCTGTTCCGCGCCTTCCTGCGCCTGGAGGTCGAGGGCATGGAGAACCTCAAGGCGGCCGGCAAGGCGCCGATCCTGGCGCTGAACCATGTCAGCTTCCTCGACGGTCCGCTCGCCTTGACGCTGACCGATGAGGAGCCGGTCTTCGCCATCGACTACACCATTGCCCAGGCCTGGTGGATGAAGCCGTTCATGAAGCTCGCCCGCGCTTTGCCGCTCAACCCGGCCAAGCCGATGTCGACCCGCACGCTGATCAAGATCGTGCAGGGCGGCGATCCGCTGGTCATCTTCCCCGAAGGCCGCATCACCGTCACCGGCGGGCTGATGAAGGTCTATGACGGCGCCGCCATGGTAGCGGACAAGACCGGCTCGATGGTCGTACCGATCCGCATCGACGGGCTGGAGAAAAGTCCGTTCTCGCGGTTGACGTCTCAGCATGTGCGCCGCCGCCTGTTCCCGAAGGTCAAGGTGACCATTCTGGAGCCGGTCAAGCTCGAAGTGCCGCAGGAACTGAAGGGCCGCAAGCGCCGCGCCGCGGCGGGTGCCGCGCTTTATCAGGTCATGTCGGATCTCGTCTTCCGCACCCAGGACATCGACAAGACGGTGCTGGAAAAGATCATCCTGACGGCGAATGAACGCGGCATGAAACGGCTCGCCGTGCAGGATCCGGTCACCGGCTCGCTGAGCTATGGCAAGCTGCTGACGGCGGCCGCCGTACTCGGCGAGAAATTCCAGAACCTTTACGCCGATCAGCAGACACTCGGCATCATGCTGCCCAATGCCAACGGCTCGTGCGCCACGCTGCTTGGCGTCATGTCGGCGGGTAAGGTGCCGGCGATGATCAACTTCACAGCTGGTGCCGCCAACATCCTCTCCGCCTGCAAGGCCGCCGAAGTGAAGACCGTGCTCACCTCACGCGCCTTTGTCGAGCAGGCAAAGCTCGGCGCGGTGGTCGAGGAGATCGGCCGGTCCGTCGACATTGTCTGGCTCGACGATCTGCGCAAAACCATCGGGCTCAAGGACAAGCTGCTCGGCCTGCTGCGCAAGTCGACGCCGCGCGCGCCGCGCAAGCCCAACGACCCGGCGGTGATCCTGTTCACCTCGGGCTCGGAAGGCACGCCGAAGGGCGTGGTGCTCACCCATCGCAACATCCTGGCCAACGCCGCGCAGGCGGCCTCGCGCATCGACTTCCATTCGGGCGACAAGGTGTTCAACGTATTGCCGATCTTCCATTCCTTCGGCATGACGGCCGGCACGGTGCTGCCGCTGATCTCGGGCGTGCCGGTGTTTTTTCTACCCGTCGCCGCTGCACTACCGCATCGTGCCGGAGCTGATCTATGCGTCCAACGCGACGATCATCTTCGGCACCGATACGTTCCTCAGCGGCTATGCGCGGACCGCGCACCCCTACGACTTCCGCTCGATACGGTATTGCTTTGCCGGCGCAGAACCGGTCAAGGCGTCGACGCGCATGACCTATATGGAAAAGTTCGGCGTGCGCATCCTGGAAGGTTATGGCGTCACCGAGACCGCGCCGGTGATCTCCATCAACACGCCGATGTACAACCGTTCCGGCACCGTCGGCAAAATCATGCCCGGCATGGAATACCGTCTCGATCCGGTTCCAGGCGTCGACGAGGGCGGCCGGCTGCATGTCCGCGGGCCTAACGTGATGGCCGGCTATCTCAGGGCCGAAAAGCCGGGCGTGCTCGAACCGCTGCCGGATGGCTGGCATGACACAGGCGATGTCGTCTCGATCGACGAGGGCGGCTTCATCGCCATTCGCGGCCGGGCCAAGCGTTTCGCCAAGATCGGTGGCGAGATGATCTCACTCGCCGCCGTCGAGGCGCTGGCGGGTGAATTGTGGAAAGGCTCGTTGTCGGCAGTCGCTTCCGTGCCGGATGCGCGCAAGGGTGAGAAGCTCATTCTCGTCACCGAGGCTCCCGGCGCCACACGCGCCGAGTTCCTGGCCTTCGCCAAGGCGAATGGCGCCATGGACCTGATGGTGCCTGCCGAAGTGCGCGTCGTCCAGAAGGTGCCGGTGCTCGGCTCCGGCAAGCTCGACTTTGCCGGTGTGACCAAACTGGTGCGTGGAGAGGACGCGCCGGTCGCCAAGGTCGAGGCCGCCTGATCAAGGTGACGACGAAACGACGCCGCTGAAGACCGTGGCGTCGCTTGGCGAGCGCTTTAACCTAACGAATATGTGATCGGACCACTCACCCGGCATTCAGCCGGGTGAGTGGTATGGTGTTCCCAGGAATGTCAACCATGGAGGACACAATCATGCTCACCAGATACATTCTACCGATTGCTATCGCCGCAGGCACATTGATGCTGTCGAGCGTCGGCTCGCAGGCCTTGCCCATGGCAAAGCCCAGCGCCGGTTCGTTGCCAATCGAAAGCGTCGGCTGGAGATGCGGCCCTGGCTGGCACGTGAACCGGTGGGGAAATTGCGTGCCCAACCGTCGTCGCGTGATAATAGTCCGGCCGGGACATTGGCGGTACCATCACCACCACCGCTGGCACCACCGTTGGTGATCACGCAGCGGATTGACGCGGCACTCGCTCCGACGTGACGTGGTTGTTTCCGCCAAAGATGGCGTCCCCTGTGACGCCATCTTTGTTCCTCATATGACAAGATCCCACATCGGCTTCACCGCTGCGGATTCCGGAAACACCTTGTCGCCGAGCACGGCGGCCGAGAGGCCGAACTGGTCGGCGAGCAGTCCTTTCAGCACCGCCCTGACATCGCTGGTCGGTGCGAGGTCGCGCTGTTCGTAGAGTTGGGCCGGCTTCAAGCCCGGCCAGTCGGCGATGACGCGGCCGCCCTTGATCGCGCCGCCGGCGAGCAACACCACCGTGCCGGTGCCGTGATCGGTGCCGACCGTGCCGTTGATCTGCGCCGTGCGCCCGAACTCGGTGATGGCGACGATCGCCGTGTCCTTCCAGCGCTCGCCGAGACCCTTCTCGAATTCCTCGAAGGCGCCGTCGAGGCCGCCGAGCAGCGTGGCGAGACGGCCGGTCACGCCGCCTTCGTTGACATGCGTGTCCCAGCCGTCGAAGGCGAGTGCGGCAACGCGCGGCCCGTCATCGGCCGCGATCAGCTTGGCCGCACCTTGCGCGGCCTGCCGCATCCCGGCGGCGCTGTCGAGGCCGCCCTTCGGCTTCATAGCCTTGGCGCCCATCTGGTCGTCGAGCGCCATGCGGTCGGCGTCGAGACCTTTTTGCAGGGCCACCGCCAGCACCGGATCGCGATGCTGGTAGAGGTCGAGAACCCGCGCCGCGAGGTCACCGGCCGGCGCCGGCAGGGATTGTGGCGCCCAACCGAGCACGGGGGCGGCACCTCGGATCACCAGTGGCGTCGAGGGGCCGACGGCCAGTCCGCCAAGCGTCGCCACGCGGTCGCCTGCCGGCAGGTTTTCCAAGGCCCGGTTGAGCCAGCCGGTGGCGACATGGCCGGGGCCGGCAAAACCGCTTTCCAGTACGTCCTGGCCGTCGAAATGCGAGCGTTCGCGATAGCCTGTCGCGGCCGCATGCACGACAGCGGCCTGCTTGTCCTTGAACAGGCGCGCAAACACCGGCATCGCCGGATTGACCGCGAAGAAATCGTCGAGCGGCAGTGCGGCGTGCGGGCCGGTGAGCGAGAGAGCGATGTCACCATGCAGGCCGGCATAGTCGGGATCGCCGACCGGACCGACCGCCGACAGGCCGTCGAGCGCGCCGCGCAGGACGATGACGATCAGGCGCGGATCGCGATTGTCGGCGGCGCGGGCGAAGCGCGGCAGATAGGCCCAGGCAAACAGCGAGCCGCCGGTCATCAGTACGGCGCGGCGGGAAGGATGAGGAGTTTCACACAGCAGGCTCATGACTTGATCTCCATGGGAGTTGTCGGCGCCGGGCCTGTCGATCGCGCTATCGTCTCTGGAATTCGGGCGCCATCAGCAACAGCGCCAGGCCTTGCTGCTTGGACTCGGCGCGGGCCACCGCTTGCCGCGTCTCCGGCGAGGCGGATGGACCGATGACGGCGTCGAGCATGTCGTTGGGATTGCCGATATCCTTGACCTGGCGGGCCGCCTGCCAGGCGATGTCGAGGCGGATCTTCATGCCTTCGGCCGACGCCCAGCTGGCCGCCTGGTCGGAAAAGCCGTTCGGCCCCGGCGGCTGCCAGAGCGGCTCGCCGAGCGCATTGAGCCAGTTGAGCGACTGGCCGGGATCGTTCGCCGGACCCGGGCCGGCCGCCCTGCGGATGGCGGCGATGTAGTCGAAGGGCGAGCGCATCTTGGCGAGGGGCGTCGACCAGGCCTCCGGCATGTCGATGATGGTCGCCGCCAATGCCCGGAGATTGCCGTCGCTCTTGGCGAAAACCTTGGCCAGGCGCGCCACCGCCGCGGGCGGCGGGTCGTCCGCGATGAAATGACGGGCGAGTTCGGTGGCGATGTGCTGCGCCGTCGCCGGATGGCTGGCGATGTCGTTGAGCGCCGCCTCGGCCTGGCCCAAACCGCCGGCCGGATAGGTCTTGCCGAGCAGCACCGCGTCGCCCGGCTCATGGGCATTGGCGTTGAAGACGGAACTGCCGGGTTCGCCCAGCCGTCCTTCGCGCCCGGCCATCGTCCAGCCGGTCAGGATGCGGGCGAAGCTGGTGACATCGGCCTGGCTATAGCCGCTGCCGACGCCGAGCGTGTGCAGTTCCATGATCTCGCGGGCGAGGTTCTCGTTGAGGCCGCGCTGGCGGTTCCTGCCGGCGCGGGAGTCCGGGCCGATCGACTGCTGGTTGTCGAGATAGAACAGCATCGCCGGATGCCGTTCGACCGCCATCAGCATGTCGGCGAAACGGCCGAGCACGAAGGGCCGGATGGCTTCCCGCTCGAAGGCACCGGCGCTCGCCCGCACGATGTTGTCCTTCGCCACGGAGACGCAGAAATGGTTCGACCAGAAATAGACCAGACGTTCGACAAAGCCGGCGTCGGCCCGAAAAGCCTTGTCGAAGCGCGCCTGGGCTTCGGCGCGGAACAGTGTGGCCTCGATTGGCGGCGCGGGTTTGGCCGGAGCTGCGGGCGCTGGTCCAGGTTGTGCAGGCGCAATTGGGGCCGATGTGGCCTGGGCCGTCATGGTCTGGGCGCTCGCCATTGCCGGCTGTGCCGCGGTGGCCATACGCTCGCGGTCGAGCTTGCGCTGGAAATTTGCCGCCATGCTGGCCTGGATGGCCGGTGTGCTGCCCAGCAGCCCGGCATAGGCCGGGTCGTCAAGCGGGATCATGGCGATATCGGGTTGCCGCAGTTCCGCCTTCAGATAACCGCGCGGATCGCGGGCGACCCTGTCGCGGTCGCCGGGCCTTGCGCCGAGCCCGAAGCGGTTGAAAGCGACGAGAGCCGGATCTGGGGCTGGCTGGGAATTGGACGCAAGGGTAGCCAAGTCAGCTCTCCGTCGCTTGGGCTTCCCGCGCGGCGCGTGAAGCCCGTTCGAGCCGTTTCGTGCCTGTTCAACTGGGGTCGTGGGGCCGGCGCGGCCGGCCCCCGTGGCCCTTACCAGTGATGCCAGCGATGCCAGTGGTGGTGCGGATGCCAGACGTAGAAGGCGGGGCCAGGCCCGTAGTAATAGCGGGGGTAGACCACCACACGGTTGGGGACGCAGCGGCCCCAGGGATTGGGATGCCAGCCAGGCCCGCAACCCCAGGCGACGTGCTCGACCAGCGCCGGGGCGGCAAGCGGGGCCAGCGGCATCGCCGAGGATGCCGCAACCGTCGCGGCCGTTCCGGTCACCGCAAGAGCGGTGGTGATCGCGTATTTTGTCAGATAGTTCATGACCATGCTCCGAAGTTGTCCGAGATTGGAAACCTGTCGGCACCAGATGGTCCGGCAGGTCCTGCCCTTCATTTCGTTAAACGGGCGCCGTCGGCATTTTCCGTCGGTCGTCACGGCGATTTTTTTGGCGCTGTCGACGGCTGCGTCCCGCTGCGTCTCGCGAGCCCCTCCGCCAGCACGCTGCGATCCTCGGCGGAACCCGTCGCCGCGAACTCGACGATGCGCTGCTCCAGCCGCGTGCGTACGGTGACGTCGGCATTGCGGGCCCGCTCCAGAGCGGCCGACAAAGCTGTCGTGTCGAGGACAGGTTGCCGCAGCAAATCCGCCGCCTCGCGCCTGGCCTGCTGGCCGTCGAGGATGATGTCGCGGGATTCGCGCCTGACCTCGCGCAGCGCCTTGCGGAACAGCGTGCGCTGCTGGTCGGGAAGCCGGCCGCCGGCCGCCTCCAGCGAAGTGCCCTGGCCCTGCTTGCCGCTTTTTATCCAGACGGCCCCGCCGGCCAGCGCGCCGGCCAGGAAGACATTCAGCACCACCGAGGCGATGAGGAGGTTACGGGCTGCGCTCATAGGTCTTCCTCGATCGTCTCGGGTCCGGCATCGCCGAACGCCGTCGCATTGGCATCGAGCACGTAGTGGTCTGGCGGAACCTCCGGTGTAACGACGGTCACCAGGGCCAATCCGGCGATGGCGCCGGCGAGCCCGATGCCGGCAAGCCCTAGCCCCAGCCACCAGAAGCGCTGACGCCGCTGCCGGACGATGTGCCGGTCGGCGACCCGCAGGATGCTGTCGTGCAGCGCCCTGCCGGGGTGCGGGACGCTGTAGCTGTCGAGCAGGGCGTCAAGCGTGCCGGCCTTTCGCGAAATGGCCTGGCCCGTCTCGCTTGAAGCAAAGGCGGTGGCTGCTTGGCGCTCCGCTTGCGGCCAGCGCCGCAAATCGCCGCCATAGGCTTCGGCGAGCGCCGCGAAACGCCTTACGTCCATTGCCGGATCGTTCTCGATGTCTTCAGCCATCTGTCTTCCCCTTGCCCCTTGGTGCCGCGTGCCCACGCGGGTTGGAAACGAGGCAGCCCCGCCGGACGCCCTCGATGCTCGGTGACTGTGCGCCATTCATGGCCGCGCTCTTCTCAGTCATGGACGCCATCCCTGGCCAGGATCATGTGCAAAGCCCGGCGGCCGCGCGAAAGCAGGCTCTCCAGCGCATCGACGCTGATCTCGAGTGTCGCGGCCGCCTCTATGTTGGACATCTCCTGATAATAGACCAGGATGATCGCCTCGCGCTGGCGTGGCGCGATTGCCTGCAAGGCCTGCTCGATCCTCCGCGGCTCTTCGCGAGCATCGGGAAGCGGCGCAGGGTCGACCATATCCGGCAAATCGTCGGTCACCAACTCGCGGCGCCTGCGCAGCCGGTCGTAGCAAAGGTTGAGCGTCACCCGGTGGATCCAGCTGTCGAAGCGTGCGTTGCCGCGACGCCAGCTCGAGGCATGGCGCCAGATGCGCACGAAGGTTTCCTGCGCGACGTCCTCGGCCTCCGCCGCGTCGCCCAGCATGCGCACGGCAAGCGAAAGGATGCGCGGCAATTTGCGCGCGACGAGCGTCTGCACCGCCGCGGGATCGCCAGCGCCGACCCGACGAACCAGCTCCTCGTCCGGATCGGCGCTCATCGGTTGGCGCACTCCCGATATCCATCACGCGTCATGGCCTCTTGGTCATTGCTCCGGCTTGGGAGCGGATTTGTGGCCTGGCATCTCGTCGGCCGTAAGAATGCCGTCGCCATTCTTGTCCAGTCTGGCAAAGCGTTTGGCGAAGAACGCATCGAGTTCGGCGCGATCGATGAAGCCGTCATGGTTAGAATCGATGCGCGCGAAGGATTTGGCGGCGTCGCCCTTGACGTTGCGCTTGGCCTGAAAGGCCTCCCACTCCAGGAGGCTGATCTTGCCGTCACCATCCGTGTCGGCGGCCATGATCGCCTTCTCCCGCCGCTTCTGGAACTTGGCCAGCGTGAGTTCCGACCTGGCTTTTGGCGTCGCGGGGGCGGCGGCCGGCGGCGTGGCGCCAGGAGACGTGGCAGCAGTGGGCTGCGTCGCCGTCTGGGCGAGAGCCGCAACGGTCAGCAGGCTCAAGGCAGCGGCAAGGATCGAACGGCGTATCATGCTTCGGCGTCTCCGGTTGGCGTGTCGGCCACGGCCCATGCCGTGGTCACGCTTCAACCGTTAAACGCCGCGACGACGGAAATCCGTCGGTCGCCTGTGCCGATACTTTCAATGGTCGGCGATGCCGACCCGGATATTGGTATCGAGAACGACACAACCTCATCCGGCGTCATCCGAATTCACGCCGGTCGGCCACCGCCCTTGGCAAAAGGGCAGGGGCTACGCCGATGGGTCGGCGGCCACCAGTTGGTCCGGTTTGAAGCCCGCATGCTGCGGGATCCACACATCGCCTTCGCGGTTGAACCAGTGGCAGAGATACATGCCGGAAGCGGCACCGTCGCTGACCGTCATCTTCGGCCCTCCCGACTTCAGCTTGACGACGTCTCCGGTCTTGAAAGTGTTGGGCATTTTCGACCTCCCATGCTGAGGCTCACGACTTTCCCACCAAAGCTGAGTCTCGACAATGGCGGATATGGATCGCCACGGCGCGATCCACAGCACCCCGCTCCTAGGCCCTTCGTCATTGTCGTCGTATTGCTCTCAGCTGAGTTCCTGGGCGAGGCCGATGAGAAGGCCTCCGGGCCCGCGGATGTAGCAGAGCCGATAGACGTTTTTATACTGGACGACTTCGCCTGCGAGCCGCGCGCCGCGCTTGCGGAGCCTTTCAAGCGCATCGTCGATGTCGTCCACGGCGAACATGACGCGGAGGTAGCCCAGAGCGTTGACCGGGGCGTTGCGGTGATCAGCGACCACAGGCGGCGTGAGGAAGCGGGACAGTTCGAGCCGGCTGTGGCCGTCCGGCGTGCGCATCATGGCAATCTCGACGCGCTGATCGCCCAGCCCGGTGACACGTCCGGCCCATTCTCCCTCGATTGTGGCCCTTCCTTCGAACTCAAGGCCGAGCTCGCGAAAGAAATCAATCGTCTCTTCGAGGTCATCGACGACGATTCCGACATTGTCCATCCGTTTGAGCGCCATGTGTCCAATCTCCAAGGCGCCCGTCCAGGCCGCGTACGTTCTGCACTCGCTTTGACCTTCGCCGAGGCCATGGCGGCGTAATTCCTTGGCCTCGACCCACCGTGATCCTTCGTTCGTTATAGAGCCTCTTTGGCGAAGCGCGGACGCCGTCGCATCCTGAGCGTGCTCAAAATGACAGAGTTGATAGCGGAGCCGATACCAAACCTTCCGCTATCGACTTTCTGAGCCACGATTTGGTGCCCGACATGGAGAACTTTAATTTCCTTGCGTCTGGAAGCCACGAAAACATTGATGGCTTCTTCCGGCCTCGTTTCGATCGGTTGTTGCCGTTCCCAAGCGTAATCGTCCCAGATAATGGTCCCGCCATTCTTGAGTAGAGGCCACGCCAGAAGGGAATCGACGTGAACCGCGTCCCGGTCGTGCGCACCATCGATATAGATCAGGTCGTAAGATCTTTTTTGGTCCTGCAGGTCGATCAATGCCTTGCTGGAAATCGACTTCAGCTTTGTGACGCGTCCGCCATACGAGGCCGTGTTGGCATCGAAGCGCCGTTCTACTTGGGCAAATCCGCCGGCCAAAGTTACGTATTCGTTCTGCCCTCCAGCGAACGGATCGATGCACGTAATCCGCGACAGATGGCAGTACTCAAGAAAAAAGATCGCGGAACGTCCTTCCCAAGATCCGATTTCCAAGATGTTGAGAGGTCGATCCCGCATACTTGCAAGGCAAGCGCTCCAGACACGGAAATTATTAGACGTCCAATCGGAGGAAAATTCTTTCCCCTCGTACCACTTAGCAAAATCGACCACTGCTAACTCCTCTATTCCGGGATTGTCTAGCGCCACTCTCCGCTTCAATGCAACCACGCAAGTGGGACCTACAATTGATCGTCATGCTATCGGGCTGCACGAACGTACGCTTCCCAGCTTTATCAGCAGATCGGCGCGCTAAACCCCGATGCGAGGCGATCTCACACCAAGAACAAAAGGGCAAAAAGCGCCGCCAGGAAGTGCTGCCAGAGTGCTACGACGGCGTTTTTCGCTCTACGCCTCGGGAACCCGCAAACCCTTGGGAAATATTGGTGCCGCTTAGGTGACTCGAACACCTGACCCCATCATTACGAATGATGTGCTCTACCAACTGAGCTAAAGCGGCCCGGGAGGCCAAGGCCTCCAAGATGGGCTGGGTGATAGACTCAACCGGCGGCGAATTCAAGATGCGAGTTGCCAAATCATGCACAAGCGCCGCCGCGATCGAAACCAGGGGTTCGCGCCGCCCGGCGTGCGAGAATCGGCGGCATGTTGCGATTTTATTTGCCGGAATACCGCCAAGATGGACTTTGGACGGCCCGTCGAGGCAGAATGCGGCTGCCCGCCCGTTGATTGATTGGTCGCCTACCGCTAACCATCAGGGAAGATTGGGGCAATTTGCAGAGGGATCTCGCTTGGACGCGATCGAGAAAGCGATCCGGAACGCCTTGGAAAAGGGCAATGCCGAGGACCGCGCGTTCCGCGAGAGGGTCTATCGGTCGGCCTTTGCCGCGCTCGACCGTGCGCTCCAGGCCAATCCCAGCGTGACCGTGGAAGTCGCCATCAAGCGCCGCAAGGCGATCCAGGCGACGATCACCGAAATCGAATCCGAATTCCTGCCGGCGGTGCCGGATGTGGGCCTGGAGGTCGACGCACCGGCGGCCGAGCCCGCGGCCACTGCGGCGCCCGCGATCGAGATCGGCGACAAGACGCCATCGCCCGCCATCACCGTCGACGGGCCCGCAGAGCCCGTGTCCGATGCGCCGCGCTCGCGCGTGCTGCCGGTCGTTCCCGACATCATGCCGGACGCGACGCTTCCCGGCGTGCCGGCCATCGATATGTCCGCTCCCGCCGCGCCCGGTGCCGCCACGGAAGTGGCGCCCGATCGCGATGAGCGGCGCATTCGTGGACGCCGCCTGCCGCTGACCGCCATTTTCTTCACCGTCACCCTGCTTGCGGCGGTCGGCATCGGCGTGTTCTTTGCCATACAGACCGGTGTGTTCAAGACGGCGGCGCAGCTCGACACGGCGCCGCCGGAGGCGCCACCAACCGTCGAAGGCGACGATTTCACCCCGGCCGACGGTGCCAACGCGCCGGCAAAGCCTGGTGCCGCGGACCAGTCGCGCAACTGGATCAATGTGTTCTCGCCGGCAGACCCGACGCATGTCGCCGCTCCGTCGGACGCCAAGGCCTCGGTGATGAAGGACGACACCGGTCCGTTCCTGCGCATCCAGTCCGGCCCTTCCGGTTCGGCGATCGCCTTCGACGTCGGGCAGGGCGTGCTGGAGAAGCTCGCCGGCAAGCACGCCGTGTTCGATATCATCGCCCGCGCCGAGGACGGCAAGGACACGCAGATCTCCGTCGACTGCAATTTCGGCGAGCTCGGCGATTGCGGCCGCAAGCGCTACGCGGTCGGCCAGCAGCGCAACGAATATCTGTTCGACGTGCAGTTCCCCGCCAAGCATCCGGGCTCGGCCGGAACCATCGCCGTCAATTCCGATTTCGACAAGCAGGGCAAGGCGGTCAACATCTACGAGATCCGCGTCTCGATCGAGCCGTAATATCGGCGGCATTTAGCGGTCAAGCAGCGCCTGCAGCGTCTCGATGCGGTCGGCCTCGTTGGCCGGTTTGTCCCAGCGCAGCCGTGAAATGCGGGGGAAGCGCATGGCGACGCCGGATTTATGCCGGGTCGAACGGTTGAGCCCTTCGAAGGCGACTTCCAGCACCAGGCCATTGTCGCGATCCGCCCGCACCGAACGCACAGGCCCGAAACGCTCGACCGTGTTGTCCCGGACATATTTGTCGATCTGCTTCAGCTCCTCGTCGGTGAAGCCGAAATAGGCCTTGCCGACCGGCACCAGCTCCTCCTCGCCCTCAGGCCCGGACCAGACGCCGAACGTATAGTCGGAGTAAAAACTCGAGCGCTTGCCATGGCCGCGCTGGGCATACATCAGCACCGCGTCCACCGTGTGCGGATCGCGCTTCCACTTGAACCACGGGCCTTTCGGCCGGCCAGCGACATAGGGTGAATCCCAGCGCTTCAGCATCACGCCTTCGATGATCGGATGCGGCGGCGCCCGGCGCAGGTCCTCCAGCGCCTGCCAATCCGTGAAGGCGACGAAGGGCGACAGGTCGAAACGGCTGGGATCGAGCGTTTTGACGAAGGCTTCGAGGCGGCCACGTCGTTCCCGGAACGACAATGCGCGAAGGTCTTCATCGCCGAGCTGGAGCAGGTCGTAGCAGCGCATGAAGGCCGGGTATTGCTGCTGCATTTTCGGCGTCACCGTCTTGCGGTTCAGCCGCTGCTGCAGGTCCGAGAATGTCCCCGTCGCCTCGCGCGGGTCGCCAACCAGCAGCTCGCCATCCAGCGTCGCGGAAAGATGCATGGCGTCGGCGAGGTCGGGAAAGGCGCCGGAGACATCGTCGCCGGTGCGCGAATAGAGCCGGCGGATGCCGCCTTCGGCCACCGCCTGGACACGGATGCCGTCCCATTTCCATTCGGCCGCGTAGTCCGCGGGGTCGAGCTTTTCGAGGTCGCCGTCGCCGACGGGGTTCGACAGCATCACCGGGCGGAACAATGCCATTGCCGTGTTTTTCGGCTTTTCGGCCTTGCCTTCTAGCCACGCGAACAGCGCCGTATAAGGCGGCGACAGCCCGTGCCAGAGCTCCTCGATCTCGGCGACGTCGACCTTGCCGAAATCCGCCAGCGCCTGTTTGGCCAACCGCGCCGACACGCCGATGCGCAGGCCGCCGGTGACCAGCTTGATGATGGCAAAGCGCGCCGAGATGCCGGCGCTGTCGAGCAAGCTGGCCAGCACCTTTGGCCCGTCGGAGCGGCTTGCCGCCTGCAATTTGGCCACGACCTCGCCAAGCGTCGGCTCGCGGTTGGGGAACTTGCCTGATGTCTGCGGCCAGACCAGCGACACCGTCTCGGCGAGATCGCCGACATAGTCGTAGGAATAGCCGAACAGCACGGGGTCGATGCGTTCGGTGACCAGCATGCGCAGCATCGCCGGCTTGACGGCGGCGATGCTCAGATCGCCAGTGATGGCGGCCAGCGCCAGCCCACGATCGGGGTCCTCGACGGTGCGGAAATAGTCGACCAGCAGCGTCAGCTTGCCGTTGCGCGACGGCGTCAGCACCAGGCGATCGAGGAGTTCGGCGAAGCGGTTCATGCCATCAATCGCCCTCGTCCTCATAGCCCACCAGATGCAGTGGCCTCGCCGCAATGCCTTCCAGCTCGCACCAGCGCACCAGCGCTTCCTCGCGGCCATGCGTCACCCAGATTTCCTCGGCGCCGGTCTCCTTGATGGTGGCGGTGAGTTCGTCCCAGTCGGCATGGTCGGAGATGATCAGCGGCAGTTCGACGCCGCCCTGCTTGGCGCGCTGGCGGATACGCATCCAGCCCGATGCGAAGCACGAGATCGGGTCTGGGAAGCGCCGCGCCCAGCGGTCGGCGAAGGCCGATGGCGGGCCGACGACAATGGCGCCGGCAAAGTCCCCCTTGCCGCCTTCCACCGTCGCCGGTTCCAGCGTTCCCAGGTCAATGCCCTGGCTCTGGTAATACTCGCTGAGCCTCGCCAGCGCGCCATGGATGTAGAGCGGCCTGTCATAGCCGGCGTCGCGCAACAGCCGCATCACCCGCTGCGCCTTGCCCAATGCGTAGGCGCCGACCAGATGCGAGCGTTCGGGAAACTGCGCCGCCGACTTCAGCAGGCGGGCGATCTCTTCCGTGTCGGGCGGATGGCGAAACACCGGCAGGCCGAAGGTCGCCTCTGTGATGAACACGTCGCAGCGGATCGGCTCGAACGGCGCGCAGGTCGCGTCCTTGCGCCTTTTGTAGTCGCCGGAGGCGACGATGCGCATGCCCTGGTGCTCGACCGATATCTGCGCCGAGCCGAGCACATGGCCGGCCGGATGGAAGCTGACGCTGACGTCGTCGAGGGCGATCGTCTCGCCGAGCCGTGCGGCTTGGGTCGTTCCGGCAAAGTCCTCGCCGTAGCGCAGGCCCATAATGTCGAGTGTCTGCTGCGTCGCCAGCACCGAGCGGTGGCCGGAACGCGCATGGTCGGAATGGCCGTGCGTGATCAGCGCCCGGTCCACCGGCCGCACCGGGTCGACGAAGAAGTCGCCCGGCGGGCAGTAGAGGCCCTCGGGCCGGGGATGAAGCAGGTCGCTGGCGCGCATGGTCCCCAAGATAGGATATAATTCCGCTGCGGGAAGCCTGTCGTCGGAGACTGCTGACTCTCCTGGCAAAGGACGCTCAATTCGGTTCAGCTCCCGCTTCCTTTGCTTTACAGAGATGGCGGCCCGGCTGCCTCCGCCGGTGGAACCATCATCATGAAGCCGCTCCAGACCTCATCGGGCGATCTGAACGCCGACCGCCGTGCCGACTATGCCGAGATGCTCTTTGCCTCCGGCGATCACACGGCCGCGGCAGAGCTGCTGCTCGGTGCGCTGGAGCTGGCGCCGCAATGGGCCATGGGCTGGTTTCGCCTCGGCGAGATGCAGGAGGCATCAGGCGGGCTCGACCTGGCGGCGCAGGCCTGGGCGATGTCGCTGAAACTGGATCCAGCCGATCGCCAGGGCGCGGCCCTCAAATTGCAGCTGATTGGCAAGGGTCCGGTTGCCACCGCGCCGCCCAGCGCCTTTGTCGAAACGCTGTTCGACCACTATGCCGAGACATTCGAGGAGATGCTGGTCGGCAAGCTCGACTACCGGTTTCCCGAATTCCTCGAGCACATGATTCGCAAGGCAGAGCCGGGCCGCTTCCGCCTGGCGCTCGACCTTGGCTGCGGCACCGGGCTGATGGGCGAGAGGCTGCGGCCGATCGTCGACCGGCTGGAAGGCGTCGACATCTCCGCCAGGATGCTGAAGAAGGCGCGGGCGAAAGGCATCTATGACGCACTGACAAAAGCGGATCTGCAGGGGTTCTCGCATTCAGGCGACAAGCCCGATCTGGTGACGTCAGCCGACGTCCTGATCTACATCGGCGCACTCGATGGTCTGGTGGGCACGGTGGCTGGCCTGCTCGCCGACGGCGGCTTGTTTGCCTTCTCCGTCGAAAGCCTGGCAGGCGACGGCGATTTCGCGCTGCAGCCCTCACGGCGCTACGCCCATTCGGATGGCTATGTCAGGCGCCTGCTCGAGGCCAGCGGGCTTTCGATCCTGGCGCTGGAGCCAACGACCATCCGGCAGGATCGCCGCGAGCCCGTCAAAGGCTTGGCCGTTGTGGCACGGAAGACTCACGCCGCTTGAAGTTGCAGGATCATCGTGCGGTGGCGCCGCCACGACTCAGTGCTGCTGCGAAAAAGTCCAATTTGCGTGCGCGACTGATATTTGCGATCTGGTCGCATCAGGGCGGGATATCAGGAGGATACCGGATGCGCTGGAACATGATGATCTTGGCCTCTTGCCTGGCAACAGCCGGCTGCGTCGGCAATTCGATGTCCGAACGCCAGGACGCCAACATCGAGTCCTCCCTGCAGTATGACACTGTGCCATGCGATCAGTTGCTGGTGCAGCGCGATGGCCTGGCGCAGCAAAACAACCTTCCGGTGACCGCGAAGCCGACCTTCTACAATCCCGCGATGGGTTTCGGCCCGTTCACGCCCGACATGCGCTCCAAGGCCCAGCGCGACAGCGACAAGGCGGCAGGCGAGATCGATGCCATGAACCGGTCCATGGAGCGCCGCGACTGCGGCAAGCCGGACAATCAGAAGAAGAAGTTCGCTCTGCCGAGTTAAGGATACGGCACAGCTACTGGTCGAAAATTGGTCGCAGGCAGCGGGCTATGTCCTCGCGAGGGCGCTATCGGATGAAACTCTCGGACCTTGGCGACCGCATCTGCATCCTGGGGCCATCCAACAGCGGCAAGTCGACCCTGGCCGACGCGATTGCCCGCAAGCGTGGCCTGGAGCCCGTTCACCTCGATCTGCTTCATCATCTGCCCAACACCGACTGGGAGCCGCGTCCAAAGGGCGAATTCATCGCCTTGCACGACGCCGCAATCGCTGGCGATCGCTGGATCATGGACGGAAATTACTCGATCTGCATGCCGCAACGCTTTCAGCGGGCGACGGGATTGATCCTGCTGGATATCTCCACGCCGGCAAGTCTGTTGCGCTATTTCAGGCGAAGCTGGTTTGAGACGAACAGGCGCGGTGCCTTGGAGGGCGGGCGCGACAGCGTCAAATGGGACATGATCCGCCATATTGCCGTGACCACGCCGAAAAACCGCCAGAGATACCAGGCGATGTTCGAAGAGCTCGACCTGCCAAAACTGCAGCTATCGTCCGTGAGAGCGATCAAAGAATGCTTCAGGCAATGGGATCTGGCCAGGTAAGGGTCCTGGCAAGAGTCTATTTGTTTTGACGCAATTCCGGACGGAAAACCGCTTCACACTTTTCCTGGAATTGCTCTAATATCCCGCCTTGCGGTCTACCAGATTCTCGAGCTTTTCGCCGCGCTCGAAGGCGTCCATCTGGCGCAGCATGATCGGCGCCAGATGCATGGGATCGGAGGTCGCCGCGGCGTGCGGCGTCACGAACACCTTTGGATGGTTCCATAACGGGCTGGTCTTGGGCAGCGGTTCGACCTCAAACACATCGAGGCTCGCCTCCTTCAGCGTGCCGTCATCCAGCGCCCGCACGATGTCGGCGTCCTTCTGCAGGCGGCCGCGTCCGGCGTTGATCAGCACCGAGCCGCCGAGGCCGTTGCGCTTACGCAATTCCTTCAGCACACCGTAGTTGATGATGCCTTGCGTGTCCGGCGTCAGCGGCAACAGCACGACGAGAATATCGGTCGCCTTGAGGAAGGGGATCAAACCGGCCTCGCCGGAATAGGTCGCCACCCCTTGCATCGGCCGGTCGTTGCGCGACCAGCCATTGACCGCGAAGCCGAGCGACAGCAGCACCGAGGCGCGGCGCGGCCGAGATTGCCGAGCCCCATAATGCCGACGGAAATGTCGCCGGCCGGTCGCTGCGGCGGCTCGTGCCAGATCTTCTTTTGCTGCTGCTGCCGAAAGAGCAGGCCCTGGCGATGATGATCGAGCACCCGCCAGACGACATATTCGGTCATGTATTGGGTGAGATTGTCGGCGACGACCTTGACGATTGGCACGTCAGGCAGGCCGGGATCGGCGAAGATATGGTCGACGCCGGCGCCGATTGAGAAGATGGCGCGCAGATTGGGCAGCGACGACAACAGGTTGGGCTTCTGCTTCCACACCACCGCATAGGTGATCGACGGATCCTTGGCGCCGTCCGGCTCCAGCACCACCTCGCGCTCGGCCGACAACAGCTCGCGCCAACGCTGCGGATGAAAGCCGGTGACGGCAAGCAGGATGCGGCCTTTTTCCATCGCGGTATTCTAGTCCTTCTTTACGCAAATTACTCGCTGACGATGCCGACCGGCGCCGTCTCTATCTTGAAGGCGGCCGAGATCAGTGCCCGAGTATAGTCGGTTTGCGGATTTTCAAAAATCTGCTGGGAAGGACCGGCTTCGACGATCTGGCCATTGCGCATGACGATAACGTCGTTGGCAAGCGCCCGGATGACCTTGAGGTCATGGCTGATGAAGAGATAGGCGAGGTCGTGCTTGGCCTGCAGATTGCGCAAGAGGTCGACGACCTGCGCCTGCACGCTCATGTCGAGCGCCGATGTCGGCTCGTCCAGCATGACGAAGCGCGGGTTGAGCACCATGGCGCGCGCGATGGCGACACGCTGGCGCTGGCCGCCGGAAAACTCGTGCGGATAGCGGTTGCGGGTCGCCGGATCGAGGCCGACCTCCTTCAGCACGGCGGCCACCTTGTCGTCGCGTTCATCTGGCGACAGCTTCGGCTCATGGATCTTGAGGCCTTCCTCGATGATCTCGGCGATCGACATGCGCGGGCTGAGCGAACCGAACGGATCCTGGAACACGATCTGCAATTCGCGCCTGAGCGGCCGCATGGCGTTGAAGGTGAGCTGGTTGATGTCGCGGCCGTTGAACTGGATGGTTCCGGTCGACGAGATCATGCGCGCCAGTGCCAGGCCGAGCGTCGTCTTGCCCGAACCGGATTCGCCGACCACGCCCAGCGTCTGGCCGGCGCGCACGGTGACATCGATGCCGTCGACCGCCTTCACATGGTCGACGGTGCGCCGGAAGAAGCCCTGCTTGATCGGAAACCAGACTTTTATGTCGTTGCCGGTCATCACCGGCTTGGCATTGGCATTGGCGGCCGGCGGCTTGCCTTTCGGCTCGGCGGCCAGCAAATGCTTGGTATAGGCGTGCTGCGGGTTGGCGAAGATGTCCTTGGTCGGCCCGGTCTCGACGATCTTGCCCTTGGTCATCACGCAGACCCGGTCGGCGATCTTCCTGACGATACCGAGATCATGGGTGATGAACAGCATCGACATGCCCTTGCGGCTTTTGAGGCCCGCCAGCAGTTCGAGGATCTGCGCCTGCACGGTGACGTCGAGCGCCGTTGTCGGCTCGTCGGCGATCAGCAGTTCCGGTTCGTTGGCCAGCGCCATGGCGATCATGACGCGCTGCCGCTGGCCGCCGGACAGCTGGTGCGGATAGGCGTCGAGCCGCTTCTGCGGGTCGCGGATGCCGACCTCGTTGAGCAAAGCCAGGGTGCGCGCCTTGGCCGGCCGGTCGGCCATGCCCTGATGCAGCTTCAGGATTTCGACGATCTGCTGCTCGATCGTGTGCAGCGGATTGAGCGAGGTCATCGGCTCCTGGAAGATCATGGTGATCTTGTTGCCGCGAACCTGCCGCAACTGTTTCTCGTTCATCGCCAGCAGGTCGGCGCCCTGGAACAGGATCTTTCCCGAGGGGTGGTTGGCTGTCGGATAGGGCAGCAGTTTCAGCACCGACAGCGCCGAGACCGATTTGCCGGAGCCGGATTCGCCGACCAGCGCCACTGTCTCACCCTTGGCGATGTCGAAGGAGATGTGGTCGACGGCGACAGACTGGCCGCCGCCCTGGCTGAAGGCGACGCTGAGGTCCTGTACGCTGAGCAGAGGCGCTTCGCTCATTTGAACGTCTTGCGCGGATCGAAGGCGTCGCGCGTCGCCTCGCCGACAAACACCAGCAGCGACAGCATCAGCGAGATGACGACGAAGCCGGAAATGCCGAGCCACGGCGCGTTGAGATTGCGCTGCGCCTGCTTCAGCAACTCGCCGAGCGAGGCCGAGCCGGGCGGCAGGCCGAAGCCGAGATAGTCGAGCGAGGTCAGGGTCGAGATCGAGCCCGAAAGCAGGAACGGCAGGAAGGTCAATGTCGCCACCATGGCGTTGGGCAACAAATGCCGGAACATTATGGTGCGGTTGGGCACGCCGAGCGCGCGCGCCGCGTTGACATATTCGAAGTTGCGGGCGCGCAGGAATTCGGCTCGCACCACGCCGACCAGCGCCACCCAGGAGAACAACAGCATCAGGCCGAGCAGGATGAAGAAGCCCGGCGGCAGGATGGCGGCGACGATGAGCAGGAGATAGAGCACCGGGATCGCCGACCAGATTTCGATGAAGCGCTGGAACAGCAGATCCGTCCAGCCGCCGAAATAGCCCTGCAGGGCGCCGGCGCCGACGCCGATCAGGGCCGAGCCGGCGGTCAGGATCAGGCCGAACAGCACCGAAATGCGGAAGCCGTAGATGACGCGCGCCAGCACGTCACGCGCCTGGTCGTCGGTGCCGAGCCAGTTCCAGTTGCCGACGATGCATGCCGGGTCGGCAGCCCCTTGCGGATACTGGTTGCAGCGCTTCGTGGCGTCATACTGCCAGGACGGCTTGGCGGGTGCCGCTTCCGGGATGGCGTTGTTGACGGTCTGGTAGGAATAGCGGATCGGCGGCCAGATCATCCAGCCATTGGCGTTGATCTCGTCCTGGATCACCGGATCGCGATAATCGGTGACCGCATAGAAGCCGCCGAACTTTTCCTCGGGGTAGGCGACCAGAACCGGAAACAGGATTTCGCCCTTGTAGGAGGCAATGATCGGCTTGTCGTTGGCGATGAATTCGGCAAACAGCGACAGCACGAACAGGACGAGGAAGAACCACAACGACCAGTAGCCACGCTTATTGGCCTTGAAGTTCTGCAGGCGGCGCTTGTTGAGCGGCGACAGGAACGGCCGTGGCATCCGCTCCGGCACCACGCCGGCAGTAACGCTTGCCTCCGACATCAGATATCTCTCCGCTCGAAATCGATGCGCGGATCGACCCAGGTGTAGATGAGGTCGGACAGCAATCCGACGAACAGGCCGAGAAGCGAGAAGATGTAGAGGTTGGCGAAGACGACGGGATAGTCGCGCTCGACCACCGAGCGGAAGCCGAGCAGGCCGAGGCCGTCGAGGGAAAAGATGTTCTCGATCAGCAGCGAACCGGTGAAGAAGGCCGAGATGAAGGCGCCGGGGAAGCCGGCGATGACGATCAGCATGGCATTGCGGAAGACGTGGCCGTAAAGCACCTGCCGCTCCGAGAGACCCTTGGCGCGCGCCGTCACCACATACTGCTTGCGGATCTCCTCCAGGAACGAGTTCTTGGTGAGCAGCGTCGTCGTGGCGAAGGCCGACAGCACCAGCGCCGTCAGCGGCAGGGTCATGTGCCAGAAATAGTCGACGATCTTGCCTGGCCAGGACAGTTGGTCCCAATTGTCCGAGACGATGCCGCGCAACGGAAACCAGTCCCAGAAGGATCCGCCGGCGAACAGCACCATCAGCATGATGCCGAACAGGAAGCCCGGAATGGCATAGCCGACGATGACGACGCCGCTCGTCCAGATGTCGAAGGGGGTGCCGTCCTTGACCGCCTTGCGGATGCCGAGCGGAATGGAAATCAGATAGGACAAGAGCGTGATCCAAAGCCCGATCGAAATCGACACCGGCATTTTTTCCAGGATCAGGTCGAGCACCGAGATATCGCGGAAATAGCTGTTGCCGAAATCAAAGCGGGCGTAGTTCCACAGCATCATGCCGAAGCGCTCGAGCGGCGGCTTGTCAAAGCCGAACTGCTTCTCCAGCTTCTTGATGAATTCCGGGTCGAGCCCCTGCGCGCCGCGGTATTTCGAGCTGACGTCGCCGGCGGCATCGAAATTGGAACCACCGCCCGCATCGCCGCCGCCACCGCCGAGGCGGTCGCTGCCGCCCTGGTTGGTCAGCTTGGCGATGACCTGCTCGACCGGGCCGCCCGGCGCGAACTGGATGACGGCGAAGGAGATCGCCATGATGCCGAACAGCGTCGGGATCATCAAAAGGATGCGGCGCAGTATATAGGCGCCCATCAGGCTTCCTGCCCTCTGCGGACCGACATTTCACCCTTTGCCAATTTTTGCCGCCTTGCCCTTATCGAACCACCACAGCGTCTCGACCGGAAAGCCGAAATCGGGCTTTTGCTCGACAAAGCCGAACATGTCCCAATAGGCGACGCGGTGATTCGCCAGATAGTATGTTGGAATCCAGTCTAGCCGCGCGCGCAAGACCCGGTCGAGCGCTCTAAGCGCGGTGACGAGTTCTGTTCGGCTCTGCGCCTTGCCGGCCGCTACGATCAGTGCGTCGATGGCCTTGCTTTGCGTGCCTGGATAGTTGCGCTGTCCCGGCGTTTCCGCCATTCGGGAATCATAGAGCATCTCCAGGCTGTCGGCCGTGGGCGTTGCCCCAATCGACCAATGGAGGACGTTGAGGTCGAAATCGAAATCACTCTGCCGCTGTTCATATTGCGCTGAATCGACCTGCCGGATCGAAGCATCGATCCCGATCGCCTTCATGTTCTCGGACCACGGGGTGAAAATGCGAACGATGCCATCGTCCTCCGCCAGCATTTCCACCTTCAGCCGTTCGCCCTTGTCGTTGACGACAAAACTGCCCGCGCGCTTCCAGCCGGCTTCGGCGAGCAGTTTCGAAGCCGCGCTCAGCAGCTTACGGTCATGACCTGAACCGTCCGAGAGAGGCAGCGTGACCGCTTCACCAAAGACTTCTGGCGGCAACTCGGCCCGGAACGGCTCCAGCAGGGCCAATTCCCCTGATGAGGGCAGGCCCTCGGCCTTGTAGTCCGACCGTTCGAAGTTCGATTGCGAGCGCTCGTAAGAGCCGTAAAACAGAGCGCGCTTCATCCATTCGAAATCGAAGCAGTTGGCGATCGCCCGTCGCACCCGCTCATCGCGAAATTGCGGACGGCGCTGGTTCAGCGCGACGCCCTGCATGTCCGGCGTCTTCTCGCCGGGAAATTCCCGTTTGACGACCTTGCCATCGTTCAACGCCGGAAAGTCGTATCCGGTCGCCCATACCCGTGAGGTGAATTCCTCGCGAAAATGCGTGTCGCCTTTCTTGAAGGCCTCGAATGCGGCCTGCCGGTCGAGATAGAAGTCGATGCGGATACGGTCGAAATTGTACAGGCCGCGGTTCACCGCGAGATCGCGGCCCCAATAGTCGGCTACGCGGTCATATTCGACAGTCTGTCCGGCTGATACGCGCCCTATCTTGTAGGGGCCAGAGCCAAGCGGCGGTGTCATGGTCGAGGCATCGAATTCATTGGCCGTATAAAAGGCCTTGGACACGATGGGCATCCCCACCACCACAAGGATGTTTTGCGCGGACTGTTCGCCGTTGAAGGTGAGATCGACGGTGACGGGATCGACGGCGACGGCATCCGTCATATACCGCAACGCCTTGGAAAGGCTCGGATGGCCCTGATCCTTGTAAAGCTTCAGTGCGAAGGCAACGTCTTGTGCGGTTAGTGGCGAGCCGTCATTGAAACGCGCTTGCGGCCTGAGGCTGAAACGGAAGCCGTTGCGATCTGGCGACAAGGTAACGGACTCGGCAAGCAGGCCATAGACCGCATCCGGTTCATCGAGCGCGCTTGCCATCAGCGAATCGAAGCAGAGTTCGGTGCGCGGCGGCGCGTCTCCTTTCAGGACCAGGGAATTCAACGTGTTGAAGGTCAGGAAGCTTTGATTGAAGGTGGCGTTCGGCGGCGCGAAATTCATCTGGCCGCCCTTGGGGGCGTCCGGATTGACGTAGTCGAAATGGGTGAAATCCGGCCTGTATTTGAGGTCGCCAAAGGCCGACAGGCCGTGCAGTTTGGTGCCGGTCGGGGTGGTGGCGAAGGCTTTGCCCGGCAGCAAGGCCGCGGCAGCGGCGGCACCGCCCAATGCCAGGAAATCGCGGCGGGGCAGCACTGCCATCGATCGCCGCCCCATCAATTGCCGCCCTTGTATTTGGCCGCCAGCGCCTTTTCCTTGTCGAGGTCGATCCACCAGGAGTCGGGATCATAGCCGGCATAGGCGGGTTGCTTGTCTGGGATGCCGAATTTATCCCAGTAGGCCAGCCAGATCGCCGAGCGGTAATATTGCGGCACGACGTAGAAGTTCCACAGCAATACGCGGTCGAGTGCGTGGGTGGCGGCGACGAGATCCTCGCGGTCAGTGGCGAAGATGACACGGTCGACCAGCGCGTCGACGGTCAGATCCTTGATGCCCATGAGATTGCGCGAGCCCGGCGTATCGGCGGCCTTCGAGCCCCAGAAATCCCGCTGCTCGTTGCCGGCCGAGTCCGACTGGCCGAACAGACCCGTGACGACGTCGAAATCGAAATGGGTGACACGGTTGATGTACTGCGTCTGGTCGATGATGCGCAGGGAAGCGTCGACCCCGATCTTGCGCAGATTGGCGATGTAGGGACTGGCGATCACCTGGTCGGTGTCGTTCCAGCCGAGGATCTCGAACTTGAACGGTTCGCCGGTCTTGGCATTGACCATCTTGCCGCCCTTGATCACCCAGCCGGCCTTGGCGAAGAGGTCGACGGCCTGTTTCAGGTACTTCCGTTCCGCTTGCGGCGAATCGTAGACCGGCAGCTTGAACTCCTGCGTGAAGAGCTCTGGCGGCAGCTTGTCACGATACTTTTCCAGGATGTCCAGTTCCTTGCCTTGCGGCAGTCCGCTCGACGCCAGGTCCGTGCCCTGGAAATAGCTCGACGTGCGGGTGTTGAAGCCGAAAAACAAGGTGCGGTTCATCGACTCGAAATCGAACGGAATGGTCAGCGCCTCACGCACCAGCCGGTCCTGGAACTGTGGCCGCCGCTGGTTGAGGACAAAGCCCTGCATCGGCTGCGGCGAGTGGCTCTCGAAACTCTTCTTGATGACGTCGCCAGCCTTGATGGCCGGGAAAGTATAGGCCGTCGCCCATTTGCGCGAGCTGTATTCGCGGTTGAGATCTTCCAGTCCGCCCTTGGTGAAAGCCAGCCATGCAGCATTGTCGTCGAGGATATAGGTGAAACGCTGCGTGTCGAAATTCTCGCGGCCGATCTTCACCGGCAGCTTGGCCGCCCAATAGTCCGGCACGCGCTGCCAGACGATTTCCGAGCCCGGCTTGAAGCTGCCGATCTTGTAGGCGGCTGAACCCAGCGGGATTTCCAGCGTCGGCTTGGTGACGTCGCGCTTCTTGCCGCTGGCGTCGATGCCTTCCCACCAGTGTTTTGGCAGCACGGCGAGGTCGCCGATGATCTTCGGCAGTTCGCGGTTGCCTTTCTGATTGAAATGGAACTCGACTTCGCGGTCGGAGATGGCGACCGCGTCGGTGACGTTCTCGAAATAGCGGCTATATTGCGGGCTGTTGGCCTTCAGCACCTGGAATGACCAGATCACGTCGTCGACGGTGATCGGCTGGCCGTCATGCCACTTCGCGCGCGGATCGAGCCGGTAGGTCGCCGAGGAATAATCAGCCGGATATTTATAGGCATCGGCAATGAGCGGGTGGCTGGTGCTGCCCTCGTCCGTCGCCTGCTCCATCAGCGTGTCGTAGAGCAGGCCGCCACCGAAGCCGACGAGGCCTGCCGCCGGCGATCCCTGCACGATATAGGGGTTGAAGCTGTCATAGGTGCCGAGCAGCACCGAATTCAACGTGCCGCCCTTGGGCGCGTTCGGGTTGACGTAGTCGTAGTGCTGAAAATTGTCGCCGTATTTGGACTCGCCGATCAGCGATGAGGTGGTCCGCCACTCGTCGGCCCGGCTCGTCTGCAATCCCGCCGCCAGCAGGCTCGCCGCCAGCAGCGACTTGAGAAGCGTTCGGCCAACCGTCATGCACTATCCTCTTCGCGATGCGTGCCAGATCATCCAGAAGGGCAATCTAGATGATTTGCCGCGCGTGAAAACCGCCATGCGCGGCTTTGTCGCCGCATATGCGTTTTTCCTAACGAAAAAGCCGGGCAGAACCCGGCTTTTCTATGAACGCTTCGATGACAATTCGGTTATTTGGCCGGCGCGGCCGGTGCTGGTGCCGCGGGAGCGGCCGGTGCGGCAGGCTTGGCCGGTGCCGCGCCGTCAGCCGGCTTGGCGGGCGCGCTGGCGTCAGCGGCGGCACCAGGCGCAGGCAGCGGCTTCGGGCTGTCCGACAGCGTGCGCAGATAGGCGATGACGTTGGCGCGGTCCTCGTCCTTGGGCAGGCCGGCGAAGCCCATGGCCGTGCCCTTCACGAACTTCTTCGGCGAGGTGATGAAGTGGTTGATGTTGTCGTAGGTCCACTTCTCGGAGCCGCCCTTGGAGAATTCCTTCATGCCGGCCGAATAGGCAAAACCTTCATGTTCGGCGACCGGGCGGTCGACGAGATCCCACAGATCAGGGCCGACCTTGTTGGGGCCGCCCTTTTCGCCGGAATGGCAGGCTTGGCATTTCTTGAACACGGCGGCGCCCGCCTCGACATTGGCGGTCTGCAGCAGATCGGCGATCGGCTTGGCTTCGGCGGCGGGTGCTGCCGGGCCGCCTTCGGCGGGCTCCGTCACTTCGATGGCGAAGCCGGGCTTTTCAGGAGCCGGCGAGGCAAACAGCGCGTCCGACACCAGGCCAACCGAGAAAACGACGAATACGGTTCCGAGCAATCCGGCGAGCAGTTTGTTGACTTCGTTGGAATCCATACGCCCCTTGCTCCCTTTTCCGGCGGACCGAACCGTCCACTCCGTCCGTCGGTATCGAGACCTGCCCTCCAGAGCCGGTCAAATCGGGCGGAAACTAGGTCTTTTGCTCGGGCGTTGCAACACCTATAAGGGCGCTGCCAGTGAGACCTTTTGCCACTTTTCCCCTCCTCTTTTCGAACGCCTTGCCATCGCGATGTCCACCTTGATCCTGATACCAGCCCGCATGGCCTCCACCCGCCTGCCGGGCAAGCCGCTGGCCGACATTGCCGGCGCTCCGATGATCGTCCATGTCGCCCGCCGCGCGGCCGAAGCCGGCCTCGGCCGCGTGGTGGTGGCGACCGACACGCAAAGCGTCGCCGAAGCGGTGCGCGCGCATGGTTTCGAGGCGGTAATGACGCGCGTCGACCACGAATCCGGCTCCGATCGTATCCACGAGGCGCTGCTCGCGCTCGATCCCGGGCACAAGGTCGAAACCATCGTCAATGTGCAGGGTGACCTCCCGACCATCGATCCCGGCATCATTGCCGCTTCGCTGAGGCCGTTCGAAGACGCGGCGGTGGACATCGCCACGCTCGGCGTCGAGATCGTCCGCGAGGAGGAGAAGACCAATTCCAACGTCGTCAAGATCGTCGGTTCGCCGCAGTCCGCCACGCGGCTGAGGGCGCTCTATTTCACCCGCGCCACAGCACCCTGGGGCGAGGGGCCGCTCTATCACCATGTCGGCCTCTACGCCTATCGCCGTGCGGCACTCGAGCGCTTCGTCGCGCTGAAGCCATCGCCGCTGGAGCGCCGCGAGCGGCTGGAGCAGTTGCGGGCGCTGGAAGCCGGCATGCGCATCGACGCCGAGATCGTTCAGTCGCTGCCGCTCGGCGTCGACACGCCGGAAGACCTTGAGCGCGCCAGGATGATCCTTTCAAACTGAGAAATTCCTTCGAACCCGAGCCACCGTGAATCGAGACCTGGCCATGCCTGAAAAGACCAACAGAATATCCTTCCAGGGCGAGCCGGGCGCCAATTCCGACACCGCCTGCCGCAACGTCTATCCCTCGATGGAGCCATTGCCCTGCCCGACCTTCGAGGATGCCTTCAACGCAGTCGAGACCGGCAAGGCCGATCTCGCCATGATCCCGATCGAAAACACCATCGCCGGACGCGTCGCCGACATCCACCATCTGCTGCCCGAATCGCGGATGCATATCGTCGGCGAATATTTCCTGCCGATCCATTTCCAGCTGATGGTGCTGCCCGGCGTCAAGCGCGACGAGATCAAGACCGTGCACAGTCACATCCACGCGCTTGGCCAGTGCCGCAAATACATCCGCAAGAACGGCTGGAAGGCGGTCGTCGCCGGCGATACGGCCGGTGCCGCCAAGATGATCTCCGAGGTCAACGACCGCACCATGGCGGCGCTGTCGCCGGCGCTGGCGGCGACGCTCTACGGGCTCGATATTATCGAGGAAAATGTCGAGGACACCGATTCCAACGTCACCCGTTTCGTCGTCCTGACCAAGAGCAAGCAATGGGCGGAACGCCCGTCAGCCGACGTCAAGATGATGACCACCTTCATCTTCCGCGTCCGCAACGTGCCGGCGGCGCTCTACAAGGCCATGGGCGGCTTCGCCACCAACGGCATCAACATGACCAAGCTGGAGAGCTACCAGCTGGGCGCCTTCACCGCGACGTTGTTTTACGCCGACATCGAGGGCCATCCGGAAGATCCGCTGGTCAAGCTGGCGCTGGACGAACTCCGCTTTTTCTCCCGCGAGGTGCGGATTCTGGGCGTCTATCCGGCCAGCGAGTCGCGCGAGCAGTGGAAGGTGGCGGATTAGTGCATGGCGCCTGTTGGGGGCATGCATGAAACGATGACTTAAAAGCCTACGCCTGGATGTCCCACGGATTTACCAGTGTTACCCCCGTTCCCTCAAAATCGCCAATGTTGCGCGTCACCAGCGTCATCCGCCGGGTGAAGGCCGTGGCCGCGATATAGGCGTCATTGATCGGTTTGGGATTGGGCACATGCCATTGTGCCGCCTGGACGGCCGCCGCGTCGTCCAGCGGCAAGATTCGACCGGAAAATGTTGTGAGAACCGCATTCTCCAACCAATTGCGCAGCACTTTGCCAGCAACGGCATCATGGTGTTCCACCAGTCTTACGCCAATCTCCAGCTCGTGCAGGACTACGGACGAAATGAAGGTCTCGGCAGGATCGACGGTTTCGTTCCAGAGCACGACATTGGGATGCGCCCTGCCGCTCGATACCTTTCGCAATTCGGACACGACATTGGTATCGAGCAGCAGCATTAGAGTATGATCCCGAAAAGTGGGAACCGGTTTTCGGAAAAGATCATGCTCCAACAAAGAGCTAGATCAGGATGATGATTCAACGAAACGTCATCCTGATCTAGGACAGGTCTACTGGTTGGGCATGTTCCGTGCGGGGCGGCAGCGGCAAGTCAACGTCACCCGCCTCCGGTGCAGCCAGCATGTCACCGAGCGACCGCGTTTTACCGGTGAGCCGTTTGTATTCATCGAACGACAAGAGGACATGCACTGGCCGCCCTCTGTCGGTGATGATCACGGGGCCGTCCTTGGCAGCGCGTTTTGCGCGGCCAAGATCCTGATTGAGTTCGCGACCCGAAAGCGTGGTGATCATATCAATTTCGCAAAATGTGGTTACGTAACCACATTTAGTCTGCTTGAGCAGGAATTGCAAGGTTTAGCGCCCGAATGGCAACCCATCGCAAGTCCACGATAGGGTTGCATCGCCTTGCTGGGAGCGCCATGGCGCTTGCTGTTGTTCGACGAACGGCTTGCGCTTAAATCACCGCGCCCAGCGGCACATAGTCAATCTCGAGAAATTTCTCGACCTCCGGCACCCAGCGATCGCGCACGAAAGCGAGATGGTCTGGATGGTCGTTGTATCTGGTGTAGGCGGCCTGATCGGCGAACTCCATCGAGAAGCCGAACCGATACTCGTTCTTGGGGCTGATCTGCCGCAACTGTTCGAAATGCGTGACGCCCCGGATCGCCGAGAGGATTTTCTTGGCGTCGACGAGGAACCGCTTTTCCTCGAGCGAGTGCGGTGCATGCTTCAGCGTGAAGACGACGGTGTGACGGATCATTTGTCTCTCCTGCAATGACTTCCAGTATTGGCTATTCGCTGTCGACCCAGGCACGGATAAGGTGATGCGCGATCGCCCCTTTCGGCGGTGTGACCAGATTGTCGGCATGCTCCCTGGCCAGCATAAGGCGCACCTCGTCGCGGCCGAACCAGCGGCAGTCCTCCAACTCGTTGAGGTCGGCCTGGATGTCTTCGTTGAGCGGCTCGCCGAAGCAGCCGATCATCAGCGAGTAAGGAAACGGCCAGGGCTGGCTGGCGTGGTAGACGACGCGGCCGAGCCGGATACCGGCCTCCTCCAGCGTTTCGCGGCGCACCGCCGCCTCGATCGTCTCGCCCGGCTCGATGAAGCCGGCGAGCGCCGAATACATGCCCGGCGCGAAGTGCCGGCCGCGCCCGAGCAGGCATTTTTCCCGCGTCGCTGTCAGCATGATCGCCACCGGGTCGGTGCGCGGAAAATGCTCGGTACCGCAATTCGGGCAATGGCGCTTGTAGCCGCCGGCCCGCATCTGCGATTGCGTGCCGCATTTGCTGCAGAAACGATGGCTGGCGTGCCAGGCGAGCAGGGCAGCCCCTTGCGCCATCGCGCCGGCCGCCGCTTCGTCGATCAGCCCTTGCATATAGACCGAGCGGTAGTCGATCGCCTTGACGGTCTCGGGCAACTGCTCGGCCTCGATTGCGACCGGCATCGCCAATACCGGCCCCTGTTGGGAAAAGCCGAGCAGGACAGCCCCGGCAAAGGAAGGCTGGAAGGGCTCGCTCTCGGCGGCGCCGAACCATGGGTCCAGGCGGTCGCCCTGGCCGAGCTTCAAGTGGAGCCGGCCGCCGTTCATCAAAAGCAGCCGCGTCGTCGGATTCGCCAGCGCCTTGTCGACCGAATCGTCGGCTCGATTCTCGGATTGCCGGTCGATTGTGTTGCCGGCAAAGCCGACGAACTGGCTCGGCTCGCGCAGGGGCGCGTCAAACAGGCGGAAGCTCATACGGACTCTGGTGCTCTGGGATGACATGTTTTGGACGGATGTGTTTTGGAATGAACACAGCGAAAGGCTTATAGCGCTGCCCTTATCGTTTCGGCAAACCGGCGCAGGTCGGAACCCTGATAGGGCTCGCGCAGGCCGTGCCCCCACACCGGGCCGGGCCAGCCGGGATCGCCTTCGGACCGTGCGACGATATGGATATGCAATTGGCGCACGATATTGCCGAGCGCGCCGGTGTTGATCTTGGTGCAGCCGGTCACTTTCTTCAGCGCCTGCGCCACCATATTGGTCTCGAAGGTCAGCATCGCCTGGTCGAGCGGCGTCATGTCGTGGATTTCTTCCGCGCCTGGCCGCTGCGGCACCAAAAGCAGCCAAGGCCAGCGGCGATCGTTCATCACCCGCAATTCGCACAGCCCAAGCCACATCAACTGCTCGCTGTCCGCCTCCAGCCGGGCATCCAGCGTGAATCCGGCCTTCAGGCCCGGCAGCATCGGCGTTTCCTTGCTTTTCTTGGTTTCCTTAACCCATGAACGCTAGAGCGGTGGCACGGGGGCTGCAAGCGAATCTCTTGTGTGATGACGCCAAATCGCCTGCGCACTTGCATTTCGTCGCGCAATTGCCGATATGGACGGCGGGAGGTTGGTGGTGGACGATCCACTCGCCAACCGGGTCAGGTCCGGAAGGAAGCAGCCCTAACGAGCCCGGAACGGGTCATTGTTCCAGCCTCCCACCTCTTCGGCCCTCCTCGCCACATTGACGACGCATTGCAGCGCGGGCGAGATTATGCGCAGGAATCGGCGCCTTTGGGCGCGGCCTTTTGGAGCTTAACGGGCGAATGAGCGAAGCCGGAAATTCGGGTACGGAAAAGGCTGCTGCCTACCGCGTGCTGGCGCGCAAATACCGTCCGTCGAATTTTTCCGAGCTGGTCGGCCAGGAGCCGATGGTGCGCACCCTCACCAACGCCTTTGCCACCGGCCGCATTGCCCAGGCCTGGATGCTGACCGGCGTGCGCGGTGTCGGCAAGACCACCACCGCGCGTATCCTGGCGCGGGCGCTGAACTACAAGACATCAACCGTTGACCAGCCCTCGGTCGACCTCGCCGTGCTCGGCGAGCATTGCCAGGCGATCATGGAAGGCCGCCATGTCGACGTCATCGAGATGGACGCGGCCTCGCACACCGGCATCGACGACATCAGGGATATCATCGAGCGCGTGCGCTACGCGCCGGTGTCGGCCCGCTACAAGGTCTACATCATCGACGAAGTGCACATGCTGTCGACGCAGGCCTTCAACGGCCTGCTGAAAACGCTGGAAGAGCCGCCGCCGCACGTCAAATTCATCTTCGCCACCACCGAAATCCGCAAAGTGCCGATCACCGTCCTGTCGCGCTGCCAGCGCTTTGACCTCAGACGCATCGATGCCGGCGCGCTGGTCGCGCATCTCTCTTCGATCGCCGGGAAGGAAGGCATTTCGGTCGACGACGACGCGCTGGCGATGATCGCGCGCGCCGCGGAAGGCTCCGCTCGCGATTCGCTCTCCATCCTCGACCAGGCGATTGCCCATGGCGCCGGCTCCGTCAGCGCCGAGGCGGTACGGGCCATGCTGGGCCTGGCCGACCGCGCACGCATCGTCGATCTGTTCGAACATGTGATGAAGGGCGACGTGGCGGCGGCACTCGCCGAATTCCGCACGCAATACGACACCGGCGCCGATCCGGCCGCCGTGCTGACCGATCTTGCCGAGTTCAACCACCTCGTCACCCGGCTGCGTTTCGTGCCGACCGCCATGGACGACGCATCGCTGTCGCAGGACGAGCGCCAGCGCGGCGCCGATTTCGCCAGGGCGTTGTCGGTCAGGGTGCTGTCGCGGACCTGGCAGATGCTGCTCAAGGGCATTCCCGAGGTGCAGTCCTCCAACCGGCCGGTAAGTGCCGCCGAAATGGTGCTGATCCGGCTGGCGCATGCCGCCGACCTGCCGACGCTGGACGAGGCGTTGCGATCGCTTGAGGGCTCAGCGCCGGTCCAGAATGGCGCGCCGCGCTCGAACGGGGCACCGACTGGCCCCGGCAATGGCGGTGGTGCCAGTGCGGTGGCGGCGCAGACGCGCATGCCATCCGGGTCCGGTGGTGCGCAGACCATGCGGCTGGTCGAGGCCACGCCCGCGCCGGCCGCCTTCGTCGCGCCGCCCGCGCCTGTGTCCGAGCCGCAGCAGGTGCCGGTCAGGTCGCTGGCCGACATTGTCGCCCTTGCCGACGCGCAGCGCGACATCGCCTTTAAGGTGCTGGTCAAGCGCTGCATCCGTCCCGTGCGCTTCGAGCCCGGCCGCATCGATGTCAGCCTGACCGACGATGCGCCGAAGCTGCTGCTCAACGATTTGACGACGAAACTGCGCGCCTGGACCGGCCGCAACTGGCTGGTGTCGCTGTCGAAGGAAGAGGGCGGCCAGACGCTGGCCGAAATGGAATCGACCAAGCGCGAAAACGCCTTCCTCGATGCCAAGAGCGATCCGACGGTTGCCGCCATCCTGGCGCGCTTTCCCGGCGCCAAGATCATCGACGTGCGCATTCCCGACGCGCCGGAGGCAGACACGACCGAGGCCGAAGTGCCGGTCGAGCCGCCGGCGGATGACGACGAGACCTGATAAACCAAGACAAGGATCGGACCATGAAAGATCTTCTCGGCCTGATGGGCAAGGCGAAGGAAATGCAGGCCAAGTTCCAGGCCATGCAGGATGAGATCGCCACGGTCGAATCCGTCGGCCAGGCCGGCGGTGGCCTGGTCAGCGTGACGCTGAGTGGCAAGTTCGAGATGAAGGTGCTGAAAATCGATCCGTCTCTGTTCAAGGAGGACGATGTCGAGGTCCTCGAAGACCTGATTCTTGCCGCCCATAATGACGCCAAGGCCAAGGTCGAGCAGATCATGCAGGAAAAGACCAAGGCGCTGACCGCCGGCCTGCCGATCCCGCCCGGAATGAAACTGCCGTTCTGATGCATGTCGCCCAAAGTGTGCAGCGGTTTTGGGTAAACGACATGTATGAAAGTTGAACTCAGCGGCGATGCGCCATGACCGAAGAGCCGTCCGAAAGACTGATCGAGCAGCGTATCCGCAACAGGATCTACGAGATTCTGGAAATCCTTGCCGATAGCGACGCCGGTGTCGATCTCGTCGGCATCAAGGGTTACTTCCACCTGTTCGAGGATTTCGTGCACCGCCCGTCGATCGAGGCCGGCACGTCGGCGCTTTCGAAGGACGAGCGCTCGGTCGTGCTGGAGATCGCCGAATTCCTCGAGGCGGCCTCCGAAACAAATCCCGACTTCACCAAGGCCGAATTCATCGACAGCGACTGGCCGGGAAGGATCGCGCCGGCGGCCAGGAACGCGCGGGCACTGTTCCTCAGGCGCGGCCTGTTTTCGGAGAAAGCCGAGGAGCTTGAGCCTGGTCAGCCGGCCGCGATTGCGGCAGGGCGGTAGCGATTCCCGGAAAAACGTGGCGCGATTTTTCCTTCGGCAATTGCGGCGAAACCAAGAGACAGCGGTCATCGCTTTTGTGAAATGACGGCTCGATCTATCTGGAAAGCCTCGAAATTGTGCCTTTTCGGCAACAGTGCGTTGTTAATAACGTTTTGGCCATCATTTTGCCTGAAAGTGTCTCATTCTTGCCGCAGCCTGGGGGCGGGCATCGAAGTGAGAGGGTAACCTGTTGATCGTCACGCGATGGAAGGCGCCGCTGCTGCTCGGCGTCATCACGTCTCCCCTGTTTCTGGCCGCCTGCAGCCAGACCACCTCGCACGGCATGTCTGTTGCAAGCCTGACCGATGCCATCACGCCGAGTTTCCTGACGTCGCGCGCTTCCAGCCACACGCCGAAGGACAGGGAATGCCTGGAACGGGCGATGTTCTTCGAATCCAACCGGTCGAGCCGCGACGGCATGATTGCGGTCGGCACCGTGGTGATGAACCGGCTGCGCTCCGGCAACCACGGCAGCACCATCTGTGACGTGGTGGGAGAGCCCGGCCAGTTCGCGCCTGGCGTCATGACAAGGCCGATGAATTCGCGCGCAATGCCGGATGTCGAGGAAGCCGCCGATGCCGTGCTCAAGGGCGAGCGCAAGGCCAAGCTCAAGAACACGATGTATTTCCACACCGCCGGCCTGCGCTTCCCCTACAAGAACATGCACTACACCATGGTCGCCGGCGGCAATGCCTTCTACGAAAAGCGCGGCCGCAACTGGCAGCCGTTGCCGGATGAGCCAATGGTTGCCTCGGTGGCGCCGCAAGTGGTGAAGCCCGCCGCGCCGGTGACGATGGTCGCCTCGGCCGAGCCGGTGAGCACGGCCAAAACGTCCCGCACCGCTCCGGCGCAACAGGTCTTCATGACCGCCTCGGTGGAGCCGACGCGTCCGGCCAAAACCGCTGTTCGCACCGCTCCGTCGCAGCAGGTCTTTATGACTGCTGCTGCGGAACCGACACGTCAGCCCAAGACCAAGACCGCTCCGGTCCAAGAGACTTATGTGACCGCGGCTGCGGCGCCCACGGCAAAGTCGGCGCGCGTAACCGTGAAGCAGACAATGGTCGCGATGCAGGAGCCGATGGAAGAACCGGATGCCGCCCGTTTCGGCGGAACCTTGAACACCCGCGTCATCTCTTCGGTTCAGGGTGCGCCGCAAGAGGCGGCGATGGGGTTCCAGTCGACGCCCGAGAACACCGACGCCATCGGTGCGATGATCGCCAGCCAGAGCCGACCGCTCGAGGTCAACTGAAGGCCTAGCCAGGGTCCGCCATGGCAGCATAGTGACCGCTCTCCAATGCGGGATGTTCCAAAGCGCTCTGAAAAATCCTAGATCAGAGCGATGTCCAAGCGAATCGCCGGTCCCGAGATCGAACGCCTGATCCAGCTCCTGGCCAAGGTGCCGGGGCTCGGGCCCCGTTCGGCCAGACGCGCCGCCCTTCATCTGATCAAGAAGAAGGAGCAGCTGCTGTCGCCGCTCGCCGCCGCCATGGGCGAAGCCGCCGACAAGGTGCGCATCTGTTCCACCTGCGGCAATGTCGATACATCTGACCCCTGCATGATCTGCACCGATCCGCGCCGCGACGCCGCCACGCTGATCGTCGTCGAGGATGTTTCCGACCTGTGGGCGCTCGAACGCGCTGCGGCGATGAACGTGCGCTACCATGTGCTTGGCGGCACGCTGTCGCCGCTCGACGGCATTGGCCCCGACCAGCTCAACATCCGCTCATTGATCGACCGCGTCGCTGGCGGCGAGGTCAAGGAGATCATCATCGCCGTCAACGCCACGGTCGAGGGCCAGACCACCGCGCACTACCTCACCGACCAGCTGTCCGGCTTCGACATCAAGGTGACAAGGCTGGCGCATGGCGTGCCGGTTGGCGGTGAGCTCGACTATCTCGATGAAGGCACGCTCGCCGCTGCGCTGCGCTCACGGACGGCGTTTTGACGCAATTGGCGGGGATGTTTGCCGAGATGACTGCATTCCTTCGCACAACCATCTTCGCCTTTGTCGCGATGCTTCTCGCCGCCTTTCTCGCCACCCCTGCCTCCGCCGCCAAGATCGATGAGCAGTTCCGCGCCTGGCTGCAGAACGACCTCTGGCCTGAGGCCAAGGCCAAAGGCATCTCCAAGCAGACTTTCGATGCCGCCTTCGACGGCATAAAACCCAATCTGAAGCTGCCTGACCTCGTCATGCCTGGCGAGAAGCCGAAGACGCCGCAGAAGCAGCATCAGGCCGAGTTCGGTTCGCCCGGCGCCTATTTCGCCGAGAAGACGGTTCGTGCGGTGACATCAGGCGGACGCGTGCGCGAAGCCGCCAACGCCAAGACGCTTGCCGCGATCGAAAAACGCTACGGCGTGCCCGGCGAGATACTTCTGGCGATATGGGGCCGAGAGACCGGGTTCGGCGCGGCGAAGATGCCTTACGACGCTTTCGAGGTGCTGGGCACCAAGGCGTTCATGTCGACCAAGAAGGATTTCTTCCGCACCGAGCTGCTGGCCGCGCTGGAAATCGTCCAACGTGGCCTCGCCCCGGTCGGCGCGATGAAATCGTCCTGGGCCGGTGCGCTCGGCCAACCGCAATTCATGCCGACTTCGTTCCTGAAGCATGCCGTGGATTTCGACGGCGACGGCCGCGTCGACATCTGGAACTCGACGCCTGACGTGCTCGCTTCGATCGCCAATTATCTCGTCCATTATGGCTGGGTGAGGGGGCGCGGCTGGGGTTTCGAGGTGACCGTGCCCGAGAGCGTCTCCTGCTCGCTGGAAGGTCCCGATCAAGGCAAGAAGATTTCCGAGTGGGCTAGTATGGGCATCAAGCGCGTTGGCGGAAAGCCATTTCCGGCGAGCGAGCTTAAGGCGGAGGGCTTCCTGCTGATGCCGGCCGGCCGCAGCGGTCCGGCTTTCATCGCCACCCCCAATTTCTACGTGCTGAAGGAATACAACACCAGCGACCTCTATGCGCTGTTCATCGGCCACGGTGCGGACCGCATTGCACATGGCGACCAGATTTTTTCCGGCAACTGGGGACCGGTCGGCGATCTCCACCGTTCCGACATTGCCGGCTTGCAACGGGCGCTGGAAGCCAAGGGCTACGATGTCGGCAGCGCCGACGGCCTGCCCGGCTTCAAGACCCGCCGTTCGATCGGCAAGTGGCAGGCCAAGAACAGCCAGGCGGCGACTTGCTTTCCGGATGCCAGCCTCGTTGCCGCGCTGAAATAACTCAAAAATTAGCAGATTTTTCTCGTTCGGGGGCCTCGATTGATCGGCCTGTGCGTCGACGCGTCAGCCGCCATTCTGCTCAAATTGGCCCTCGTATAAATGCTCGTTGCCGGCCACGAGGCCGCCGGATATGCTGTTGACCAATTGGACAAAAACCACGACGGTAAGGGGCTAGAGGGCCGTCGTTTGGCCTCGACAAGAATTCTGCAACCCTGAGCCGGGAACTCAGGTCAACAACCAACAAAACAGGGAACAATCACCATGATGATGGAAAAGTTTGCTCTTCGCTCGCGTGCCTTGCTTGCGGGCGCGGCGATGTCCGCGCTGCTCATTGGCGCAGCCCCCGCCTTCGCGGTTACGCCTGCCGACACGCTGGTCGAAGGCTTCGCGATCGACGACATCATCACCATGGATCCGGGCGAGGCGTTCGAACTGTCGACCGCCGAAGTCACCGGTAACACCTATGACCTGCTGGTTCGCCTCGACCTCAGCGACACCTCCAAGGTCAAGCCCGATCTCGCCGAAAGCTGGACCGTCTCGGACGATGGCCTGACCTACACGTTCAAGCTCAAGCCCGGCCTCAAATTCGCCTCGGGCAATCCGATCACCGCGGCCGATGTCGCCTATTCGTTCGAGCGCGCCGTCAAGCTGGACAAGAGCCCGGCCTTCATCATCGAACAGTTCGGCATCAGCGGCGACAACGTTGCCGACAAGGCCAAGGCCGTCGACGATACCACCTTCCAGTTTACCGTCGACAAGGCCTATGCGCCAAGCTTCGTCTTGAACTGTCTGTCGGCAACGGTCGCCTCGGTCGTCGACAGCAAGCTGGTCAAGGAACACGTCGTCAAGGCGGCGCCCACCGCCGACTACAAATGGGACAACGACTTCGGCAATGCCTGGCTGAAGACCGGCTATGCCGGCTCCGGTGCCTACAAGCTGCGTGAATGGCGCGCCAACGAAGCCGTCGTCATGGAGCGCAACGACAATTATCACGGTGAGAAGGCCAAGCTTGCCCGCGTCATCTATCGCAACATGAAGGAAAGCTCGGCCCAGCGCCTGGCGCTCGAGGCCGGCGACATCGACGTTGCCCGCAACCTCGAGCCGAACGACCTCGACGCCATCGCCAAAAACGCCGACCTCACCTCGACCAGCGCGCCGAAGGGCACAGTCTACTACATCAGCCTCAACCAGAAGAATCCGAACCTCGCCAAGCCCGAGGTGCGCCAGGCGTTCAAATACCTGGTCGACTATGATGCGCTGAGCTCGACCATCCTCAAGGGCATTGGCGAAATCCACCAATCCTTCCTGCCCAAGGGTGATCTTGGCGCCGTGGACGACAACCCGTTCAAGCTCGATGTCGCCAAGGCCAAGGAACTGCTGGCCAAGGCCGGCCTGCCGGATGGCTTCAGCGTGACCATGGACGTGCGCACTGGCCAGCCGACCACCGGCATGGCGGAATCGATCCAGCAGACACTGGGTCAGGCCGGCATCAAGCTGGAGATCATCCCCGGCGACGGCAAGCAGACGCTGACCAAGTACCGCGCCCGCAACCACGACATCTATATCGGCAATTGGGGCCAGGACTATTTCGATCCGAACTCCAACGCCCAGACCTTTGCCTCGAACCCGGACAATTCGGATGCCGGCAAGTCCCACACGCTTGCCTGGCGCAATTCCTGGGACATTCCGGACCTGACCAAGGAAACGGAAGCGGCGCTGCTGGAGAAGGATGCCGGCAAGCGTGCCGACATGTACAAGGATCTGCAGAAGAAGATCCTCGACACCAGCCCCTTCGTCATCATCCATCAGCAGTTGGAAGTGGCCGGCCTGCGCAAGAACCTCAAGGGCTTCGCGCTCGGCCCGAGCTTCGACTCTAACTTCGTCGGGCCGGTCTCCAAGGAATAGTGCGCGCCGCATGAGCGCGGTTGAAAACGAAAGCGGGCGCGGCAGCGCCCGCGCCGTCGCCCTTGCATCATCGATCGGCCGCTTTCTGGTCATCGCGGTCACGACCTATCTTGGTCTGCTCGCGGTGACCTTCTTCATCGGCCGTGTGATCCCGATCGACCCGGTTTTGGCGGTGCTCGGTGATCGGGCGCCTCTCAATGTCGTCGAGCGCACGCGCCGCGAAATGGGTCTCGACCTGCCGCTGGTCGAGCAGTTCTACATCTATGTGAAAAATGCCCTGAGCGGTGATTTCGGCACTTCGGTGCTGACCACCAATCCGGTCATGACCGACATTCGCCGCGCGCTTCCGGCAACGACGGAACTGGCGACGCTGGGGACGCTGATCGGGGCGCTGTTCGGCGTGCCGCTGGGCGTGCTGGCTGCCGTCAAGCGCGGCAGCATCATCGACCAGATCGTACGCGTCATCGGCCTGATCGGCTATTCCGTGCCGATCTTCTGGCTCGGCCTGCTTGGGCTCGTCCTGTTCTACGCCAAATTGCAATGGGTGGCTTTCCCGGCCCGGCTCGACGTCGTCTACGAATACACCTTCACGCCGATCACCGGCTTCTACCTTCTCGACTCGGCGATGCAGGGTCAGTGGGATGTCTTCTGGGACGCCTTCCGCCACATCATCCTGCCGGCCTCGCTGCTCGGCTATTTCTCGCTCGCCTATATCAGCCGCATGACGCGCTCGTTCATGCTCAACGAGCTCGCCCAGGAATACATCGTCGCCGCGCGCGCCAAGGGCCTGTCGGAAACCCGCATCATCTGGGGCCACGCCCTGCGCAACGCAGCGGTGCCGATGGTCACGGTGATCGCGCTCTCCTATGCCGGCCTGCTCGAAGGTTCGGTGCTGACCGAGACCGTCTTCTCCTGGCCGGGCATCGGCCTCTACATCACCAACTCGCTGCAGAATGCCGACATGAACGCCGTGCTCGGTGGCACCATCGTCATCGGCTCGGTGTTCATAGGCATCAATCTCTTGTCCGATCTTCTCTACCGCGTGCTCGATCCGAGGACGAAGACAGGATGAGCACAGACACCATCCAGAGTCGGCGCGACTGGCTGCTCAGCGAGCGGCCGGCCTCGCGCATGCAGGCAAGGCTCGGCCGCGCCTATGTCGCGTGGCGGCGGTTCTCCGCCAACCGGCTGGCTTTTGTCGGCCTGCTCATCATCATCGCTTTGCTGGTCATCGCCGCCCTTGCTGGCGTGCTGGCGCCCTATTCGCCGACCTTCGGCGATCTCAAGAATTCCCGGCTGCTGGCGCCGAGCGCCGAGCATTGGTTCGGCACAGACGACCTCGGCCGCGATATCCTATCGCGAATCCTCTATGGTTCGCGCTGGACGCTCTATGTCGTTATCCTGGTCGCCATTATCGCAGCGCCCATCGGTCTGCTGGTCGGCACCGTCGCCGGTTACGCCGGCGGCTGGACCGATGCCGTCCTGATGCGCATCACCGACATCTTCCTCGCCTTCCCGAAGCTGGTTCTGGCGTTGGCCTTCGTCGCGGCGCTCGGCCCCGGCATCGAAAACGCGGTGCTGGCGATAGCCATCACCTCCTGGCCGCCCTATGCCCGCATCGCGCGCGCCGAAACGCTGACGGTGCGCAATTCCGATTACATCAAGGCAGTGCAACTGATGGGCGCTTCGCCTTTCCGCATCGTGCTGCGCCATATCATGCCGCTCTGCATCTCCTCGCTGATCGTGCGCGTGACGCTCGATATGGCCGGCATCATCCTGACCGCAGCCGGCCTCGGCTTCCTCGGTCTCGGCGCGCAGCCGCCGCTGCCCGAATGGGGCACCATGATCGCGTCCGGCCGCCGCTTCATCCTCGACCAGTGGTGGGTGGCCGGTGCGCCTGGCTTCGCCATCCTCATCGTCAGCCTCGGCTTCAATCTGCTCGGCGATGGCCTGCGCGACGCGCTCGATCCCCGGAGTGGCGACCAATGAGCACGCTTCTCGACGTGGACGATCTGCGCGTCACCTTCCCAACCCGCACCGGGCTGATCGAGGCGGTGCGCGGCGTCTCCTTCTCGCTTGGCCGCGAACGGCTCGGCATTGTCGGCGAGTCCGGCTCGGGCAAGTCACAGACCGGCCGCGCCATCATGGGTCTAACGCCGCCACAGGCCCGGATATCGGCCAGGAAACTGGCCTTCGACGGCATCGACCTGCTCAGCATCTCGCCACGCCAGCGCCGGGCGTTGCGAGGCAACCGCATCGCCATGATCCTGCAGGATCCGAAATACTCGCTCGACCCGGTGATGAGCATCGGCCGGCAGATCGTCGAGACACTGCGCACCCATGAAAAAGTCAGCAAGGCCGAGGCGCGGGAGCGGGCGCTGGCCATGCTGGAAGCGGTACAGATCCGCGATCCCAAACGCGTCTTCGACCTGCACCCGCATGAAGTGTCCGGCGGCATGGGCCAGCGCGCCATGATCGCCATGATGCTGATCGCCGGACCGGAAATGATGATCGCCGACGAGCCGACCTCGGCGCTCGACGTCACGGTGCAACTCGATGTGCTCGGCATCCTCGACCGGCTGGTCAGCGAGCGCGGCATGGGGCTGATCTTCATCTCGCATGATCTGCGCCTGGTCTCGTCCTTCTGCGACCGCGTCATCGTCATGTATGCCGGCAAGGTGGTCGAGCAGCTCAAGGCCTCCGAACTCGGCGAGGCCCAGCACCCTTACACGCGCGGCCTGCTCAACTGCATGCCCAGGATCGGCTTCGAACGCCACCCGCTGCCGGTACTCGACCGCAAGCCGGAGTGGGCGGCATGACAGCAGCGATTGCCATCGACGGGCTGGAGGTGATCTACGACCGTTTTCGCGCGCTGAAAGGCGTCAGCCTCGAAGTCAGGTCAGGCGAATCCTTCGGCCTTGTCGGCGAATCCGGTTCCGGCAAATCGACGCTGCTCAGGGCGATCGCCGGCCTCGCGCCGGTCGCCTCGGGCAGCATCGCCGTCAATGGCAAGAGGCTTGGGGCGCGCCGCGACAAGGCCTTTTACCGCGAGGTGCAGATGGTCTTCCAGGACCCGTATGGCTCGCTGCACCCACGCCAGACCGTCGACCGCCTGCTGCAGGAGCCGCTTGCCATCCACGGCTTTGCCGATGGCGAAAAGCGCATCGAACGCGCGCTCGACGAAGTTGGCCTCGGCAACGGTTTTCGCTTCCGCTATGCGCACCAACTCTCGGGCGGCCAGCGCCAGCGCGTGGCGATCGCGCGTGCGCTGATCCTCGAGCCGTCCATCCTGCTGCTCGACGAGCCGACCTCGGCGCTGGATGCCTCGGTGCAGGCGGAAGTGCTGAACCTGTTGGAAGAAGTCCGCCGGCGGCGCAAGCTGACCTTCCTGATGGTCAGCCACGACCTCGCCATCATCACCCATATGTGCGAGCGGCTGATGGTGATGCAAAGCGGCGAGGCGGTGGAGAACCTCACCGCCGCCCAACTTGTTGCGCACCGCGTGACCGAGGATTATACGCGCAATCTGCTCAGGGCCAGCGACGGGTTCGTCCGCACGGGTTAAGGGATTTCAGACTGCCCCACCTTCCGGCACCGTTTTCCCGTGTGCGCCTTCGCTATCTGGTTTTCGGCTCCTTGATCCGGAACCACGTCACATAAAGCGCCGGTAGGAACAGCAGGGTGATCGCGGTGCCGGCGATGATACCGCCCATCATCGCGTAGGCCATCGGCCCCCAGAACACTTCGCGGGCGATCGGGATCAGCGCGAGGCTGGCGGCGGCCGCCGTCAGCGCGATCGGCCGCATGCGGTGTTCGGTTGCCTCGATGACGGCCGCCCAGCGGTCCTTGCCCTCCCGGACAAGATCCTCGATCTGCACGATCAGGATGACCGAGTTGCGGATCAGGATGCCGATCAGTGCCAGCACACCGAGGATGGCGACGAAGCCGAGTGGTGCGCCGCTCGGCACCAGTGCCGCCACCACGCCGATCAGCCCGAGCGGCGCCACCGCCACCACCAGGAACAGGCGCTGGAAGCTCTGCAACTGGATCATCAGGATGGTCGCCATGACAAACAGCATCAACGGCACCACGGCCGCGATCGGTCCCTGGCTTTTGGCGCTTTCCTCGACCGAGCCCGCAGTCTGGACGGAATAGCCGGGCGGCAGCTTGGCGATGAAGGCGTCGACCGATGGCTTCAACTCGTTGACGACGGTGGCCGCCAGCACATCGCCAACCAGCCCGGCGCGTACGGTGATGGTCGGAATGCGGTTGCGCCGCCACACAGTCGGCTGTTCGAGGTCGTAGCGGAAGTTGGCGACCGCCGCGAGCGGGATCGCCTCGCCGGTGCTGGTCGGCAGCTGCAAGTTCTGCAGCGTGTCGATCGAACCGCGTTCGGCATCGCGTGAACGCGCCACGACATTGATCAGATAGGTGGCGTCGCGCACCTGGGTGATGGTGGCACCGCCGACCGTGCTGTTCAACGCGCTGGCGATGTCGGAGGAGGTGATGCCGAGTTGCCGTGCCTTGTCCTGCAGCACGTCGACCCTCAGCACGCGCTGCGGCTCGTTCCAGTCGAAAGTCGGCGCCGCCAGTTTTGGATTGGCCGAGATCAGGCCGGCGACTTGCTGCGCCAGCTCCCGCACCGTCTGAATGTCGGGGCCGCCGACACGGTACTGCACGGGACGGCCGACCGGCGGCCCGAGTTCGAGCGGCTTGACGTAGGCGTCGGTGCCGACGAACTCCTCGCGCAACAATTTCTCCAGCACCGGCTTGATCCGGTTACGGGCCTCGATGCTCTTGGTGACGATCACCGTCTGGCCGAAATAGGGATTGGCAGGCTGCACGTCGAAGGCGAGCAGGAAGCGCACCGCGCCCTGGCCGATATAGGACGAGAAATGGTCGATGTCGGGGTTGCCGGCCAGCGCCCGCCCTTCGAAACGCTCGATCTGGTCGCGCGTCTCGGTGATCGACGAGTTCTGCGGCAGGTTCCAGTCGACGATCAGCTCCGGCCGGTCGGAAGGCGGAAAGAACTGCTGCTGGACGAGGCCGAAGCCGGCTATCGAGGCGGCAAACAACAGCACGGTGGCGATGATGGTCAGCCAGTGATGTCGCACGGAGCCCAGGAGCACGCGCCGAAACAGGCTGGTGAAGCGGCCGGGTTTGTCGTGCTGCTGCTGCTTCATCGTGGCCGGCAGGATGGTGACGCCGAGCAGTGGCGCAAACAGCACCGCCACGATCCATGACACCAAAAGCGAGACCGCGATGACGACGAACAGCGTGAAGGTGTATTCGCCGGCGGCGCTGTTGTTGAGGCCGATTGGGATGAAGCCGGCGACCGTCACCAGCGTGCCGGTCAGCATCGGGAAGGCGGTCGAGGTGTAGACGTACGTCGCCGCCTTGCGCAGATTGTCGCCGACCTCCAGCCGCGCCACCATCATCTCGACCGCGATCATCGCGTCGTCGACCAGCAGGCCGAGCGCGATGATCAGCGCACCCAGCGAAATACGCTGCAGCGAGATGCCGAGATAGGCCATGACCGTGAAGGTGATGGCCAGAACCAGCGGGATCGACAGCGCCACGACGAAGCCGGCGCGCATGCCAAGGCTGATGAAGGACACCGCAAGCACGATGGCGACCGCCTCGGCCAGCGCCCGGGTGAAGCCCGAAACCGCTTCCTCGACGATGACAGGCTGGTCGGCGACCAGATGCACGCCGACGCCGACCGGCAGGTCGCTCAGCACCTCTTTCATTTCCTTTTCCAGCGCCGCGCCAAATTCGAGCAGATTGGCGTTGGGCTTCATGCCGATGGCCAGCCCGATCGCATCCTGGCCGTTGAAGCGGAACAGCGACGTCGGCGGATCGGCATAGCCGCGCCGGATCGTCGCCACGTCGCTCAGCCGGAAGAAGCGATCGTTGACGCGCAGATTGATGCCGCGCAGGCTGTCCTCCGAGGTGAACTGGCCGCCGACGCGGACGCTGACACGCTCGGGCCCGGATTCGACGACACCCGACGGCGTGATGGCGTTCTGTGCCTGCAGGCTCGCCACGATCGCCTGCTGGTTGAGGCCGAGGGCGGCGATCTGACGGGTCGAGAATTCGAGATAGATGGCTTCGTCCTGCGCGCCGACCAGATCGACCTTGCCGGCGTTGGGCACGGCCAGGATCCTGGTTCTGACATCCTCGACATAGTCGCGCAGCTGGCGCGGCGTCAGCCCGTCCGAGGTGAAGGCGTAGATGTTGCCGTAGACGTCGCCGAAGCGGTCGTTGAAGAACGGCCCCTGCACGCCTTGCGGAAACTGCGCCTTGATATCGTTGACCATGTTGCGCACCTGAATCCAGTTCGGCACGACATCGCGCGCCTTGGTGGTGTCCTTCAGGTTGACGAAGATGACGGTCTGCCCAGCGGTGGTGACGGACTTGGTATAGTCGAGGCTGTCGAGCTCCTCGAGTTTCTTCTCGATGCGGTCAGTCACCTGCTGCAGGGTTTCCTTGACCGAGGCGCCCGGCCAGTTGGCCTGGATGATCATCGTCTTGATGGTGAAGTTGGGATCTTCCTCACGACCGAGATTGAGGTAGGAGAAGATGCCGGCCACCACGAAGACCAGCATGAAATACCAGACCATGGAACGGTGGCTGAGCGCCCAGTCGGAGAGATTGAAGCCCTTCATCAGACGCCGCCCTCCGGCACTTTGACCTTCTGGCCTTCGCTCAGGCTATGGACGCCCGCGGTGACCACGCGCATGCCGGCTTCAAGCCCCTCGGCGACGGTGAAAGTCTCGCCATTCTTCGAGGCGACCTTGATGTCGTGCGCGCTCACGCTCGATGTCTGCGGATCGACGATCCACACTTTCTCGGAACCGTTCTTTTCCAGCAGCGCCGAGATGGGCAGTTCGATCGTCGGCGCCACCTTGGTCATGCGGGTCGCCGTCACCGTCGAGCCGAGCCGGAAGGCCTGCGGCGGGTCGGTGAGCGCGAGCTTGACGCGCCGGGTGCGTGTCGAGCCCTCGGCCTGCGGCGCGATCTCGCGCAGCTTGGCCTGGGTCTCGATCGTCGGCAGCGATTGCAGGATGACCTGGAACGGCGTGCCGGCCGTGAGATCGCCGGTCAGCTGATCGGGAATATCGACCACGGCCTCGCGCAGATCCGAGCGCGCCACGGTGACGACCGTCTGGCCGGCCGAGACCGTCTGCCCGACTTCGGCGCCGACCGCGGTGACGACGCCATCGAAATCCGAGAACAGCCTGGCATAGCCAAGCTGCTCCTGCGATTTCGCCAGCGCAGCCTTGGCCCGTTCGACATTGGCTTCCGCTGCTTTGCGTGCCTGCTGCGCGGCATCGAAGACGGCCTGCGTGGTGTTGGCCGCGGCGAGCAGCTGGCGCTGACGCTCCTCGCTGGCGGCGGCATTGGCGAACTGTGCTTCGGCATTGGAGAGCTCGGCCGTGGCTGCTTGCACCGCCAGCTCCAGCGCGGTCGGGTCGAGCGCGGCGATCGTCGTGCCTTTGCTGACGATGTCGCCGACCTTGACGTCGCGCGAGACGACCCGGCCGAGCAGGCGGAAGGCGAGGTCGGCGCTGATCTGCGGCTCGATCGAGCCGGCAAAGCCGAAGGTCTGCGAGGTCTGCGGCTCGACCACGACCGACAGCACCGGCCGTATGATCTCCGGCGGCTTCTCGTCCGATTTCGAGCAGGCGGCGAGCGCGCCAACCGCGAACAGGCCAAGCATGATGCGCGGCAACCGGTTCATTGGCCCGCCCCCGATATCTCGACAGTCTGGCCGGGACTGAGCAACTGCCCGCCTGCGGTCACGACGTTTTGGCCTTCGTTCAGCCCGCTGGCGATGACGACCGTGCCCGAATTGAAGGCCAGCACCTCGACCGGCGTCACCGCCACTGCCTTGGTCGAGGGATCGACGATCCAGACCGCCGGTTTGCCGGCGCTGGACGTCAGCGCCTGCCACGGCAACAGGATCGCCTTCGCCGGCTTGGCGCTGACCGAGCCGATGACGGCCGCCCCCAGCGGCATGCCGGCCGGTGTATCGGGAATGCCGATCTTGACCCGGATCGAACCGGAGGCCTGGTCGACCGCCGGCGAGATTTCGCGCACCTTGCCTGTTGCCCGGACCTGCGGGTCGGACAACAGCGTGATCGTCACCGCCGGCGAGGCCGGCGTCCTGGCGACCAGCGTCTCCTGCACGTTGAACACCGCGTCGCGGTCGCCGTCCTCGGCGACGGTGAAGACGGTTTGCGCTGCTTGCACCACCTGGCCGGTTTCGACCTGGCGGGCGGTGATGACGCCGGGGGCGCCGGCCTTGAGCTCGGTGAAGGACAGGTTTTGCTGGGCATTGGCGAATGCGCTCTGCGCGGCGTCGACACTGCCTTGCGCCACCTTCAGCGCCTGGTCGGCGGCGTCGTAGTCGCGCCTGGTGGTGAAGCCCTGGGCAAGCAGCGTCTTCTGCCGTTCGAAGGCGGCGGCTGACTGGGTCAGTTGCGCTTGTGCCGCGTCAAGATCGGCCTGTGCCGATCGCAGATCGGATTGCTGCTCCTGCGGATCGATGCGGGCAAGCACCGCGCCCTGGTCGACATGCTGGCCGACATCGACAAGCCGCTCGGCGACGCGGCCGCCGACGCGGAACGACAGATTGTTCAGCGTGCGCGCCGCGATCACCCCGGTCAGCGAGGTTCTCGGCGCATAGTCGGCGATCGCCACCGTTTCGGTGCGCACCATGATCGGCAGTTTCTTGTCCGCCGCCTCCTGCTTCTGGCAGCCGGCCAGCAGCAATGCGGCTGTGCAGACGCACACTGCCGACACGGTTGGAAAAGACAAAAGGCTGGAGGTTCTGAAGGATGGTACTGGGACGGACGATGTCACGTTCCTGCTCATGGACTCCCCCAACCGCGGGTCGCTCGCTGATCGCGATGCCTCGCGGATATCTGAAGGATAATCGATCTCCAAAAAAAGGAAACCGGTCTCGTACGCGTATCGGGCGACAGGTTAAGGAGGCACCGAGGCCAGGCCCAATCGCCTGCCGTTGGTGCCGACTTGAGGAAAACGTGAAATAAGGTCAGAAGACATCTGATCAACGAGCACGGGCGCCGGCCCGATGAGGGATATCATGAAGAATTCAGCCATTTCCGAACGCAAGAACCAGTCGATCTCGCGCGGCGTCGGCATGACCACGCAGATTTATGCCGACCGGGCTGAAAATTCGGAAATCTGGGATGTCGAAGGCCACCGCTACATCGACTTCTCCTCCGGCATCGCCGTCGTCAACACCGGCCATCGCCATCCCAGGGTGATTGAGGCGGTCAAGGCACAGCTCGACCGTTTCACCCACACCTGCCACCAGGTGGTGCCCTATGAGAGCTATGTCAGGTTGGCCGAACGGCTGAACGCCATGCTGCCCGGCAAGTTCGAGAAGAAGACGATCTTCGTCACCACCGGCGCCGAGGCGGTCGAGAATGCCATCAAGATCGCCCGCAACGCCACGGGCCGCCAGGCCGTCATCGCCTTCGCCGGCGGCTTCCATGGCCGCACCTTCATGGGCATGGCGCTGACCGGCAAGGTCGTGCCCTACAAGGTCGGCTTCGGCGCCATGCCGGGCGACGTCTACCACGCGCCGTTCCCGGTGCCGCTGCACGGCGTGTCGGTTGCCGATTCGCTGGCAGCACTCGACCGGCTGTTCAAGGCCGATGTCGATCCGGCCCGCGTCGCCGCCATCATCGTCGAGCCGGTTCAGGGCGAGGGCGGCTTCTACGAGGCGCCGCGCGAATTCCTGACCGCGTTGCGCAAGCTCTGCGACCAGCACGGCATGCTTTTGATCGCCGACGAGGTGCAGACCGGCTTTGCCCGCACCGGTAAGATGTTCGCCATGGATCACCACGACGTCGCGGCCGACATCACCACCATGGCCAAGAGCCTGGCCGGCGGCTTCCCGCTGGCGGCGGTCACCGGCCGCGCCGAGATCATGGATGCGCCTGGCCCCGGCGGTCTCGGCGGCACCTATGGCGGCAGCCCGATCGGCGTTGCCGCCGCGCACGCGGTGCTCGATGTGATCGAGGATGAAAAGCTCTGCGACCGCGCCAACACGCTGGGTGCAAGGCTGAAGCAGCGCCTGCAGTCGATCCGTGACGACGTGCCCGAGATCGTCGACATCAGGGGCCTCGGCTTCATGAACGCGGTCGAGTTCAACGACGTCAAGAAGGGTCTGCCGTCGGCCGAGATCGCCAACGCCATCCGGCTGAAGGCGCTCGACAAGGGGCTGATCCTGCTGACCTGCGGCGTCTACGGCAACGTCATCCGCTTCCTGGCGCCGATCACCATCCAGGACGAGGTGATGAACGAAGCGCTCGATATCCTTGAAACCTCGATCCGCGAAGTCTGCGCTGCCTAGCGTTCTACCTCCCCCTCGTGGGGAGGTCGGACCGAAGGTCCGGGTGGGGGGGCTTGGCGCCGACCCCCACCCCGCTGCTTCGCAGCGACCCTCCCCACAAGGGGGAGGGTAATCGTATATGGCGGCGCCCGCCCCCCTCTCCGTCCGCTGCGCGGCCACCTCTCCCCCATTTCATGGGAGCAAGGAAACGCTAATCACGGATGTCGCGCCCTCCGAAAGCTTGGGTTCCTCGCCCCCACAAAGTGGCTACGGCATGCACACATTTCCAAGCCGCGCTGGTCTTTGGCGATAGCGTGCATGGCGGCTTGGCGCATGCATTGTCTTATGCGGCGCTGGTCGACCCCCACTCCGTCTCGGCTTCGCCGAGCCACCTCTCCCCGATCGACGGGGTAGAGGAAAGGCGCCAAGCTCTTTGCCGTCAACGTTCGTCCAGCAAAGCTCCCTTCCTTTCCCTCTGGAGGGGGGAAAGGTGGCACTGCGAAGCAGCGACGGATTGGGGGAACCACGTGGCAATCAAGCCTCGGGCCGATCAGTCACGCCAATCACAGAAGATGCGTGCATTCCGTAACGCAAAGCGGGGGAGTTGAGGCCACGAATTTATTGGCCCTGCGCTCGTTTTTGCAGTGCTGCGAAATAGCCATCATCAACCGGAGCGCCCGGCTCGGATGACGCGCCCTCAAGGAGGAGACGTCGAAGCAGTTGGCGGTCTTGATCGCGGCGGATCAATTCACGGAAATATTCGCTGCTCACGACATAGCTCCGATTGGTGATTGCTCGAACAAAATCTTTCAAAACTAGCCGACAGCCTTCGCCGGCTCGACGGTTTGAAACGCAGCCAGCGCCGCCTTCAGCCCATCCGATCCCGCTGCTACCGTTTCCTGCGTCGGTGAGAAACCCGCACCGAGCATCTTGCGGCCGAGCATGTGATCACCAGGGCGGTTGACGGATTCGATGCCGAGCAGCCGGTCGCCGGCATAGTGGTAGATCGAGAATTTGTTGTCGGTCAGGTCGCCCAGCACGACATGGCTGTCGCCGCCGGCGGTCAGCCCGACCATCTGCAGCTTCATGTCGCCAATATCGGACCAGAACCACGGCACCGCCGAATAAGCGTCGGCATGGCCGGTAGTGGTGCGCGCAGCGAGTCGCGCCTGATCGGTGGCGTTCTGCACCGATTCCAGCCGCACGTCGCCGCCGGTGAACCAGTGCCGGTAGGAGGCGGCGTCGCCGATGGCTAGGATTTGCGGCACCGAACTGCGCATCTGGAGGTCGACACGGATGCCGTTGGCGATGGTGAGGCCGGCGGCCTGCGCCAGTTCGACATTCGGCACGGCGCCAATGCCGACAATGACCATTCGCGCCGGCAGCCTTTCGCCCGACGAGGTGATGGCGGCGACGACATGGCCGTTTTCGCCTTCGAGTTTTGCAATCGAGGTGCCGGTCAGGATGCGCACGCCGGCCGCTTCGAGCCTTTGCCGGACATGGCTCGCCACCACCGGCGCCACGGCACGGCCGAGCAGCCGGTCGACCGCTTCCACCACCGTCACCGTGCGGCCGGCCGTGCGCAGCGTCGCGGCGATCTCCAGCCCGATAAAGCCGCCGCCGAGGATGACGACGTCTTCGCTCTGAGCGCTGAGGTCGCGGATCAGCCGCGCATCCGCCAGCGAGCGCAGCGACAAAACGCCGGACAGGTCCGCGCCAGGCAGCGGCAAGGTGCGCGGTCGCGACCCGGTCGCCAGGATCAGATGGTCGAAGGCAAGCGCGCCGCCGCCGGCAATGTCCAGGCTGCGGCGGCCGGTATCGATACGGTCGATCCGGATGCCCGGCCGGTAGTCGATGGCGTTGCCGGTATAAAAAGCCTCGCCACGCAAGGGTTGCGGTTTGGCCTCGGCGTCCTTGATGAAGGTCTTAGACAGCGGCGGCTTGTGGTAGGGCAGCTCGTTCTCGTCGCCGACCAGGATCACCGGTCCGCCATAGCCGTCCTCGCGCAGACTGGCGGCCGCTTGCACGCCCGCATGACCCGCACCGACAATGACCACGCCGTTCTTCATCGCATTCCAATCCCGCTTCGATTCTAGGACGTCTCGCCAGGTGGCAATTGTCTGGGGCCGCCGCAAGACGGCGTTTGCGGGTCGCACCCGGAATGGCGGCTGTCAATCGTACAGTTCCGCAGCGAGGTCGGTGCAGCAAGGGTATAAAGTTGAGCTTTGCAGTTTAGAATAATTCTAAACTGTTGTTTCGATTGGCTTTTCCCGTCGATTTTCATTGACTTCCATCGGCGTCGCAGCTTTATGGAAGCCTGCGCGTTGGCGCATCCCTTTGATGTCTGGGCCTTGAACCCGTTCGATTGGAGGCATTTTGGTGTCTTTCTTCCCTGGACCGCGCGATGGCGCGGCAAGCCTTGGCGCTTTTGGCATCGACATGGCCTGGCGCCGGCCGCCGCGCGCGGCTTTTATAAAATTTCCGAGAAACTGGAGAGCGATAATGACAGCACGGTACGGCGGTAGGCTTGCGGCGATTGGTGCCACGGCGCTGTTGACGGCGGCGGTGTTTGTGCTGCCTGCCAAGGCGGAAACCGACGCAAAGGCCGTTATCAAGACCTATGCCGACATCGGGCTCGCCAAATACGAGGATTCGCTGACCACGGCGCAGGCTCTCGACAAGGCGGTCGACGCGCTGCTCGCCAAGCCCTCAGCGGACACGCTCAAGGCCGCCCGCGACGCCTGGAAGGCCGCGCGCGTGCCCTACCAGCAGACCGAGGTCTACCGCTTCGGCAACAAGGTCGTCGACGATTGGGAAGGCGAGGTGAATTCCTGGCCGCTGGACGAAGGCCTGATCGACTATGTCGCCAAGAGCTACGGCACGGAATCGGACACGAATTCGCTCTATACGGCCAATGTGATCGCCAACAAGGAAATCGAGATCAACGGCAAGAAGGTCGACGCCTCGAAGCTTTCGCCTGAATTTCTGTCCGGCACGTTGCAGCAAGCCGGCGGTATCGAGGCCAATGTCGCCACCGGCTATCACGCCATCGAATTCCTGCTCTGGGGCCAGGATCTGCATGGCACCGGACCGGGCGCCGGCGAGCGTCCTTACACCGACTACGACCTCAAGAACTGCACCGGCGGCAATTGCGACCGCCGTGCCGAATATCTGAAGTCCGCCACCACCCTGCTGGTTTCGGACCTGCAGAAGATGGTCAACGACTGGAAGGAAGACGGCGCCGCACGCAAGAACCTCGTCGATGGCGAGCCGAACACGGCGATCTCGATCATCTTCACCGGCATGGGCTCGCTGTCCTACGGCGAGCTCGCCGGCGAGCGCATGAAACTCGGCCTCCTGCTGCACGATCCGGAGGAGGAGCAAGACTGCTTCTCCGACAACACCTACAATTCGCATTTCTACGACGCCATCGGCATCCGCGCTGCCTACCTCGCCAGCTACACGCGCCTCGACGGCACCGTCGTTTCTGGACCTTCGGTGCACGACATGGTCAAGGCGGCCGATCCGGCGATCGACAAGGAGTTGTCCGGCAAGCTCGACGTCAGCGTCGCCAAGATGGAGGCGATCAAGGCCCGGGCCGAAGCCGGCGAGGCCTATGACCAGCAGATCGCTGAAGGCAACACGGCAGGCAACGCCACTGTGCAGGCGGCGATCGACGCGCTGATCGACCAGACCAAGTCGATCGAACGTGCCGTCGGCTCGCTGAAACTCAACGCCATCGCCTTCGAGGGATCCGACAGCCTCGACGCACCTGACAAGGTGTTCAAGTAAGACCTGGAACCTGATCCGGAGCCGGGCGACCGGCTTCGGAATGGGCTTCGGGACCAGAACAAGCCACACGGCGCGGGAGGCGCCGTCAGCCATCCGAGCACTGTAAATGCTGATCTGCCATTGCAACATCATCACCGAGAAGGAGATCGAGCAGACGATCATCGGGCTGCTGGACCAGGATCCCTGGCAACTTATCGTGCCGGCCAAGGTCTACCACTCGATGCAAAAGCGTGGCCGCTGTTGCGGCTGCTTCCCAAATGTGGTCGAAACGATCATCCGGGTCACCGAAAATTACCACGCCCGCTCGGAGGCGAGCGGCGTGGATATCGTTTCACATCTGGATCGCGTCAGAGGCCTGCGCGTCCAATACGGGAGCAGAACCCATGAAAGGCGAAATTCAGATCATCGAGCGGCTTAACGAGGCTCTTTTCCTGGAGCTTGGAGCCGTCAATCAATATTGGGTGCATTTCCGTCTGCTCGAGGACTGGGGCTACACCAAGCTGGCCAAGAAGGAGCGGGCCGAATCGATCGAGGAGATGCACCACGCCGACAAGCTCATCGCCCGTATCATCTTCCTTGAAGGCCATCCGAACCTGCAGTCCGTGGCGCCGCTGCGCATCGGGCAGAACGTCAAGGAGGTGCTCGAATCCGACCTTGCCGGCGAATATGACGCGCGCACGGCCTACAAGCGTTCGCGCGAAATCTGCCACGAGATTGGTGATTACGTGACGATGAAACTGTTCGAGGATCTGCTGGCTGACGAGGAAGGTCACATCGACTTCCTAGAGACGCAGCTCGACCTGCTCGCCTCGATCGGCGAGGAGAAGTACGGCCAGCTCAACGCCGACGCGGCCAACGAGGCGGAGTAAAGGCATGCGGGAATGCGGCGCCTGCTAGAATTCCTGCGCCGCTCGCGGCGGGCCGCCGGCTCGCCGCTTCTCCTGAAAAGACCAGCCGGATCGGCTCGTCGGCGCTGCACCATTCTTATGTTGGCGCTGACATCATCCGCGATTGCCGGCGAGCTTCAGCCAGCCGGGCTCGCCACCACGCGCAGCGACCTCAATCCAAAAGATCAGGCGCGCGTCATCGCCGTCACCAGGCCGACCACGGATTTCTCCAAACCCGAGCCGTTCGAGCTGATGCAAGGTGGCGCCGGCACGTCGCAGAAGGACGTCAGTCGCGATGCCTTCTCGCAATCCTCGGCCAATATCAGCTTCGAGGAAGAGGGCACTTTCAAGCTCGGCGACGCGTTGTTTCGCAGGAACTGGGTGTCGTCGCCATCCTCGACACAGGCGTCGGACGGGCTTGGGCCGCTGTTCAATGAACGTGCCTGCCAGAATTGCCATCTCAGGGACGGCCGCGGCCGTCCGCCGCAAGGCGATACCGGCACCACCTCGATGTTCCTGCGGCTGGCGCGCGACGCCGGCAACGCCGAGGAAAAGGCAGCCCTTGCCGACCGCCAGATGCTCAACTTCCCCGACCCGGTCTATGGCTCGCAGTTGCAGGAACTCGCCGTGCCCGGCCTGCGCGGTGAAGGCCGGATGCGCGTCGCCTACCAGGAACGCCAGGTGACGCTGACGGACGGTACCGTGGTTTCTCTGCGCCAACCCAGCTACTCCGTCACCGATCTCGCCTATGGGCCGCTCGATCCGCACACCACGCTGTCGCCGCGCCTGACTCCGCCGATGATCGGCCTCGGCCTGATCGAGCAGATCGCGCCCGCAGACATTCTGGCCCGTGCCGATCCGGAGGACGCGCACGGCGACGGCATTTCCGGCAAGCCTAACATCGTGCGCGATGGTCTCGGCGGGGAACTGACGCTTGGCCGTTTCGGCTGGAAGGCGCAGACCGCGACGATCCGCCAGCAGGCGGCGGATGCCTTCGCCGGCGACATCGGCATCTCGACGCCGGAAGAACCAAAACACTGGGGCGACTGCACTGCCGCGCAGGCAAAATGCCTCGCCATGCCGAATGGCGTGCAGGCGCGCCTCGGCCCGGTCGAGGCGCCGCCGCCGGTGATGGACCTCGTCACCTTCTATTCGCAAAACCTCGCCGTGCCGGCGCGCCGCGATCTCGCTGCGCCTGACGTGCTCGCCGGCAAGAAGGTCTTCTATGAGATCGGCTGCGTTTCCTGCCACACGCCGAAATTCGTCACCCGCCGCGACGCGCCCAACAAGGCGCAAGCCTTTCAGCTGATCTGGCCCTATTCCGACTTCCTGCTGCACGACATGGGGCCGGATCTGGCCGACGGCCAGGCTGTGGGCGATGCGACGGGAAGCGAATGGCGCACCCCGCCGCTGTGGGGTATTGGCCTCACCGAGACCGTCAACGGCAATTCCTTCTTTCTGCACGATGGCCGCGCGCGCAGCCTGACCGAGGCGATCCTGTGGCATGGTGGCGAGGCGCAGAAGGCGCGCGACCGCTTTGCCACCGCCAACGCGACTGAGCGCGACGCGATGATCAAATTCCTGGAGTCACTGTGATGCTGAAGCGCTCTGCCCTGGTTCTCGTTCTGCCGCTGGCTCTGCTCAGTGTTTTCCCGGCCGCGGCGGCGGTGAAAGCCTCCGATATCATCCAGCGGGCGATCGACGGCTTTGTCCGCCCGGTCTATGCCGACCTGCACCAGCATGCCGAAACCCTGACGAAGGCGATGCACAAGCTCTGCGAAGCGCCCTCGCAAGGGGAACTCGATGTGGCGCGGGCCGAGTTTTCGGCTACGGTCTATGCCTGGTCGTCGGCCGAGATCATCGGTTTCGGGCCGATCAAGGAGAACAACCGGCTGGAGCGCACGCTCTACTGGCCGGATCGCAAGGGCCTCGGCTTGAAACAGGTGCAGGCGGTATTGTCCGCCAAGGACCCGAATGCCATCAATCCGGCACAGCTGGCAGACAAGAGCATTGCCATGCAGGGGCTCGGCGCGCTGGAATTCGTGCTTTTCGGCGATGGCGCCGATGCGCTGACCGGCAAAGGCGATCCGTATCGCTGTGCCTATGGCGCGGCCGTTGCCGACAACATCGAAACCATGGCCGGCGATGTCGCCGATGCTTGGAACAAGCCGGACGGCTTTGCCGCGCTCTGGGCCAATCCGGGACCGCAGAACGCGCTCTACCGCGACGGCAACGAGGCGGTGACCGAACTGGTCGGCGTCTTGATCAACGAGCTGGAGATGGTGAGGGATGTCCGTCTGAAGGGCTTCCTTGGGGCCAAGCCGGATGCGGACAAGCCGAAGCAGGCGATCTATTGGCGGTCGCAAAACACCGCCAATGCGCTGGCCGGAAATCTCGCCGGCATCGACGCGCTGTTCCAGGCCTCCAAACTTGGCGATGCGTTGCCGCCCGATGCGCGCTGGATGGCGGAATCGATCCATATCCAGCTGGTCAACGGCGTCGCCACCGCGAAGTCGATTCAGGGTCCTATCGACAAGACGCTCGCCGACCCGGCGCTGCGCGAAAAACTCGAGCATTTCGCGCTGATCACCTCCAGCCTGTCGACCCTGATCGGCACCCGGCTGACCGACGAATTCGGCCTGACCGCTGGATTCTCGTCGCTGGATGGGGATTGAGCATGCGTACGCCGCTCATCGATCGTCGCGATTTCCTGAGGGCCGCGGGCATCGGCTTTGCTGCCGCGATCGCGCCATCGGCCTGGGCAAAAACGCTTGCTGCCGACGCCGTTTTCGCCACCGCCTTCGTCAAGCGTGACGGCAGTTTTGGCGCCGCCGTCCTGTCCGAGGCTGGCAAGGTGCTGCATGCGATCGACCTGCCCGATCGCGGCCATGACGTCACCTTCGATCCCGTATCGAAACGCTCGGTGGTCTTCGCCCGCCAGCCCGGCACCTTCGCCGTGGTGTTCGACCACACCGGGCGCGATGCCCCGCAGACCATCGCCAGCATCACCGGCCGGCATTTCTTCGGCCATGGCGTGTTCTCTCCTGATGGCACCCTGCTCTATGCGACCGAGAACGATTTCGACAACGCCGCCGGCGTCGTCGGCGTCTACGACGCGCGAGCGAAATTCAGTCGCATCGGCGAATTTTCGACCTATGGCATGGGGCCGCATGAACTGCTGATGCTGGGCGACGGCAGGACGATCGCGGTCGCCAATGGCGGCATCGAGACCCATCCCGACTATGGCCGCGCCGAGCTCAACATCGCCACCATGAAGCCGTCCTATGTGCTGATCGACCGCGTCTCCGGCGCCCTCATCGAAAAGCACGAATTGCCGGCTTCCCTGCACCAGCTGTCGATCCGCCACATGGACACCGACCCATCCGGCACCGTCTGGTTTGGCTGCCAGTACAGGGGGCCGGGCACCGATCGTCCGCTGCTGGTCGGCCGCGCCGCACGCGGCAAGGAGTTGCAACTGCTCGACATGCCGCAGGATGTATTGTCCGGCTTCCGCAACTATATAGGTTCGGTCGCCGCCAATCCTTTGGCCGGCACCGTCGCCGTCTCGTCACCGGAAGGCAATTCGCTTGTGGTGATCGATGCCGCCAGCGGCCGGGTCGTCTCGTCCAGCGCGCTGGTCGAGGTTTGCGGCCTGGCGCCGGACGGATCGGGCTTCATCGCCACCACGGGCGCCGGCGAGATCATCGAAGGCAGCGGCACGACACGGTTAGAGCCGGACTATGTCTGGGACAACCACATGCTGCGCATCGAACAGGTCTGACAGCGCGCTGGCGGAACCGAAGCCGCTTAACAAATTATGCTTGCGGTGGCGCGCCTTGGCGGGCACAGGGAAGTGTTTCTCGGAACCGGTTGTTTCATGAAAGTGCTTGCCATCGACTGTGCCGCCAGCCTCTGCGCCGCCTGCGTCTACGACGCGGCGGCTGGGCGGGAGCTTGGCCGCGCGGTGCTCGATCTCGGCAAGGGCCATGCCGAGCACCTGATGGCCGTCATCGCCGAGGCGCTGATGGCGGCCGAAACCGACTATCCCGGTCTCGGCGCCATTGCCGTTTCTGTCGGTCCCGGTTCGTTCACCGGCCTGCGCGTCGGCGTGTCGACCGCGCGTGGCCTGGCGCTGGCGTTGAAAATTCCGGCGATCGGCGTGACGACGCTCGAAGCGCTGGCCGCCGAGGCCGCAGCGGCATTTCCCGGCCGCGCCGTGCTGGCCGCACTCGATGCCGGCCGGGAGGAAATCCATGCCGTGCTGTACGACAAAGCGTTAGTTTTAACTTACGGTCCAGCCGGCGCCACACTGCCTGAAGCCACTGCCTTGGCGATGGACAACTCTGCGGTGCTGGCCGGTACCGCGGCGGCACAGATCGCGGCCTCGGCCGGGCGTGGTTTCGATATTGGCCCTCAGACGGGCACTGCTGATATTCAAACCTACGCCCGTCTGGCCGCGGCAAAGGGGCAAGGCGAAAGGCCGAAACCGCTTTATCTGCGCGGCGCTGATGCCAAGCCGCAGGCGGGTTTCATTTTATCAAGGCAACAAAATTAATGCGCATACCTTTTCTCCAGCCGCGCCGCCGGGACTATGCTCTCGAGCCGCTCAGGATCACAGATAGCCCCGCGGTGTCGTTGCTGCACCGTGAAGATTTCGTCCGCCCGTGGACCGATGGCGAGTTCGCCGCCCTGCTCGAGCAGGACACCGTGTTCGGTTACGCCGCGCGCGAGACCGGGCAGGGCTCCAAACCGCCTGTCGGCTTCGTGCTGGCACGGCTCGCGGCCGGCGAGGGCGAGATACTGACCGTCGCGGTGGCGCGATCGCATCGCCGCCAGGGACTGGGCTGGCAGTTGATGGATGCGGTGCTGCGCGAACTGCACGCGCAGCGCGCCGAAGCGCTGTTCCTCGAGGTCGACGAGACCAATGTCGCCGCGATCGCTCTCTACCGTCGGCTGGGCTTCCGCGAAGTTGGCAAGCGCCCCGACTACTACAAGTCGCCCGATCGCGGGCCGACCGGTGCGCTTGTCATGCGCCGCGATCTTCGCTAGCCAGAGATCGGGTAGGCGCAGGACAGTATGATCGGAAAAATCAGGATTTTCCTGGCCCTGGGCCTTGTCGTCGCCGGTTCGCTGGTCCTGGTGCCATTGCAGATCCTGTCGATGAAGACCGGCTGGTGGCCGGAAACCGTCATTCTCAAGATCTGGCACAGGCTGATCCTCAGGGCGCTTGGCATGCACGTCCATGTCAAGGGGACGCTGTCCGACAAGCGGCCCTTGCTGGTTGCCGCAAACCACATCTCCTGGACCGACATCATGGTGCTGGGCTCTTTTGCCGATGTGAAATTCATCGCCAGGGCCGATATGGAAGGCTGGCCGCTGATCGGCATGCTGTCGAAACTGCAGCGCACCGTCTTCATCGAACGCGAGCGCAAGCGCTCCTCAGGCGACCAGGCAAGCGAGATCGCCAGCCGCATGGCCAAGGGCGACGCCATGGTGCTGTTCGCCGAAGGTTCGACCGGTGACGGCAACGCCGTCCTGCCCTTCAAAAGCACGCTGTTCGGCGCCGCCTCGATGGCGATTTCGGAGGGTGCGGCCGAGCAGGTGTTCATCCAGCCGGTGGCGATCGCCTATACGCGCCTGCACGGCGTGCCGCTCGGCCGTCGCCACCGGCCGATCTCGGCTTGGATCGGCGACGAGGATTTGATGCCGCATCTCAAGGTGCTGATGGCGGAAGGCGCGCTCGACGTCGAGGTGCATTTCGGCGAGCCGATCGCCTTTGCCAAGGGCTCGAACCGCAAGGAAACGGCAAGGCTGATGGAAAGCCAGGTGCGCGAGATGATGCAGGGGGCGCTCGCCGATCCGCGCCCGAGCCGCTAGTGCAGGCCAAGTGTCTACCGGGCGCATGACCGCCGTAGCGGAGAATCGTCTGTTTTTTGTCACGGAAAGGCGTTAGAAGCCGCCGGATGGACTTGAACACGATTGAAAGCGACGACATCGGCAGTGTGGCCGGGCAGCCGGCAGTGCGCCCCACGGCAGCGAAGAAGGTCTTCATCAAGACCTATGGCTGCCAGATGAACGTCTATGATTCACAGCGCATGGGCGATGCGCTGGCCGCCGACGGCTATACCGCGACCGATGCCATCGACGAGGCCGACCTTGTGCTGCTCAACACCTGCCACATCAGGGAGAAAGCGGCGGAAAAGGTCTATTCCGAGCTCGGCCGCATCCGCGATATGAAGGCGGAACGCGCTAGTGCCGGCCGGGAAATGCTGATCGGTGTCGCCGGCTGCGTGGCGCAGGCCGAGGGTGCGGAGATCATCAGGCGCTCGCCCGCCGTCGACCTGGTCATCGGGCCGCAGACCTATCACCGTCTGCCCGACGTGCTGGCGCGAGTGCGCGGCGGCGAGAAGATCGTCGAGACCGACTACGCCATCGAAGACAAATTCGACCATCTGCCGCAGCCTAAGCGCGCCGAGGTGATCAAGCGCGGCGTCACAGCCTTCCTCACCGTGCAGGAAGGCTGCGATAAGTTCTGCACCTTCTGCGTCGTGCCCTATACCAGGGGTTCGGAAGTGTCGCGGCCAGTGGCGCAGATCGTCGCTGAAGCCGAGCGCCTGGCTGAAGCCGGCGTGCGCGAGGTGACGCTGCTTGGCCAGAACGTCAATGCCTGGCACGGCCACGGCGAGACCAAAGGGGGCAAGACCGAGGAATGGGGCCTTGGCCGCCTGTTGTTCCGGCTGGCCGAAATCCCCGGACTGGCGCGGCTGCGCTACACCACCAGCCACCCGCGCGACATGGACGATGAGCTGATCGCTGCCCATCGCGACCTGCCGTCGCTGATGCCATATCTGCATCTGCCGGTGCAATCCGGTTCCGACCGCATCCTCAAGGCGATGAACCGCAGGCATACGGCTAGCGATTATCTGGCGCTGCTCGACCGCATCCGAGCGGCACGACCAGATATCGCGCTGTCCGGCGATTTCATCGTCGGCTTCCCCGGCGAGACCGAAGCCGATTTCGAAGCGACCATGGAATTGGTGCGCCAGGTGAACTATGCCTCGGCCTTTTCGTTCAAATATTCGCCGCGCCCCGGCACGCCGGGCGCCGAGATGGCCGATCACGTGCCGGAAACGGTCAAGGACGAGCGCTTGCAGCGCCTGCAGGCGCTGCTGTTGAAACAGCAGCAGGATTTCGGCTTGAGCCTGGTCGGCAGCACCATCGACACGCTGATCGAGAAGCCCGGCCGGCAGGCCGGCCAGAAGGTCGGCCGCTCACCTTGGCTGCAGCCGGTTATTGTTGATGAAAAGGCCGGCGAAATCGGTGACATTATCCAGGTGCGAATCACGAAGACGGGCTACAATAGCCTGTTCGCCGAATTGGCCTGATGGTCTCGGCAGATGAGGAGAGACGGTTGAGCGCAGCAGAGCTGAAGAACCTGCCCCCGGTACCGGCATCTGGGGCTTCTGACATGGCGCACATCGTTCTGACTTTCGACAACAACAAGCTTGCCAGCGCCCTTTACGGTCAGTTCGACGAGAACCTCGCCCGGCTCGAGCAGAAGCTCGGCGTCGACATCCGCTCGCGCGGCAACCAGCTGACCATCAAGGGGTCGGCTTCTGCCGCCGAACAGGCGCGCCGCGCCTTGGACAATCTCTACGGGATTCTGCAGAAGGGCGTCGATATCGGCCAGTCCGATGTCGATGGTGCCGTGCGCATGGCGGTCGCTGCCGACGATCAGCTGACGCTGCCGACGCTGGAGCGCAAGGGCAAGGTCTCGGCCGCCCAGATCGCCACCCGCAAGAAGACGATCTATGCCCGTTCGCTGAACCAGGATGCCTATATGCGGGCGCTGGAGCGGTCGGAGCTGGTGTTCGGCATCGGCCCGGCCGGTACCGGCAAGACCTATCTGGCGGTGGCGCATGCGGCGATGCTGCTCGAGCGCGGCATGGTCGAGCGCATCATCCTGTCTCGGCCGGCCGTCGAGGCCGGCGAGCGACTGGGCTTCCTGCCTGGCGACATGAAGGAGAAGGTCGATCCCTATCTGCGGCCGCTCTACGACGCGCTCTACGACATGATGCCCGCCGACAAGGTCGAGCGCGCCATTGCCGCCGAAGTGATCGAAATCGCGCCGCTCGCCTTCATGCGCGGCCGCACGCTGGCGCATGCCGCGGTCATCCTCGACGAGGCGCAGAACACCACGCCGATGCAGATGAAGATGTTCCTGACGCGTCTTGGTGAGAACTCGCGCATGATCGTCACCGGCGATCCGACGCAGATCGACCTGCCTCCGAGCACCAAATCGGGCCTGGTCGAAGCCTTGCGTGTCCTCGACGGCGTGGCCGGCGCGGTCACCGTGCGCTTCAACGATATCGACGTCGTTCGCCATCCGCTGGTGGCGGAAATCGTCAGGGCCTATGACCGTGACGCCAAGCTGGCGCGCGGCCTGGGTGCCGAAAATTGATCTCGGCGATGCGGCTTCATGCCTGAGGACAAAATATCCGGCGACGGGGATCCTCCCGTCGACATCGATATATCGATCGAAGCGGGCGATTGGCCAGATGAGGCAAGCCTGACGCGGCTGGTCGATCGCGCGGTTGACGCTGCTTTTGCCGGGACCGGCGTGACGGGCCGTTCCGAACTCAGCGTCGTTTTTTCCGACGATGCCCATATCCGGACCCTCAACGCCAGCTGGCGCGGCAAGGACAAACCCACCAACGTCTTGTCTTTCCCGGCTTTTCCGTTTGTGGAAGGCGGCCCGCTGCCGCCCATGCTGGGCGATATCGTGCTCGCCGCCGAGACGGTTTCACGCGAAGCGGCACTGGAAGACAAGCCCGTGCAGAACCATATCACCCATCTCGTCATCCACGGCCTGCTGCATTTGCTGGGCTATGATCACGAGACCGATACCGAGGCCGAGGAGATGGAGGCCATCGAACGCGCAGCGCTCGCAAGGCTTGCCATTCCCGATCCCTACGCGTAACTACATCTGACAATTGACCGGACGACGATGAACGACAAACCAGAGACTGCCGCCCGCCCCGACGCCGGCAGTGCGCCCAAGGCTTCCGACACGTCGGAAGAGGGATCAAGTCCGAGTACTGGTACCGGCAGCGTTGCCAGCGAGCCTTCGCCTGCCGGACCTTCCCTGTTCGACCGTGTTTTGGGCCTGTTTCGGCAACGCAACGGCACCAGCCTGCGTGAGGAAATCGCCGGCGCGCTGGCCGAGACGGCGAGCGACGCCGGCGCCTTCTCGCCTGGCGAGCGGGCCATGCTCAACAACATATTGCGGCTGCGCGAGGTGCGCGTCGAGGACGTCATGGTGCCGCGCGCCGATATCGAGGCGGTCGAGATCACCACGACGCTCGGCGACCTCCTGGGTACCTTCGAACAGTCCGGCCATTCCCGCATGCCGGTCTATTCCGAGACGCTCGACGACCCGCGCGGCATGGTCCATATCCGTGACGTGCTGGCCCACATCACCAAGCTTGCGCGCGTCAAGAAGGGCCGCACGACCAGGAAAACCCCTGCCGCCACGCAACTCGATCTCGCCCAGGTCGACCTTGCACGCACCATCGGCGAGCTCAATCTGATCCGCCAGGTGCTGTTCGTGCCGCCCTCGATGCTTGCTTCCGACCTGATGGGCCGCATGCAGACGACGCGTACGCAGATGGCGCTGGTCATCGACGAGTATGGCGGCACGGACGGGCTTGTCTCGCTCGAGGACATTGTCGAAATGGTCGTCGGCGATATCGAGGACGAGCATGACGACGACGAGCCGATGATCACCCAAGCCGGTGACGGCGTCTTCATCGTCGACGGCAAGGCCGAGATCGACGAGGTCGCCAAGATGATCGGCGAGGATTTCGCCGCCGGCGAACATGGCGAATATGTCGACACTATCGGCGGCATGATCTTCAACACGCTTGGCCGCGTGCCGGCGCGGGGCGAGGTGGTGCAGGCCATTCCGGGCTTCGAGTTCCATGTGCTCGATGCCGATCCGCGCCGCGTCAAGCGCGTGCGCATCGTGCAGAGCCAGAAGGGCGAGCGCCGCCGGCGTGCCACGGCCCGCACCGAACAGGCGTGAGTTTTCAGCTCGCCCGATGACGATCGACGATCCGTTCCAGCACGCGAGCCTGGGGTCCGGTGTCTTCTACAGGGACCCTCGTGCCGCGCTGGCTTGGCTCGAAGCGGCTTTCGGCTTCGAGCGCAGCATGGTGGTGAGCGACGCCGACGGAAAGCTCGTCCACGCCGAGATGCGCTTCGGCGATTGCTATATCATCGTCGATTCCGAATGGAGAGACTATGTCGCGAGCCCGGCGTCGGTCTCAGGCAAGAACACGCAGTCGGTCTATGTCAGGCTGAAGGACGGCCTGGACGCGCATTGCGAGCAGGCGCGGGCGGCCGGCGCTGAGATAATCCAGGAACCTGCAGACCAGTTCTACGGCGAACGCCAGTATCGGGCTGGCGATCCCGAGGGTCATGTCTGGACCTTCGCGCAGCCCATCCGTTCTGTGTCCCGCGAAGAGGCTGAGCGGTTGAGCGGTCTGCGCATTGACGGCTGGCACCGGTAGCGCGCGACGGGTCATCGACGCTAACAGCCCGGCGTTTGGAGCGCGGGCGCGGCCTGATAAATCTTGCGTCCTGATTCGCGCGACTCGGAAGTATGCATGGAGCGCCTGGCCGGCCGGATAATTCTGCTTTGGGGTTGGCGGCGGGCGCTCGTGGCCTTTCTGGCCGGGGCGCTGGCGGTCCTTGGCCAGGCACCCTACGATTTCTTCGCTGCCTGCTTCATCTCGTTTCCGCTGCTGGTCTGGCTGCTCGACGGCGCGACCGGCGAAGCCTCCGGCAGCCTGCTCCGGCGCTTGCGGCCGGCCTTCGCCGTCGGCTGGTGGTTCGGCTTCGGCTATTTTCTCGCCGGTCTCTGGTGGATCGGCTCGGCGTTGCTGGTCGAGGCCGATGACTTTGCCTGGGCGCTGCCCTTCGCCGTGGTCGGCATTCCCTTCGCGCTCGCCTTTTTCTACGGCTTCGCAACGATGGTCGCCCGGCTCCTGTGGAGCAGCGATATCGGCCGCATCGCCGCCCTTGCCTTCGGCTTCGGGCTGACGGAGTGGCTGCGCGGCTCCCTGTTCACCGGTTTTCCCTGGAATGCCATCGGCTATGCGGCAATGCCGGTGCCTCTTCTCATGCAGAGCGTCTCGGTGACCGGCATGATCGGCATGAACGTGCTTGCGGTGTTCGTTTTTTCGCTGCCGGCGCTGCTGGCGGCGCGCCGGCATCTTCGCCTGGGCGCCGCATTGTTCGTCCTGCTCGCATCTGTCCATGTCGGTTTCGGCTATGTCAGGCTTGCCGCGCCTGAAAAGCCGGCGGAGCGCAGCCTGGATGTCCGCATCGTCCAGCCGGCCGTCGACCTCAGCGAAAAATGGGACGCTTCGGTGCGCGACCGCATCTTCGCCACCTTGCTCGGCCTGTCCGCCAAGGCGCCGGACCCCGGTCACGGCAAGCCGCAACTCATTCTCTGGCCGGAAACCTCGGTACCCTTCCTTTTCACCGAGCGCCCGGACGCGTTGACGGCGCTGGGCGACATGCTGGCCGATGGCCAGATGCTGATCGCCGGCGTCGTTCGCGAGGAAGGCGGCTCGGCGGCCAGCACCGACAGCCGCTATTACAATTCCGTGGTGGCGATCAACGACAAGGGCGAAATCGCCGACGCCGTCGACAAGGTCCATCTGGTGCCGTTCGGCGAATATCTGCCTTTCGCCGACCTGTTCAACCGTTTCGGCATAGCACAGCTTGTCGCCGGGCCGGTGACGTTCGCCGCCGGCAACGAGCGCCACGCGATCACGCTGCCGGGCGGCATCCGTGCCCTGCCATTTATCTGTTACGAGGTGATCTTTCCCGATCTTGTGGCAGTTGACGCTACGTCAGCACAGCTTATTGTGAACGTTACCAATGATGCGTGGTTCGGGGACACGCCGGGACCGTACCAGCATTTCAGGCAGGCCCAGATTCGCGCGGTGGAGAACGGATTGCCCTTGCTGCGTGCTGCCAACAACGGCATCTCGGCCGTCGTCGATCCACATGGACGCATCGTCGATGCGTTGGCGATCGACGCGCGCGGAGCCATCGATGTGAAGGTGCCGATTTCCGAACAGGCGGTCGTTTCCTCGGGCCAGCGGCGCATTAACGGAATGCTGATCATGTTGCTGTTTGCGCTGGTGGGAGCGCTGTTGAACGTAAGGCAACGGCTACGGGTGAATTGACAGTCGACACATTAGAAACTCATACTGTATCGCCTGAAATTTCTCGAAGCCGGTGGATCGTTCTGTTGGGGCAGTTGCCCCCGGCTTTTTTTGGGCGGGAAAAAATCACAAAGCCGAAAAAAATTCGGCGAGGAAAAAATGACAGAAGAAAACAAGAAGAAACCGAATCCCATCGACATCCACGTTGGAAGCCGCGTTCGGCTTCGCCGCAACATGCTCGGAATGAGCCAGGAAAAGCTGGGCGAGAATCTCGGCATCACATTTCAACAAATCCAGAAATATGAAAAGGGCACCAACCGCGTCGGCGCCAGCCGGCTGCAGGCGATTGCCTCCATACTCGGCGTGCCCGTCGCCTTCTTCTTCGAGGATGCGCCGGGCCAGGAAGCGGTGGCCGGTCGTGGCTTTTCCGAAGATGCGTCGATGGCTTTCGCCGTCGAATTCTGCGGCAGTCCCGAAGGCCTTCAGCTCAACCGGGCCTTCGTCAAGATCGCCGACGTCAAGGTACGCCGCAGGATCATCGACCTGGTGAAGTCGCTCGCCGCGGACGATCTCGACTGACCCTCGATGCGCCTCGAACCGGCGGCAGTCGCCGCCGGTGGCACAAGATATCGACATCGACAGTCGTGCCAGAATGGCGGCAACGCTTGACGAGCGCCGCTTTGCCCCGCTAACACGTGGCGCGCCAAAATCGGCAGCCTGCCGATCGTTTTTCAAGAGGGGACACCCGTGACGCGGCAGAACTACTTCTTTACCTCGGAATCCGTTGCCGAGGGCCATCCCGACAAAGTCTGTGACCGGATCTCCGACGAGATTGTCGATCTGGTCTACCGTGAAGCCAAGAAGACCGGCATGGACCCATGGAAAGTCCGTGTCGCCTGCGAGACGCTGGCGACCACCAACCGCGTCGTCATCGCCGGCGAAGTGCGCGTCCCCGAGACGCTGCTGAAAAAGGACAAGGCCGGCAATATTCTCAAGGATGCCGCCGGCCACCCTGTCGTAAACCCGGCGAAGTTCAAATCCGTCGCCCGCAAGGCGATCCGCGAGATCGGCTACGAGCAGGCCGGCTTCCACTGGAAGACGGCCAAGATAGAGGTTCTCCTGCACGGCCAGTCGCCAGACATCGGCCAGGGCGTCGACAACGCCGCCGACCGCCAGGGCGAGGAAGGGGCCGGCGACCAGGGCATCATGTTCGGCTATGCCTGCCGCGAGACGCCGGACCTGATGCCGGCGCCGATCTACTACAGCCACAAGATCCTTGAACTTCTGGCCGCCGCCCGTCACGAAAACAACGGCGAGGCCGGCAAGCTCGGCCCGGACGCCAAGAGCCAGGTTACTGTGCGCTACATCGACGGCAAGGCCGCCGAGGCAACGCAGATCGTGCTGTCGACCCAGCATCTCGACGCGACCTGGGACTCCAAGAAGGTCCGCAAGGTCGTGGAACCCTACATCCGCGAGGCGCTTGGTGATCTCAAGATCGCCGACGATTGCATCTGGTACATCAACCCGACCGGCAAGTTCGTCATCGGCGGCCCGGACGGTGACGCCGGCCTCACCGGCCGCAAGATCATCGTCGACACCTATGGTGGCGCGGCACCGCATGGTGGCGGCGCCTTCTCCGGCAAGGACACCACCAAGGTCGACCGTTCAGCCGCCTACGCGGCGCGCTACCTTGCCAAGAACGTCGTGGCGGCGAAGCTTGCCGACCGCTGCACCATCCAGCTTTCCTACGCCATCGGCGTTGCACAGCCCCTGTCGGTCTATGTCGACCTGCACGGCACCGGCAAGGTCGACGAGGCCAAGCTCGAGGACGCGCTGCGCACCGTGATGGACCTGTCGCCGTCGGGCATCCGCCGTCATCTCGACCTCAACAAGCCGATCTACGCCAAGACGTCGTCTTACGGCCATTTCGGCCGCAAGGCCGGCCGTGACGGGTCTTTCTCCTGGGAAAAGACCGATCTCGCCAAGGCGCTCAAGGATGCTGTCGCGGCCTGAGCCGCGACAGACCTGCAACCAGATGAGCCCGCAAGACAGGCCAAGCCGTGCGACCGAAGCTTTCTTCGGTCGTCGGCGCGGCAAGCCGGTTCGCCCGCAGCAGGCGGCGGCCCTGGAAAGCGGGCTTGACGCCTATCGGCTTGATCTGACTGCTGAGGCGCCGTCGGATTTGCGCACTTTGTTTAAGGCTGAGGTTTCGACTGTCCGGCTCGAGATCGGCTTTGGCGGCGGCGAGCATCTTTTGCACCGCGCCATCGAGGCGCCGACGACCGGCTTCATCGGCGTCGAGCCCTTCGTCAACGGCATGGCCAAGATGATGATGGCGGTGCAGGCAAGGCCGCTGGCCAATCTCAGGGTCCATGACGACGACGCCACCCGGCTGCTCGACTGGCTGCCGCCGGCCTCGCTCGACGGCATCGATCTTCTCTATCCCGACCCCTGGCCGAAGAAGAAGCACTGGAAGCGGCGCTTCGTCAGTCCGGTCAATCTCGAGCGTTTCGCGCGCGTCCTGAAGCCGGGTTCAAAATTCCGCTTCGCGTCCGATATCGACACCTATGTGAACTGGACCTTGCTGCATTGCCGGGCGCATGGCGCTTTTGCATGGCAGGCAGCCGAAGCTGCCGACTGGCACCGTCCCTATGAGGGCTGGCCGGGCACGCGTTACGAGGCCAAGGCCATTCGCGAGGGCCGGCGGCCTGCCTATCTGACCTTTGTCAGGAAATAGGCGGCCTCACGGCGACCCTCGCGAAATTTTCAGAAACGGCCGATCCTGTTGAAGATGGCCGGGTCCATGCCAAGCTTTTGCAAATCGTCAGCGCGCGGCTTGCGGCCGGCTTCCACGGCGCGCGACGCGGCGACGGCGCTGCCAAATGTGGTGAAGAGATCGCCCAGGGCGGAAAATAGTCTGCGGTTGCTCATGATTTTGTCCTTTCGCGCGCCACCGCGCGCTGCTTCTGTTCGTGTCGTGGCTAACAAATAAGAGCGCCCTGCCGGCTCTCACAGGGGGATTGCCGCATGGGGGCCATGCGCCTGGAGCAATGCTGAAGCTGTCAGGGCTTTTGCCGGCTCGCCACGGCGGGCTGTCGGTAGCTAATCAAGTTGTCCGGTTTGGTAGCACATTGTTTGTCCGCTTCTGTTTTGCGTCGAAGCGGTTCACGCGGCTTGCCTGATGCGGCAAGTTTCTTCGATTACGGTGCCGTCCGGCGTGTATCGAGCAATGCGGCGCGGCCCATGGAAGACCGCAAGCGTCCCATCCGGATAGTGCCTGATCTTGACCGTGGCTTTGACGAAGTGATGTCGGATCGGGCTGTGCGGCAGCTGCAATCGCAGTCGCGCGAAGGCGACCGTGTTGTCGCGGGCAACGACGCGCTCCTCCTCGATGCACAGGATCTGGGACAGTTGCTGCGGGTCGACGGCAACAAAGGCGCTGTCTTCAACCGCGGCCGGCCTGGCGAAGCGGGCATTGTGAGCCGGCAGATAGGTCTGTGCGATGAAGCGGTTGGCGACCTGGATATCCGCAATGCCGGCCAGGGCCAGTTCCTTGGGCAACCGATCCTGCAAGGTCGCGAACATCCGCTCGGAGCGCCCCCTGGCTTCGGGCGAATAGGCCGGGATATGCTCGATGCCCAGATGCCGCAGCGCCCGTCCGACTTGGGTCAGCCGGCTCTTGTCGACCGCCTCGCCGGCCTTGAGCGTGACGAAATAATGGCTGCCACGATCGGTGTAGAGGCTTGACGGCAATCCCTTGGCGACAAAGGTCTCCAGAAGTCCCTGAAAGCTCGACGCCGTGCCTTCCTCCCAATCAGGAAGGCCGAATAGATCGTGCTCGTCGCGTCGTCCATCGTCACGATCAGGTCGAGCATAGGCTGGCTGTCCAACCAGGCATGCCGGCTGCCATCCTGATGCAGCATCATCCCCTCGCACGGCTTCCTTTCGCGCTTGCGCCGGTGAGCACCGCGCCGCTTGGCCCGTTCAACCAAGCCTGCCGCGTGAAGCTGCGTCTTGATGAAGGTATAGCCCCAGCTGAAGTTGTGATCGCGCAGCAGGTGCTCGTGGAAATGCTTCACATTCCAGCCAAGGTAGCGATGACGATAAAGCTCCAGCATCTCCTCGATCGCTTCCGCAGGCACCCGACGGGTCGAAAGCTTGCCTAACCGTCGATCGAGCAACCCAGCTTCCCCAGCCTCTTCATAGCGGTCGCGGTAACGCCGGAATTGCCGCTCCGACATCCCCAACAACTCACCAGCCTCCAGCATCGAAAGATCGCCGCCATTCCAACGGCTCAAAACGTCCCGAAACTTCTGCATTCTCCGGCCCTGTAGCCATGCCGTCCGTCTCATCCTCAGCCTCCAGCGGGCTGACAATAAAACCGGACAACTCATGTGCTACCTAATCCGGACAACTCATCTGCTTACGACAGCTCGCCACGGCGGGCTTGAAACACCGGCCATGTTCGTTTATATCAGCCTCAAATTCTTGGTCGGTATGACGAAGAGTGGGTCCACCCGGTCCCGCTCTTTTTTATTACCTGCCGATAGGGTCGAAACGAACGACAGGCAATTGATGACTGCAACGGCAAGCGAAGGTGACGACCGCATCATCCGCGAAAGCGGTATCGATGCGCGCATTGCGCTGATCGTCCAGCCGGTGCTGCGCGGCATCGGCTTTCGCCTCGTGCGCGTGCATCTGTCCGGCCAGAACGGGCTGACGCTGCAGATCATGGCCGAGCGCGAGGACGGCACCATGACCGTCGAGGATTGCGAAGAGGTCAGCCGCGCGGTGTCGCCGGCGCTCGATGTCGATGATCCGATCGAAAAGGCGTATCATCTCGAAGTCTCTTCGCCCGGCATCGACCGGCCGTTGGTGCGCAAATCGGATTTCGTGACCTGGACCGGTCATCTGGTGAAGATGGAAACATCAGTCATCGTCGCCGATCGCAAGCGCTTCAAGGGCAAGATCGCCGAAGCCGGTGAGAACGATGTGCTGATCGAGCGCGACAAGGCGGCCTATGGCGAGGAGCCGACGGTGCGCGTGCCCTACGACGCGATTGCCGAAACCCGGCTGATCCTGACCGACGACCTCATCCGCGATGCGTTGTCGAAGGACAACAGGGCGCGCAAGGAAGCCAAGAAACGTCGCGGCGAGCCGGATGACGACGTGCCCGAGGGTGCGGAAGCGGACGCCACGGAAGAACACGAACAGGAAATTTGATTGAGCTGCCGGGCGCAAAGGTCCGGCAAACAGGCTCGGGAGAAAAATCATGGTTGTAAGCGCCAACAGACTTGAACTGCTGCAGATTGCCGACGCGGTCGCGCGTGAAAAGTCCATCGACAAGTCGATCGTCATCGCCGCCATGGCCGATGCGATCCAGAAGGCGGCGCGCTCGCGTTATGGCCAGGAAACCAACATCCGCGCCGACATCAACCCCAACACCGGCGAGATGAAGCTGCAGCGGCTGATGGAAGTGGTCGAAAAAGTCGACGACTATGCCACGCAGATCGCCATTTCCTCGGCCCGCGAGCGCAATCCCGACGCCCAGCTCGGCGACTTTATCGCCGAACAGCTGCCGCCGATGGATTTCGGCCGCATCGCCGCCCAGTCGGCCAAGCAGGTCATCGTGCAGAAGGTGCGCGAGGCCGAACGTGACCGTCAGTATGACGAATACAAGGACCGCATCGGCGAGATCGTCAACGGCACCGTCAAGCGCGTCGAATATGGCAATGTCATCGTCGATCTCGGCCGTGGCGAGGCCATTATCCGCCGCGACGAGCTGATCCCGCGCGAGAACTACAAGTATGGCGACCGCGTCCGCGCCTATGTCTACGACGTGCGCCGCGAGCAGCGCGGCCCGCAGATCTTCCTGTCGCGCACCCATCCGCAGTTCATGGCCAAACTCTTCACCATGGAAGTGCCGGAGATCTATGACGGCATCATCGAGATCAAGTCGGTCGCCCGCGACCCGGGTTCGCGCGCCAAGATCGCCGTCATCTCGCGTGATTCCTCGATCGATCCGGTCGGAGCCTGCGTCGGTATGCGCGGCAGCCGCGTCCAGGCCGTCGTCGGCGAATTGCAGGGCGAGAAGATCGACATCATTCCGTGGTCGCCCTCGGCCGCCTCCTTCATCGTCAATGCGCTGCAGCCGGCGGAAGTCGCCAAGGTCGTGCTCGACGAAGACGCCGAGCGCATCGAAGTGGTGGTTCCCGACGATCAGCTGTCGCTGGCCATCGGCCGCCGCGGCCAGAATGTGCGTCTCGCCTCGCAGCTCACCGGCTGGGATATCGACATCCTGACCGAGGCCGAGGAATCCGAGCGCCGCCAGAAGGAATTCGTCGAGCGCTCGGCGCTGTTCATGGAAGCCCTCGACGTCGACGAGATGGTCGGCCAGGTGCTGGCCTCCGAAGGCTTCACCAGCGTCGAGGAAGTCGCCTATGTCGACGCCGGCGAGATCGCCTCGATCGACGGCTTTGACGAAGACACCGCTTCCGAAATCCAGACCCGTGCCCGCGAATATCTCGAAAAGATCGAGGCCGAGCACGACGACAAGCGCAAGGCGCTGGGCGTCAAGGACGAACTGCGCGAAATCCCCGGCATCACCACCGCCATGATGGTGACGCTCGGCGAGGACGGCGTGAAGACGATCGAGGATTTCGCCGGCTACGCCGCCGACGACCTGACCGGCTGGAAGGAACGCAAGGACGGCGAGACCAAGGTCTATCCGGGCGTGCTGGCCAATCATGGTGTTTCGCGCGCCGACGCCGAACAGATGGTGCTCAACGCCCGTCTCAAGGCCGGCTGGATTTCCGAGGACGAGCTTGCGGCCGAAGAAGTATCGGCTGACGAAGCCGTTGGTGCGTGAGGTGAAACCGCATCGCACACAACCCGCCCTTGGACGAGATGAACGATCGCACCTGCATCGTTACCCGCAAGCAGGCCGAACCGGATGAACTGATCCGGTTCGTCGTCGGCCCGGATTCGGCCGTCGTTCCCGATCTCAAGAGAAATCTGCCCGGCCGCGGTTGCTGGGTGAGTGCCGATCGCCTACATATCGACAAGGCGGCGGCCAAGAACCTTTTTGCCCGCGCCTTCAAGGCACAGGTGGTCGTGCCGCCGGATCTTGGCGGCATGGTCGACGGGCTGCTCTCCAGATCCGCTCTGGGCATGCTGGGTCTCGCTCGCAAGGCAGGCGCAATTTCTCTTGGTGCCACCAAGGTTGAGAGTGCCGTGCGCAGCGGGCTGGCGCTTTTCGTGCTTCACGCGGCCGAAGCGTCGGACGATGGCGTGCGCAAGATCAGCCAGGCGCGGCGGGCGACCGTCCATATTGGCGGCCCTTCCATCCTTGCCTACAAACTTTTCTCCGAGGCCGAGTTGAGCTTGGCATTGGGGGGCACAAATGTGATACATGCTGCCGTCCTCGCGGGAGACGCGGGTAAGGCGGTCCAGAAGCGCATGGTTGCGCTCGACCGATATCGGGGCGGTACCCCGGACGATCTGGCAATGCTTGCGGCCGTTGCTGACGAAGATGAGCCCGCAGAGGATATGGAATGAGCGATACGAAATCGGGCGACGACAAGACGTTGAGTGTTACACCGAAGAAGACCTTGACGCTGAAGCGCCCCGGCATGGAACAGGGCACCGTGCGCCAGAACTTCTCGCATGGCCGTACCAAGTCGGTCGTGGTCGAGACCAAGAAGCGCAAATTCTCCCTGCCCGGCGACAAGCCGGAGCCGGTGGCCGCTACCCCTGTGCCCGTCTTCACGCCGAAGCCGCCGGTTGCCGCGGCACCTGTCGTGCAGGAAGCGCCCAAGGCGCCGCCTCCGCCTCCCCCGCCGGCTCCGGTCGAGCGCAGCGGCATGGTGCTGAACGAGCTGTCGCGCAGCGAAATGGAAGCCCGCCGCAGGGCGCTCGAGGGCTCGAAGGTCCGCGAGGTCGAAGACCGTCAGCGCGCCGCCGAAGAGGCCAAGCGCCGGGCCGAGGACGAAGAGCGCCGCAAGCGTGAGCGCGAAGAATCCGCGCGCCGCCAGGCCGAGGAAGAGGCACGGTTGCAGGCCGAGGCCGAATCGCGCCGTCGCGCCGAGGAAGAGGCACGCCGTCGTGCGCCGCTGGCCGCCGAGCTGGCAACCGCGGACGAAGAAGAAGAGGTCAAGCCGAAGCGGACCGGCGCCGGTGCACCGGTGCGCCGCCTGGTCACGCCCGAAGTGGCGCGTCCGGCCAAGCCGACCAAGGGCGAAGAAGACCGCCGCCGTGGCAAGCTGACGCTGAATTCCGCGCTTTCCGACGAGGATGCGCGGGCCCGTTCGCTGTCGTCGATGCGTCGCCGCCAGGAGAAGTTCAAGCGCGCTATGCACAATGAGCCGCGCGAGAAAGTCATGCGCGAAGTGATCCTGCCCGAGACCATCACCATCCAGGAACTGGCGCAGCGCATGTCCGAACGTGCGGTCGATGTGGTCAAGTTCTTCATGAAGCAGGGCCAGATCCTGAAGCCGGGCGACGTCATCGACGCCGACACGGCCGAGCTGGTCGCCACGGAATTCGGCCACACGGTCCGCCGCGTCGCCGAGTCCGACATCGAGGAAGGCCTGTTCAACATCGCCGACAATGCCGAGGACCTGGTGTCGCGTCCGCCGGTCGTCACCATCATGGGCCACGTCGACCACGGCAAGACCTCGCTGCTCGATGCCATCCGCAATGCCAATGTCGTCTCCGGCGAGGCCGGCGGCATCACCCAGCATATCGGTGCCTATCAGGTCGAGAAAAACGGCCAGAAGATCACCTTCATCGACACGCCCGGCCACGCCGCCTTCACGGCGATGCGCGCCCGCGGCGCCCAAGCCACCGACATCGCCATTCTGGTGGTGGCGGCCGATGACAGCGTCATGCCGCAGACGATCGAATCGATCAGCCACGCCAAGGCGGCCGGCGTTCCGATCATCGTGGCGATCAACAAGATCGACAAGCATGATGCCGATCCGCAGAAGGTGCGCTCCGAACTGCTGCGCCATGAGGTCTTCGTCGAATCGATGGGCGGTGAAGTGCTGGACGTCGAAGTGTCGGCGACCAAGGGCACCAATCTCGACAAGCTGCTCGAGGCTATCCTGCTGCAGGCCGAAATCCTCGACCTGAAGGCCAATCCGGACCGTACCGCCGAAGGCGTCGTCATCGAGGCGCAGCTCGACAAGGGCCGCGGTCCCGTCGCAACCGTGCTGGTGCAGACCGGCACGCTGATGCCGGGCGACATTCTTGTCGCCGGCAACGAATGGGGTCGGGTGCGCGCGCTGGTCAACGATCGCGGCGAGCAGATCAAGGAAGCGCCGCCGGCAATGCCGGTCGAGGTGCTCGGCCTTCAGGGAACCCCGCAGGCTGGCGACCGTTTCGCCGTGGTCAACAACGAGGCCCGCGCCCGCGAGATCACCGAATACCGCCAGCGTCTGGCGCGCGAGAAGGCGGTGGCCAAGCATGCCGGCCAGCGTGGCTCGCTCGAACAGATGATGTCGCAGTTGCAGACGAGCGGGTTGAAGGAATTCCCGCTGGTCATCAAGGGCGACGTGCAGGGTTCGATCGAGGCGATCAACGCCGCACTCGACAAGCTCGGCACCGACGAGGTGCGTGCGCGCATCGTTCACGCCGGCGCCGGCGCCATCACCGAAAGCGACGTCTCGCTGGCGGAAACGTCTGGTGCGGCGATCATCGGCTTCAACGTCCGTGCCAACGTGCAGGCACGTGCCGCGGCTGCGGCCGCGGGCATCGAGATCCGCTATTACTCGATCATCTATAACCTCGTGGATGATGTGAAAGCGGCTCTGTCGGGCCTGCTGTCGCCGGAGCGTCGCGAGACCTTCATCGGCAACGCCGAGATCCTCGAGATATTCGACATCACCAAGGTCGGCAAGATCGCCGGCTGCCGTGTCACCGAAGGCAAGGTCGAGCGTGGTGCAGGCGTGCGCCTGATCCGCGACAACGTCGTCATCCACGAAGGCACGCTGAAGACGCTGAAGCGCTTCAAGGACGAGGTTTCGGAAGTCCCCGGCGGCCAGGAGTGCGGCATGGCCTTCCAGAACTACGAGGACATGCGCGTCGGCGACATCATCGAGTGCTTCCGCGTCGAGATGGTGACCCGGACACTCTGAGTTCGCGTGACCTGTCCATGCCAGGCGGTGGTCGAAAGACCGCCGCCTGGAGTTTATTGTGAAATTACGCATCGTGCTTTCGAAACCGAATTCGATTTCGGGCCGATGCGTTGACATGTGAGACATGCGGCACGGTCCCATCCCGCGCCTCACGCTTTCAGGATTGAGAACAATGCCCCGTCCAACCACATCCAGCCCGTCCCAGCGTATGCTGCGCGTTGCCGAACAGGTGCGCCACGCGCTCTCCGAAACCTTGCAGCGCGGCGAGATCATCGATCCGCTGATCGAAAATACTGTTGTGTCGGTCTCGGAAGTACGCATGTCGCCCGACCTGAGGGTTGCCACCGCTTTCGTCTCGCCGCTGGGCGCCAAGGACACCGACGCGGTTGTCGAGGCGTTGAACAAGCATGCGAAATTCGTCCGTGGCCGCGTCTCTGGCGCTCTGCGGCAGATGAAGTTCATGCCGGAGTTCCGCTTCAAGCTCGACACCTCCTTCGACAATTTCGCCAGGATCAACGATCTGCTGAAGTCGCCCGAAGTGGCACGCGATCTCGATGCGGACGACGACAAGGCCGTAGACGACAGGGCCAAAGACGACAAGGACAGCGAATAATGGGACGCCGCGGCAAGAAGAAGGGCCGGCCGGTTTCCGGCTGGGTGGTGCTGGACAAGCCGGTCGGCATGGGCTCGACCGAGGCCGTGTCCAAGATCAAATGGCTGTTCCAGGCGGAAAAGGCCGGCCATGCCGGCACGCTCGATCCGCTGGCTTCCGGCATGCTGCCGATCGCGCTCGGTGAAGCCACCAAGACCGTTCCCTATGTGCAGGATGGCGCCAAGATCTATCGCTTCACCGTTGCCTGGGGGCAGGAGCGCTCCACCGACGATCTTGAAGGGCCGGTGACCAAGAGCTCCGACCTCCGCCCGGCGGAAGCCGAGGTCAAGGCGCTGCTGCCGAAATACACCGGCGTCATCATGCAGACGCCGCCGCAATTCTCGGCCATCAAGATTGCGGGCGAACGCGCCTACGACCTCGCCCGCGAAGGCGAGACGGTCGACATTCCCGCGCGCGAGATCGAGATCGGGCGCTTGGATGTCATCGAGCACCACGCCGACCACACCATTTTCGAGATCGAATGCGGCAAGGGCACCTATGTGCGCTCGCTGGCCCGCGACATGGGCCGCGACCTCGGCTGCTTCGGTCATATCAGCGAATTGCGCCGGGTCGAGGTCGAGCCGTTCACGCCTGAGGATTTCGTCACCATCGCCGAACTCGAGGCGGCACGCTTCGGCACGCAAGATGAGGCCAAGCCGGAGCCTGCCGACGACGCCGATGCGATTGACGTGCCGGTAGACTTTGGCGCGATCGACGCGCTTCTGGTCGATACCTCGGCGGCTCTCGACTGCCTGCCGCAGATCGCCATCAGCGATGATGCGGCTACAAAGATCCGCCTCGGCAATCCGGTCATCATTCGTGGCCGCGATGCGCCTGTCGAGGCGGAAGAAGCCTGTGCCACGGCCCGCGGCAAGCTGGTAGCCATCGGTGCGATCGAACAAGGCATGTTCAAGCCCAAGCGGGTCTTTGCCGGGTGACGGCTCTCGCCTAATTTCAGCTGGACGTTACACTCGAGGGGCACATGGCAAAGGCCGAGGCGGTGAAAAAGCGGACGCCGGTGAAGACGCGGCGGCCACCGGTCGGCGCCTCGCCGGGCACGCTGATCGCCGACCCGGCGGCGCGGCGCAGCGAGCTCAGGCTGACGCTGATTTCGCCCGAAAAATTCAAGACCATCGACAATGCCAGCATCGACGATCTCAATACCCATTGCGACAAATGGCCGGTCGTCTGGCTGGACTGCACCGGGCTCGCCAACATCCAGCTGATCGAGGAGATCGGCCGGATCTTCAACCTGCATCCGCTGGCCCTGGAAGATGTCGTCAACACCGGCCAGCGGCCCAAGGTCGATTTCTTCGAGGATCACGCCTTCGTCGTCGTGCGCATGATCGACGACATTACAGCCCATCGCTACGAGCAGATCGCCATGTTCTTCGGCAAGAATTTCGTCGTCACTTTCCAGGAGCGCGAGGGCGATCCCTTCGACCCGGTGCGTAAACGCATCGAGAGTTCCGCGCCCAACCGGTTGCGGGCCCGCGGCGCCGACTATCTCGCCTACGCGCTGATCGATGCCATCGTCGACAGCTATTTTCCGCCGATCGAAGCGGCAGGCGACCTGGTCGACGGTATCGAGGACGAGATGCTGCATTCAACGCACAAGCATCAGATGCGGCAACTGCACGAATTGCGGCGCGACGCCAATGTGCTGAAGGGCGTGCTGTGGCCGATGCGCGATGCCGTGGCGACGCTGATCCGCAACGATGTGCCCTATGTAAAGGCCGAGACCAAAATCTTCCTCAACGACACGCTCGACCACACGCTGCGGCTGATCGAACTGGTCGAGACCCAGCGCGACATGCTGACCGGCCTGATCGAGATGCATCTGTCGCTGAGCCAGGCGCGAACCAACGACGTCATCAGCTATCTCACCATCGTCTCGGTCATCTTCATGCCGCTCACCTTCCTGGTCGGTGTCTGGGGCATGAATTTCAGTCCCGACGCCTCGCCATGGAACATGCCGGAGCTGCGGGCCTACTACGGTTATCCCGCATCGCTCCTGTTCATGGCTGTTGTCGCGATCGGCTTGATTGCCTTCTTCAAATGGAAGAAATGGCTCTAACGCCGGTAAAACTGGCCATTTCGGGCTGAAAAGCCGGCTTTGTGAATTGGGCTGGTGTTTTCCCGGGAATTGCACTATATGCGCCGCAGCATAGCGCCACGACGCTTTGCTTGCACCGGCCCCTGCTGGACGACATCCCGGCTGAGGGCGACCCGTTTCCTCAAACAGATAAGGAAAAACACGATGTCGATTACTGCTGAGCGCAAAAAGGAATTGATGGGTGAATTCGCAACCGCCAAGGGCGATACCGGGTCTCCGGAAGTCCAGGTGGCCATCCTTTCCGAGCGCATCAAGAACCTGACCGACCATTTCAAGGACCACAAGAAGGATAACCATTCCCGCCGTGGTCTGCTCGTCTCTCGTGTCCCAGCGCCGCAGCCTGCTTGATTATCTCAAGCGCAAGGACGACGCGCGCTATCAGACACTGATCGAGAAGCTCGGTCTGCGCCGTTGACGAATTGACCGGCGGGCTCTCTTAAGGAGTCCGCCGGTCGCGCATTTGAGCCCCGGACCAATCCGATCTCGAATGCAGGAGTGGAGCGCCGCGCACCCATCCGGATGCCGGACGGACGCTCCAAAAAGTGAATTTGCGTATGACGCGTTCCGCAAGCCGTGGGTTTCGGTGTCATGCGCAGGCCGATCGATCGATTGGCCATATCCGGCTTAGAGCGTGCAGAGGGCCACTCGAAGCCACCCATGGACGGTCATGGGGCAGGATTGCAGGACGCTCGTATGGCCACCGTGCCGATGAAACCCGAGCCTCCCGTTGTCTTGCCCGTGGCTGCCCGAGAAAGGAAGCCAGAGGAAAGGGCACCCGCGCACGCTGAAACGGCGCGGCCCTTCCTCATATAAAGGACAAGACATGTTCAATCAGCACAAAGTGGAAATCGAATGGGGCGGCCGCCCGCTCATCCTCGAAACCGGCAAGATCGCGCGTCAGGCTGACGGCGCGGTGCTCGCCACCTACGGCGAGACCAAGGTTCTGGCCACCGTCGTTTCGATGAAGGAGCCCAAGCCCGGCCTCGATTTCTTTCCGCTGACCGTCAACTACCAGGAAAAGACCTATGCCGCCGGCAAGATCCCGGGCGGCTACTTCAAGCGGGAAGGCCGTCCGAGCGAAAAGGAAACGCTGGTTTCGCGCCTCATCGACCGCCCGATCCGTCCGCTCTTCGCCGACGGCTACAAGAACGACACCCAGATCGTCGTCACCGTTGTCCAGCATGACCTTGAGAATGATCCGGACATCCTGTCGATCGTCGCCACCTCCGCCGCGCTGACGCTGTCGGGCGTTCCGTTCATGGGTCCGGTCGGCGGCGCGCGCGTCGGCTACATCAACGGCGAATACGTTCTCAACCCGCACATCGACGAGATGCAGGAGTCCAAGCTCGACCTCGTCGTCGCCGGCACCGCCGACGCCGTGCTGATGGTTGAGTCGGAAGCCAAGGAACTTGGCGAAGAGCTGATGCTCGGTGCTGTCATGTTCGGACACAGGGGCTTCCAGCCGGTCATCGACGCCATCATCAAGCTGGCCGAAGTTGCCGCCAAGGAGCCACGCGACTTCACCGCGCCGGACTATTCCGCGCTTGAAGCAGAGATGCTGAAGATCGTCGGCGACGAGCTTCGTGAAGCCTACAAGATCACCGACAAGCAGAAGCGCTATGCCGCCGTCGACGCCGTCAAGGCGAAGGTCAAGGCAGCCTATGCTCCGGCCGAAGGCGAAGACGCCAAGTACACCTCCGAGCAGATCGGTTCGGTGTTCAAGGAACTGCAGGCCAAGGTCGTGCGCTGGAACATCCTCGACACCGGCTCGCGCATCGATGGCCGCGACCTGAAGACGGTTCGCAAGATCGTCTCGGAAGTCGGCGTCCTGCCGCGCACCCATGGTTCGGCGCTGTTCACCCGCGGCGAGACCCAGGCGCTGGTCGTTGCCACGCTCGGCACCGGCGAAGACGAGCAGTATGTCGATTCGCTGACCGGCATGTACAAGGAGAAGTTCCTCCTTCACTACAACTTCCCTCCCTACTCCGTCGGTGAGACCGGCCGCATGGGTTCGCCGGGTCGCCGCGAAATCGGCCACGGCAAGCTCGCCTGGCGCGCCATCCGTCCGATGCTGCCGAGCGCTGACCAGTTCCCCTACACGCTGCGTGTCGTCTCGGAGATCACCGAGTCCAACGGTTCGTCCTCGATGGCCACTGTCTGCGGCACCTCGCTGGCGCTGATGGATGCCGGCGTGCCGCTGGCCAAGCCCGTTGCCGGTATCGCCATGGGCCTGATCAAGGAAGGCGAGCGCTTCGCGGTTCTGTCCGACATCCTGGGTGACGAAGATCACCTCGGCGACATGGACTTCAAGGTTGCCGGCACCGCCAACGGCATCACCTCGCTGCAGATGGACATCAAGATCGAGGGCATCACCGAGGAGATCATGAAGATCGCGCTGGACCAGGCTAAGGATGGCCGCCAGCATATCCTCGGCGAAATGGCGCATGCCCTGACCGGCGCCCGCCCCGAACTCGGCGAGTTCGCGCCGCGCATCGAGGTCATGCACATTCCGACCGACAAGATCCGCGACGTCATCGGTTCGGGCGGCAAGGTCATCCGCGAGATCGTCGAGAAGACCGGCGCCAAGATCAACATCGAGGACGACGGCACGGTCAAGATCGCTTCCTCGAACGCCAAGGAGATCGAGGCGGCGAAGAAGTGGATCCACACCATCGTCGCCGAGCCGGAAGTCGGCGAGATCTACGAAGGCACGGTCGTCAAGACCGCCGACTTCGGCGCTTTCGTCAACTTCTTCGGCCCGCGTGACGGTCTCGTCCACATCTCGCAGCTCGCCAATGAGCGCGTTGCCAAGACCTCCGACGTCGTCAAGGAAGGCGACAAGGTCTGGGTCAAGCTGATGGGCTTCGACGAACGCGGCAAGGTTCGCCTGTCGATGAAGGTCGTCGACCAGGCCACCGGCAAGGAAATCGTCCGCGACAAGAAGGCCGAAGGCGAAGAAGACGCCGCCTGAGTGGTCTGACACGGAAGTCGAAACGGGCGCGGCTGATGTCGCGCCCGTTTTCGTTTGGAAGGTAGAGGGAATGTCCGCTGAAGCGCTGAAGACGCTTTTCCACCCGTTCGAGGCCGAGGCGCTTGCCTTGCCGCGCAAGAGTGAGCGCATTCTCTTTCTCGGGGCCGAGCCAGGCCTGCGCCCGCCGCACGGTTTCGAGGCCGGGCTAAATCTCGTACAAGGCTTCCGGCCGCATTTCCGCGCTTTGCAGGCGGCGGGCTTCACGGTCACGCCGACAACCGAGGGCGACGGTTTTGATGCCGCGCTGGTGCTCGCCGGCCGTCATCGCGGCCAGAACGAACTGCGTATCGCCGAGGCCCTCGAGCGCGTGGCACCGGGCGGACTGGTCGTCATTGCCGGCGGCAAGGACGATGGCATTGCCAGCCTGCGCAAGCGCATCGACGAGCTTGTGCCCCTCGACGGTCACATGCCGAAACATCACGGCATCGCCTTCTGGCTGCGCCGCCCGGCGGATATGCAGGCCGCCACGGCACTTCGTGCCGCCAACCCGGCGCAATTGGTCGAGGGCCGGTTCCACACCGAACCCGGCATGTTCTCCTTCGATCGCGTCGATGCCGGTTCGAAGCTTCTGGTCGACAATCTGCCCGGTGATCTGCGCGGCAGTGCGGCCGATTTCTGCGCCGGCTGGGGCTATGTGGCGGCTGAGATGGCTGCCCGTTCGTCAGGCCTGTCGGCCCTTGATCTCTACGAGGCCGATTTCGATGCGCTGGAGGCAGCCAAGGGCAACCTCGGCAACACCGTGGCGCAAGGCTTCTTCTGGACGGATCTGCTCGCCGAGCCTGTCGAGCGGCGCTACGACGTCATCGCCATGAACCCGCCCTTTCACCGCAGCCGTGCAGCGGAGCCGGAGATCGGTGCCGGCATGATCCGCGCGGCGGCCAAGGCGTTGAAGCCCGGTGGCAGGCTGTTCATGGTCGCCAACCGCCAGCTTCCCTATGAGTCCGTGCTGTCGGCCGCCTTTGCCAGCCACGCGGAACTCGCCCGCGACGGCATGTTCAAGGTGTTTTCCGCTCGGCGCTGAAGCGATGCGTATCGCCGTTCAGTGCAGGTTGGCGACGCGCCTGACCTCGTCTGTGGCATGCGCGTCGCCGAGCCTGAACTTGAGCGGCGCCGGCCGGCCGAACAGGTAGCCCTGCACCACCTCGCAGCCGGCGGCCCGCAGCAGCGTCGCCTGGCTTTCGGTCTCGACGCCTTCGGCAATGATGCTGACGCCGAGTGCGCGCGAAAGTCCGACAATGGTCGAGACGACGGCGCCGGAGCTGGAATCCGTATCGATGCGGCTGACGAAGGAACGGTCGATCTTCAGCTTGCCGAACGAGAAATCGATCAGATAGCTGAGGTTCGAATAGCCGGTGCCGAAATCATCGACGGCAACCGAGATGCCCATCTCGGCAAGCTCTTTCAGGATGGCGGCCGCGCGGTCGCGGTCCTGCATCATCGCCGTTTCGGTGACTTCCAGCTCCAGCCGCGACGGCTTGATGCCGGTGGCCCGCATCGTGTCGCGCACGATGCCGACGAAGTCCTTGGTCATGAACTGGACCGGCGAGATGTTGACGGCGACGAAGCAGTCGTCCGGCAAATGGCGGGCGTCGCTGCAGGCCTTGCGCAGAACCCATTCGCCGATCGGGTTGATCATCCCGGTTTCCTCGGCGATCTGGATGAACTCCATCGGCGGGATCATGCCGCGTTCGGGATGGTTCCAGCGGATCAGCGCTTCATAGCCGATGATACGGCCGGTCGGCAGGTCGAGCTGCGGCTGATAGTGGAGGTCGAAATCTCCGCGTTCGAAGGCGGTGTGCAGTTCGGATTCGACCCATTGGCGATGATCGGCGACACGCCCCATCTCGCTGTCGAACACCGACCAGTTGCCGACGCCGCTGGCGCGCGCATGCTGCAGCGCCAGATTGGAGCGGCGCAGGATAAGGACCGGATCGACGCCATCCTTGGGCATGGCCACGATACCCACCGACAGGCTCACCGACTGCTGATGGCTGCTGAGTTCATAGGGCTCCATCAACTCGTCGATGAGCCTTTCGACCATGCTTTCCATCGTTCCCTGGATCTGATGATCCGGAAGCAGCACCGCGAACTCGCCGGCGCCGATGCGCCTGATCAGGGCGCGTGCGGGCACACTCTCTTGCAGCCGCTTGGTGAAGGCGCGGATCAGCTCGTCGCCCTGGCTATAGCCGATCGCGTCGTTGATCTGCTTGAACCGGTCGATGTCGATGTCGATCAGGAACACCGGTTCCCCGGTTCGGCTTGTCGCGCATGCCGCCTCGGCGATCTTGCCGACCATCGCAGGGCGCGCCAAGAGTCCTGTCAGCTTGTCGAAATGGGTCTCGTTGAAGACGAAATCCGCCGATTCATCGATACCGGCGAAGAAGGACATTGCCGCCACCGAAGCCGCCAGCGCGCAAAGCGCGGCCATGATCGCGACCATCATATCAACCGATATGCCGGCAAACCCGTCGCCGAGACCGTGCTTCAGGCCCCAGATGCCGAGCACGAAACTGCCAATGCCCGAACTTGCTATCGTGAGCAGTCGGAACACCGGTGTTCGCTTCGGGTTGCTAACGGCAGACATTCAAAGGTCCCCAGATTGCGGGACTCTATAGCGGAAATCTTCTTAAAATGAGTTTCCGCGAATGCGTCCAATTTTACTGGAGAAGATTTATTTCGTTACTGGAAAAGCGCCATTTCTCCGAAACGGTTGCCCAAAGCGTGTCGCCTTGATCCGTTTTAGGGCTGGTTAGCCATCCGTCTGCTTCAATTCATCGAGCGTCGGCATCGAGACGATGTGATAGCCGGAATCGACATAGTGGATTTCACCGGTGACGCCGGAGGCGAGGTCGGACAGCAAATAAAGCGCCGAGCCGCCGACCTCGTCGATGGTCACGGTGCGACGCAGCGGCGAGTTGCGCTGCTGGTAGGAAAACATGTGGCGGGCGTCCGAAATGCCGGCGCCGGCGAGCGTGCGCACCGGTCCTGCCGAGATGCCGTTCACCCGGATGCCGCGCGGACCGTAGTCGTTGGCAAGGTAGCGCACGCTGGCCTCGAGGCCGGCCTTGGCGACGCCCATGACATTGTAGTTCGGCATGACGCGGACCGAGCCGGCATAGGTCAGCGTGATCATCGAGCCGCCTTCCGTCATCAGCGGCGCGGCGTTGCGGGCCACTTCGGTGAAGGAGTAGCAGGAGATCACCATGGTGCGGACGAAATTGTCCCGGCTGGTGTCGGCGTAAAGGCCCTTCAACTCATTCTTGTCGGAAAAGCCGATGGCATGGACGACGAAGTCCAGCCCGCCCCATTCCTTGCCAAGCGTCTCGAAGGTGGCGGCGACCGAAGCGCTGTCCTCGACATCGCAGGGAACGACCAGCGAGGCGCCCAGTCTGTCGGCGAGCGGCTTGACCCGCCGGCCGAAGGCCTCGCCCTGGTAGGTGAAGGCGAGCTCCGCGCCATGTTGGGACAATTTCTGCGCGATGCCCCAGGCGATCGAATGATCGTTGGCGACACCCATGACAAGCCCGCGCTTGCCCTTCATCAATCCGTCCATGGCTGGCAATCCTTTTAGAAAAAACGCTGGCCTTATGCGGAGTAGCGCTGGAAAACGAGCGTCGCGTTGGTGCCACCGAAACCGAACGAATTAGACAAAACGGTGTCGATCTTGGCGTTGTCTATGCGCTTGCGCACGATTGGCATGCCCTCGAATTCAGGGTCGAGTGTCTCGATATGCGCGCTTTCGCCGATGAAGCCGCCTTGCATCATCAGGATCGAATAGATCGATTCCTGCACGCCGGCCGCGCCCAGCGAATGGCCGGTCAGCGATTTCGTCGAGGTGATGAACGGCATCTTCTCGCCGAACACCTCGCGGATGGCGCCCATTTCCTTGGAATCCCCGACTGGCGTCGAGGTGCCGTGGGTGTTGATGTAGTCGACCGGCGTGGTCACAGTCGCCAGCGCCTGGCGCATGCAGCGGACCGCGCCTTCGCCGGAGGGTGCCACCATGTCGTAGCCATCCGAGGTCGCGCCGTAGCCGACGATCTCGGCGTAGATCTTGGCGCCGCGCGCCTTGGCATGCTCCAGCTCTTCCAGCACCAGAACGCCGGCGCCGCCGGCGATGACGAAGCCGTCGCGATTGACGTCATAGGCGCGCGAAGCGGCGGAAGCCCGGTCATTGTACTTCGACGACATGGCGCCCATAGCGTCGAACAGGTCCGACATCGTCCAGTCGAGATCCTCGTGGCCGCCGGCAAAGACGATATCCTGCTTGCCCCACTGGATCAGCTCGTAGCCATTGCCGATGCAATGCGCCGAGGTCGAGCAGGCCGACGAAATCGAGTAGTTGACGCCGTGGATCTTGAACCATGTGGCCAACGTCGCCGAGGCCGTCGACGACATTGCCTTTGGCACCGCAAAGGGGCCGATGCGCTTGGGGCTGCCGTTCTTCAGCGTGGTTTCGGCCGCCTCGACGATGGTGCGGGTCGAGGGGCCGCCCGAGCCCATGACGATGCCGGTGCGCTCATTGGTGATGTCGCTTTCGCCGAGGCCGGCATCGGCGATCGCCTGATCCATGGCGACGTGGTTCCAGGCAGCGCCTTGGCTCAGGAAGCGCATCGCACGGCGATCTATCATGGCCGATGGGTCGAGCGTCGGTGCGCCCCAGACCTGGCAACGGAAGCCATGCTCGGCGAAGGAATCGGAAAAGCTGATGCCGGATCTGGCGTCATGCAGCGAGGTCTGCACCTCGTTGGCATTGTTGCCGATCGACGACACGATGCCGAGGCCTGTGACTACGACACGTCTCATTCGCAACTCCTTCCAGGGATGCTGGCCAGTGGGCAGGCCAAGGCTGCGGTCAAGCGACCGCCGACTGCTTGGACAGACCGACCTTCAGGTCCGTCGCCGCATATATGGGCTCGCCATCCGCCTTCATCCAGCCATCGGCGATGCCCAGAACCAACCGGCCGCGCATCACGCGCTTGAAATCCACGCCATACTCGACCTTCTTGACCGATGGTGTGACCATGCCCTTGAACTTGACCTCGCCGGTCGACAGCGCCATTCCCTTGCCGGGCTCGCCGAGCCAGCCAAGGTAGAAGCCGGTCAACTGCCACAAGGCGTCGAGGCCGAGGCATCCTGGCATGATCGGATTGCCGATGAAATGGCAGGCAAAGAACCACAGGTCCGGCTTGATGTCGAACTCCGCACGGATGAAGCCCTTGTCGAAAGCGCCGCCGGTCTCGCTGATCTCGGTGATACGGTCGAACATCAGCATGGGCGGGTAGGGCAGCTGGGCGTTGCCCTCTCCGAACAGCTCGCCGCGGGCGCAGGCCAGCAATTCTTCGTAGTCGTAGCTGGATTTACCCGCCATCAATCTCGTCCCCATATCGTCCGGGCGGTAGCGCGCCCTTGTCGTTGGTGTCCTAACACAATCTGTTTCAGGCCGGAAACCGGCGTTTGCGCTTAACCCGCAAGTCTGCCCGGGTCAATGCGCGCTATTGATCGCTTTCGGACGACAGAATATATGTCAACAGGGGTCCGGTTTCGGCAGACGTTCATTTTTTTGCCATTCTGGGCGTGTCTTGAAGCGGGACTGCGAGCTTGGAAGACCAGATGGACCGGGGCTGCCGGAAGGAAAATGTCGCTGTGGACAAGCGGGTACGCGAAGCCGGCCTGAGGCCGACGCGGCAGCGCATCGCGCTGGCCGACCTGCTTTTCGCCAAGGGCGATCGCCATCTCTCGGCCGAGGAATTGCATGAGGAGGCGCTTGCCGCCGGCGTGCCGGTGTCGCTGGCCACCGTCTACAACGCGCTCCACCAGTTCACCCAGGCGGGACTGCTGCGCATCCTCGCCGTCGAGGGCGCCAAGACCTATTTCGACACCAACACCTCCGACCACCACCATTTCTACATTGAAGGCGAAAACCGGATTTTCGATATCGAAAGCGGCCCGGTGACCGTCTCCAACCTGCCGCCGCCTCCGGAAGGCATGGAGATCGCCAATGTCGACATCGTGGTGAGGCTGCGCCCCAAGCGTCAGGAAGGGCCGGCGAGGCCGGAACAATCGGCCGGGCCAGAATAATCTGTCGGGCCAAAATAATCTGTCGGGGATGAAGCCTCTCGACCTGATCATCCGGCTCGAGTGGGCTGCCGTGGCCGCGGTCGCTGTCGTCTTCTACGCTTCGTCAGGCGTTTCCTGGTGGCTCTTCGCGGTGCTGATCCTGGCGCCGGACCTGTCGATGTTCGGTTGTCTCGCAGGGCCGCGCATCGGCGCCATCGCCTACAACGCCCTGCACATCCTCATCGTACCGGTGCTGCTGCTGCTCGTCGGCTACCTGTCCGGTCATACGGTCGCCATCGCGGTCGCACTGATCTGGATCGCCCACATCGCCATCGACCGTGCGCTGGGCTATGGCCTGAAACTGTCAACCGGCTTTCAGGACACCCACCTCGGCCGTATCGGGCGCAAGCGCAACGACCTCAGTCCTTGACCCGCTCGCCGGGATAGGCGCCCCAGACCGCTGCCTGGGCAAGCCAGCCGGTGTGGCCGTCAAGCGTCATTTCGCACCACTGGCCGTCGCAGGACTTGATCGTGCCCATGACGCCAGGCTCGACGATCGCCACCACACGGGCATCCTTGTCGGGACTTTTCATAAGATTGATCTGGGCACCCTTGCCGCGCTGCCAGGGCGCGATGATTGCGGTGCGCCGGCCCGACAGCAGCGACTGGTTGATCCAGCCTTCCGAGCCGTCGGCATCGCGCACGCGGCGCCAGGTATCGAATTCCTGGATGATCTCCATGGGCAGGCCGGCCTTCATATACATCCAGTCGACCGAGTAGTTGGCGCCGGGGCCGACGCGCGAGTTGACGCGGCCGGATTTCAGGCTGACGAATCGCGGCAATGGCAGACCGCTCGGCCCGAGCGTGACGGCGCTCTGGGCGGGTGCGGCCGCGCTCTGTGCCGCGGCAAGCGGGGAATAGAGGAGAGCGCCGAGCAATGCTGCGCTGAGGGTCAGGCGAAGCGACGCGAAACCAGACACTTTCGTTCCTTTCGGCGCTTGCCTCTCGGCCTCGGCGCCCCTTTTTCTTTGTCTTCGGCGGCACCGCTTGTTACATGGGTAAATCGGCTACCGCGACCGGCTTTCAGTTTCGCCGGTCTTGGTTAAAGAGGTCTCAACGAGGGAAACAATGGCAGGCAAAAAGAAGCCTCTCGTGGTCATCACGCGAAAGCTGCCCGACCCGGTCGAGACCCGCATGCGCGAGCTGTTCGACGCCAGGCTGAATGTCGAGGACCGGCCGATGACGCAGCCGGAACTGGTTGCGGCGGTCAAGGAAGCCGACGTGCTGGTGCCGACAGTGACCGATCACATCGACGCGGCGCTGATCGCCCAGGCCGGCGACAACCTCAAGCTGATCGCCAATTTCGGCAACGGTGTCGACAAGATCGATGTGGCGGCGGCGGCCAAGAAGGGCATCACCGTCACCAACACGCCCAATGTGCTGACCGAAGACACCGCCGACATGACCATGGCGCTGATGCTGGCGGTGCCGCGCCGGCTGGCGGAAGGCGCCAACGTGCTCACCGGCGACAAGAAATGGGCCGGCTGGTCGCCGACCTGGATGCTCGGCCGGCGCATCTGGGGCAAGCGGCTCGGCATTGTCGGCATGGGCCGCATCGGCACCGCCGTTGCCAGGCGGGCCAAGGCCTTCGGCCTTTCCATCCACTACCACAACCGCCACCGCGTATTGCCGGCGGTCGAGGACGAGCTGGAGGCGACCTATTGGGAGAGCCTTGACCAGATGCTGGCCCGCATGGACATCATCTCGGTCAATTGTCCTTCGACGCCGGCGACCTTTCATCTCTTGTCGGCGCGGCGGTTGGCGCTGCTGCAGCCCACGGCCTATATCGTCAACACCGCGCGCGGCGACATCATCGACGAGGATGCGCTGGTCAAGCTGATCCAGGACGGCAAGCTCGCCGGCGCCGGCCTCGACGTCTACGAGCATGAGCCGGCGCTCAATGCCAAGCTGCTCAAGCTCGCCGCCAGGCACAAGGTCGTGCTTTTGCCGCATATGGGCTCGGCGACGCTCGAAGGCCGCATCGACATGGGCGAGAAGGTGATCATCAACATCCGGGCATTTGTTGACGGCCACCGCCCGCCCGACCGCGTACTGCCGCTCAGAATCTGACGCCCCGCCGTCATTCAGATGGAAGAAGAAGCTTACGAAAGAGCCTTGCGCATGGTGATCGAGGTCGGCCTGGCGTAGCCTTCATGCGCGGTCCGCTCGGTCTCGTGAAAGCCGAGGCGGGCAAAGGCGGCGTGATTGCCGGTGAGCTCGATCCGGGTCTGCAGCTCCAGCGCCGCCTTGCCGTGGTCGAGCGCGAGAATTTCGACTGCCCGAATCAGCCGTCGGCCAATACCTTGCCCCTGGCAGTCCGGGGCGACGGCGAGCTTGCCGACATAAAGGTCGTCGGCCCTCTCGAGAGCAAAGACGCAGCCGACGATCCTGTCGCCGTCGAGGGCCACGAAACCGGTCTCCCGCCCGGCCTTGTCGCGCAGTGTGTCGACGGTGAGCAGGTGGGCCGAGGATGGCGGGTCGATGATCCCGTCCATGAAGGCGAAGGCACGCATGATCAGCGCAAGCACCTCGTCCCAGCGGCCGAAATCGGCCGGAATGCGGTCGATGGAGAGAGGTACGGTCCGCTCCAAGGTCAGCGCCTGGCGTAGCGGATCGTTTCGAAGCGCGCGGCGAGCGCATCGTAGAGCAGCAGACGGCCGATGAGCGGCTCGCCGATGCCGGTGATCAGCTTGATCGCCTCCATCGCCTGCAGCGTGCCGACGACGCCGGTCAGCGCGCCAAGCACCCCGGCCTCGGCGCAGGACGGCACCAGGCCCGGCGGCGGGGCTTCGGGAAAGAGGTCGCGATAGCCAGGATTCGGCTTGCCATCCTTGCCGTCCTCGAAAGGCTTCAGCACCGTCACCGAGCCGTCGAAGCGGCCGACGGCGGCATGCACCAGGGGTTTGTGCGCGCTTGCACAGGCATCGGCCACCGTATAACGGGTCTCGAAATTGTCGGACCCGTCGACGGTGATGTCATAGCGGGCGACGAGGGCAGGGGCGTTATCCGCGCTCAGCCGGAATGTGTGCGTCTCCACTGCGGTGTTGGGATTGATGCGGGCGATTGCCGCCCTGGCGCTGTCGGTTTTCAGCATGCCGATCGTATCGGTGCCGTGGATGACCTGGCGCTGCAGATTGGAGAGCGACACGGTGTCGTCATCGACGATGCCGAGCGTGCCGACGCCCGCCGCCGCAAGATATTCGAGCACCGGCGCGCCCAGCCCGCCAGCGCCGATCACCAGGACCCGGGCTTGCTTGAGCCTCTGCTGGCCCGCGCCGCCGACCTCGGGCAGCACGATGTGGCGGGCATAGCGTTCGATCTCGTCGGTGGTGAGCGTGGTGGTCATATCAGGACCATATAGCGGCCGAAAAACCTTGTCAGGCGTCTTCGGTTGGCCCAACCGTGCCGTGGTCGACCGTCAGGAACTGTGCACGCCCCTTGAGGCTGGAAAACAGCGCCGCATCGGTCCCCGTCATGAACGCCTGACAGTTCAATTCCTCCAGGATCGAAAACAGCGCTGCCCGCCGCCCGCTGTCGAGATGGGCGGCAATTTCGTCGAGCAGCAGGATCGGCGTCATGCCCGACATCTCGCCGGTCAGCCGGGCATGCGACAGGACGATGCCGACCAGCAGCGCCTTCTGCTCGCCGGTCGAGCAGAGCTCGGCCGGCATCGCCTTGGGCCTGTGCCTGACCAGGAGATCGGAACGGTGCGGGCCTTCGAGCGTGCGTCCCGCGGCACGATCACGATCACGGCCACCGGCAAGCGCCCGGCGAAACCGCTCCTCTACATCGACCGCCGGCGCGGTGGAAACCTCGGCCTCCAGATCGCCCGAAAGGCTGATGTCGGCCTGCGGGAACGGTCCCGTGTCGGGCAGCCTGTCGATCATGGCGGCGAGCAGGCGCACCAGTTCGGCGCGCGCCGCTGCAATGGCGACGCCGGTTTCGGCCATCTGCGTCTCGATCGCCTCGAACCAGCTGATATCCCGCGAGCCCTCGGTAAGCAGACGATTACGGCCGCGCATCGCCTTTTCGTAGTCGAGAGCACGCTGGCCGTGGCCCGGATCGATCGCCAGCACCAGCCGGTCGAGAAAGCGCCGGCGGTCCGCGGCCGGTCCGGTGAACAGCGCATCCATGGCCGGCGTCAGCCACACCACGCGCAGCCATTCCAGCATCTCCTCGGCCGAGCGGGCAGTCGCGCCATTGATGCGAACCCGCCGCCCGCCTTCGCCCTCGCCAACCGAAATCCCCGTGCCGATCTCGATCTGGCCGTCGGGTCCGTCGAGCCGGGCGTGCAATGCAAAGCCGCCGTCGCCGCCCTCGCGCGCGACATCGGCATAAGGGGCACGGCGCAGCCCGCGCCCGGGCGTCAGCAAGGAAATCGCTTCGAGGAGGTTGGTTTTGCCGGCGCCATTGTCGCCGGAAAACACCACGGCGCCCGGGGCGAGATCGATCGCCAGCGCCGCATAATTGCGGAAATTAGTAAGTGTTAGCTTACTTATATGGATTTGTCCCGGCAACCGCTATCCGCCTGTAGAAGTCGCCGCAACCATTGTGCCTGCCGCCGGTCCCGTCGCAGAGCCGGATCGATGATGCAGCGCCGGCTACACCCGCATCGGCATCAGCACGTAAAGCGCGGTCTCATCGGCCATGTCGTGGATCAGCGTCGGCGAACCGGCATCGGCCAGCATGAATTTGGCTTCCGTTCCGGTCAACTGAGCGGCCACGTCAAGCAGATATTTGGCGTTGAAGCCGATCTCGATCGGGTCGGACGAATAGTCGGCCGCCAGTTCCTCGGTGGCGCTGCCGGAATCCGGATTGTTGACCGCAAGCGTCACCTGGCCTTCGCTGATCGAAAGCTTCACTGCACGGCCGCGTTCGGAAGAGATGGTCGAGACGCGATCCACCGCCGCGCAAAGCTCTGGCGGTCGAGGATCAGCTTCTTGTCGTTGCCGGTCGGAATGACCCGCTGATAATCCGGGAAGGTGCCGTCGATCAGCTTCGAGGTCAGGACCACGCTGCCGATGGTGAAGCGGATCTTGGTGTCGGACAGCTCGGTGGTCACGGCGACATCCGGATCGTCGACCAGCTTCTGCAGCTCGCTCACCGTCTTGCGCGGAATGATGATGCCCGGCATGCCCTCGGAACCCGCCGGCGCGTCGATTTCGGCGCGCGCCAGGCGGTGGCCGTCGGTGGCCACCGAGCGCAGCTTCAGCTTGCCGCCGACCTCATGCGTGTGCAGGTAGATGCCGTTGAGATAGTAGCGCGTTTCCTCGGTGGAAATGGCGAACTGCGTCTTCTCGATCAGACCCTTCAGGGCAACCGAGTCGAGCCGGAAGATATGCGAGAAGGATCCGGCCGAAAGCTCGGGGAAGTCGGATTGCGGCAGGCACTGCAGCCGGAAGCTCGAGCGCCCCGACGTCACCGTCATGGCGTTGCCGTCCTCGTCCGTCTTCAGCATCACCTCGGCGCCGTCCGCGAGCTTGCGCACGATGTCGTAGAGCAGATGCGCCGGAACCGTCGTCGCCCCGCCACGCTCGACCTTGGCGGGCGTCGCTTCCGTCACCTCCAGATCGAGGTCGGTTGCCTTCATTTCGAGGCTGGCGCCCTCGGCGCTGAGCAGCACGTTGGACAGGATCGGTATCGTGTTGCGCCGTTCGACCACACGGTGGACGTGGTTGAGCGACTTCAGGAGATTTGACCGTTCCAGGATAACACGCATGACGAAACAGGCTCGCTTGAAAGGATGAGCGGGTCTCCGGCTGGCGGCGCCCCGCGAAAGGTCTGAACAGGCTCAGAATCTGCGTAAACTGACAGGAAAAAGCCAGCAAACGCAAGCCCGCGCCACCGGTTCCGGCCGGCTGCGCGGGCTTTCTGGGGATAAAGGCCGCGAAGACCGCCAGCCTATGCGCTGAATCCGGAATCCAGATCGTGGCCAGGCTTTGTTTTGACACAATTCCGGACGGAAAACCGTCTCACACTTTTCCTGGAATTGCTCTACGCCGCGAGCCCATTTCGGGCTCACGGTCGGGCATGCAAGCCATTGAATTCCAGTGCGGTTCCGGCTTGCCTTGTCTCGGATCGGTCAGGCCTGGTCGTTGATCAGCCGCCGCAGCAACTCAAGTTCCTGTGCCAGCGTGTTGTCGTTGCCGGACAGGTCCTCGATCTTGCGCACGGCGTGCAGCACCGTGGTGTGGTCGCGGCCGCCGAAGCGCCGTCCGATTTCGGGCAGGGAGCGCGGTGTCATCACCTTCGACAGGTACATGGCGACCTGCCGCGGCTTGACGATGGTACGCGTGCGCCGGTTGGACAGCAATTCGGTCTTCGACACGTTGTAATGGCGCGCCACGATGCGCTGGATATCCTCGATGCGGACCCGCTTCGGCTCGCCCGTGCGATAGATGTGTCCGAGGATCTCGTCGATGCGGTCGATGGTGATCTGCGGCTCGAACGATTGCCGGAACAGCAGCTGATTGAACGCGCCCTCCAATTCGCGTCCGCTGCCGGTCACGGTGCGGGCGACGTGATTGAGGATCTCGTCGGAAATATCCAGCGACGCGTCGTCGACCCTGGCCGTGGCCAGGCGCAGTTTGAGCATGCCGAGGCGCATGGCGAAATCCGGCGCCGACATTTCGAGCGCGACGCCGCCATTGAGGCGCGAGCGGACGCGCGGCTCGAGCGATTCCAGCTCGGACGGCGGCCGGTCTGCGGCGACGACGACCTGCTTGGCGCTGTCGAGCAGCATGTTGATCAGATGGCAGAATTCATGCTGGATCGACTTGCCCTGCAGGAACTGCATGTCGTCGATGATCAGAAGGTCGATGTCGCGCAACTGCTCCTTGAGCGTCAGCGCGTTGTTGTCGCGGATCGCGGTGGCGAAGCGCCACATGAAATATTCCGCGGTGAGATAGACGACGCGGGATTTCGGGTTCTGCTTCAGCGATTCCGCCGCGATGGCCTGCAGCAGGTGGGTTTTGCCGAGCCCGACGGTCGCGTGCAGGAAAAGCGGGTTGAAGCGCACCGCGCTCGACTGCGATTCCGCCACGGCCTTGGCGGCGGCGAAGGCCACCCGGTTCGACGGGCCTTCGATGAAGGAGCCGAACGTGTAGCGAGGATCAAGCGGGGATCCCAGCACGTTGTGGCGGAACTCGGTCTCGACCGCACCACCCGGGCGCGGCACGGGAGGCCGTTCCACCCTGCCGGGGCTCACAGTGCCGGCAGCCAGCGCCGTCTGCGTCTGTCGTGTCATTTTGCGCGCCGGCGCCAGTTCCGGTTCGACATGGCTGCGCCCCTGGCGGGTGGCCGTGCGCACGACGATCTCGATCTTGAGGAGATCGGCATCCTCCTGCTTCCACAGCTCGGAGATGAGGTCGAGATAGTGGCCGTTGATCCACGAGCGCAGGAACGCGGTGGGCACCGAGATGCGGACAATGCCCTTGGACGCCTCCGCGACCTTCATGCGGCCGAACCAGCTCGAATAGACTTCAGCCCCCAGACGCGCCTTCAACTGGGTCTTGACCCGGTCGAACTTCTGCTCCGCGTCGCTGGAGACCGCCATCTCGTTTGCTCCGATCAAAGTTCCAGGAAATGGGAGGTCGCCCGTAAGCTCCCTTTCGATGCCGCTCTGCATGATCGAGTTCCTTGCTTTTCTGTACCTGTTTTCCGCCGGGGATGCGCCTCCTGCATCCTTTTTCCAGCGACTGTGTCTTCGCCACGATGCCCGTTGCCGCCGCCGGCAATGAACGTCGCCCACTATTCGGAGGGAACCGGTGCCGGCCCATGGAAGCCAGTCCGCGTTGGGTATGTCAGGGCAATACAACACCGTCCGGCGAAAGAGCGCCGGCGCGCCGTCTACCTGCCATGTCTATTTACGCCAGTCCCCTACCGTATCGAAAAAGAGCAAACCATACCCGTTCGCGGACTTGATCCGCGTCGCAAATCCCGCCAATTTAAGCTGGCTGCGTCAGGCTGGGTTAGGGGCCACAGGCCCGTCCCTTTCGATAGATCGACATTACCGAAATCGCTGTGGATAGGGCAAGGCCACGTCTAACGGATTTTTAAGGAATCTGGTTACCTCGGGCGCCTTGGGGCGCCATGCCGTAGCGGCATATTTTGACAAAGCCATTGTGATTCAAACCCTTTTCCGGCGAATATGAAAAAGCCGGCCCGCTTCGAAATATTCTGAAATAATTCGCTTGACAGCCAGTTGTCCTCCCGTCCCTTCGGGGTGCTGTGGACAAGCTGTGGACGACCATGGGTAACTATCTGAAAAATATCGCTTATTTCTGATAGTTAAGAGTTTTTGAGCCGCCACTTTTCAAGCATGTCAGCCATCAGCAGGCATGCATGTGCCGGCAAAGCATTTAGGAGTCTGGAATCTGCTTTGGGCGCCGTTTCCAAGCATTCTTTTTAAGTACTTGCCGGCAAACGAAAAAAACCCGGCACGATCGGCCGGGTTTTAAGGAAGCTTAGTCTGTAAAGGCGATATCAGGCCGACAGCACCTTGAGGCGCGCGGCCAGACGCGACACCTTGCGGGACGCGGTGTTCTTGTGGATCACGCCCTTGGTCGCGGCACGCATCAATTCCGGCTCGGCGGCCTTGAAAGCGGCCTGAGCGGCAGCCTTGTCACCGGAGGCGAGAGCCTCCTCGACCTGGCGTACATAGGTGCGCACGCGCGAGCGGCGGTTCTTGTTGATCGCTGCGCGGCGGACGATCTTGCGCGTTGCCTTTTTGGCCGAGGATGTGTTGGCCATGATGCCTCTCTTCTGATCTGGTCGGCGCACGCGGCATGCCGCAGGGCGCAAAAAACAAACGGGCAGCCACAGGGCCGCCTCGGTTGGTGCGGCTTATAGTTCAGCTTTTCCGGCGCGTCAACGCTGCCTGGCGTTCTTTTTGGCCGATGCCACAGGGTTTCGATCGCCGGCCGGCAACACTCTACCGATTGGTGAAATTCGGCTTCCGCTTTTCGGCGAAGGCCGCCATGCCTTCCTTCTGGTCTTCGAGCGCGAAAAGCGAGTGGAACAGACGGCGCTCGAACCGCAATCCCTCGGCCAACGTCGTCTCATAGGAACGGTTGACCGCTTCCTTCGCCATCATCACCGACGGCAGCGAGAAATCGGCGATCTTGGCCGCCGCCTTGACCGCCTCTTCGACGAGTTCGGCGGCGGGCACGACCCGCGACACCAGGCCTGAGCGCTCGGCTTCCGCGGCATCCATCATCCGCCCGGTCAGGCACATATCCATCGCCTTCGATTTGCCGACGAACCGGGTCAGGCGTTGCGACCCGCCCATGCCGGGAATGACGCCGAGCGTGATTTCGGGCTGGCCGAATTTGGCCGTGTCGGCGGCAATGATGAAGTCGCACATCATGGCCAGCTCGCATCCGCCGCCCAGCGCATAGCCAGCCACTGCCGCAATGATCGGCTTTCGCGTGCGCGTGAACTCTTCCCAACCCGCGAAGAAGTCCTGGCTATAGGCGTCCACATAGGAGATCGCCTGCATCTCCTTGATGTCGGCACCAGCGGCGAAGGCCTTGTCGGAACCGGTAAGAACCATGGCGCCGATGCCAGGATCGGCGCCGAAACCGTTCACGGCTGCGACGAGTTCAGCAAGGATCTGGGAATTCAGAGCATTAAGCGCCTTTGGCCGGTCCAGCGTGATCAGTCCGACCTTGCCGCGCGTCTCGGTGATGATCGTTTCATAGGCCATGCTGCTTCTCCTCACTCGACCCGGTCTAACTCAGCTCTGACACGTCCGGCAATAGAAGGTCGAGCGTCCGCTCTGCACGATACGCTCGATGTGGCCGCCGCAGCCGGGCTTCGGGCAGGGTTCGCCCTCGCGGTCGTAGACGGCGAAGGAATGCTGGAAATAGCCCAGCGATCCGTCGGTATGCACGTAGTCGCGCAGCGACGACCCGCCTGCGGCGATGGCATCTGATATGACCGAGCGGATCGCCTCGGCCAGGCGTTCGCTCTGCTCCCTGGCCTTCTTGCCCGGCTTGGCGATGGTGCCCGCCGCACGCAAGGGCGACAGGCCGGCGCGCCAGAGCGCCTCCGACACGTAAATATTGCCAAGCCCCGCGATCAGCTTCTGGTCAAGAAGTGCTGCCTTCAGCGGCGATCCGCGGCCTTTCAGCAAAGAGGCGAGCAGCACGCCGTCCAGCGCGTTGCCCGTCGGCTCGACGCCGAGTCCGGCCAGCATCGGATGCGTCTCCGGCGATCCTTCCGCGAACAGCATGAAACCGAAGCGGCGCGGGTCGTTGAAGATCACGCGGGAACGGGCGCCGTCGGCGGCGACGACATCGAACACGACATGGTCGTGCGTCGTGCTTTTCGAGCGTTCGTGGTGGAACACGCCAGGTGTCTCGCCGTCATCGTCGGTCTCGATGCGAAACGAGCCCGACATGCCAAGATGGCAGATCAGCACCGGGCCGTCCTGCACATGCATGGTCAGATATTTGGCCCGGCGGCCAAGTGCCGTGATCGTCTTGCCGGTCAGCCGTTCCGAAAACCGTTCGGGGAAGGGAAAGCGCAGATCTGGCCGCCGCGCCTCGACCTTGGTCAGACGGGCACCTTCCAGGACCGGCTGCAGACCACGCCGCACCGTTTCGACTTCGGGCAATTCAGGCATGGCCGCCAATCATCGCATGGAAAGAAGTGCCGTGGCGGCCGGGCGCCAGGCCGAGATGTTCGGCGACGGTCTCGCCGATATCGGCGAATGTCGTTCTCAGTCCGATGTCGCCACCTGTCAAACCCGGTCCCATGCCGATCACCGGGATACGTTCACGCGTATGATCGGTCCCTCGCCAGGTCGGATCATTGCCATGGTCGGCCGTCAGGATGAGGATGTCGCCCTGCCGCAGTTTTGCAAATGCTTCCGGCAGCCGCCGGTCGAAGGCCTCGAGCGCGGCGGCATAGCCGGCGACATCGCGGCGATGGCCGAATTCGGTGTCGAAATCGACGAAATTGGCGAAAACGAGATCGCCGTCGCCAGCATCATCCATCGCACCGAGCGCCTTGTCGAACATGGCCATGTTGCCGGCGGCCTTGCGCACTTCCGAAACCCCGCGATGGGCGAAGATGTCGCCGATCTTGCCGACGGCTATAACGCGGCTTCCCCGTGCCGTCAGCCGGTCGAGCAAGGTCGGCTCCGGCGGCGGCACGGCATAGTCATGGCGATTGTAGGTCCGCTGGAAGGTGCCGGCGGTCTCGCCGACGAACGGCCGTGCGATCACGCGTCCGATCCTCAGCGGATCAACCAGCCGGCGTACCACCTGACAGAATTCATAAAGCCGCTCCAACCCGAAATGGACTTCATGCGCGGCGATCTGCAGGACCGAGTCGACGGAGGTGTAACAGATCGGCTTGCCGGTGCGGATGTGTTCCTCGCCGAAGCGTTCGATGATCTCGGTACCTGGCGCATGGCAGTTTCCGAGAATGCCTGAAACCTCGCCCTCGCGGATCATCGCCGCGGTCAGATCAGCCGGAAAGGCGGGAACCGTATCCGGGAAATAACCCCAGTCGAAGCGAACCGGCAGGCCTGCGATCTCCCAGTGACCGGAAGGGGTGTCCTTGCCGCTCGAAACTTCCTGCGCCGCGCCATGGAAGGCATTGGCGGCCAGATCCGTTCCGAAATGGGAAAAAGCCAATCCTGTCGCCGTCTCGGATGCCTTGCCGAGCCCGAGCGATGCCATGTGCGGGACAAACAGCGGCCCCTGACGAAGCCGCTCGCGATCCGCACGCCCTTCGGCGCAAGCTTCGGCGATGTGCGCAAGCGTGTTGGCGCCGGCGTCGCCATAGCGTTCAGCATCGGCCGCGCCGCCGACGCCGAAGGAATCCAGGACAAAGAGGAAAGCACGCGCCATCGGGTCATTGTTGCCAGTTTGGACGCCCAGACATAGGGTTCCACGGCGGTATTGGCAATTCGGAAACCAAACGGCAATGGCTGGCGTGGATAGTCCAGTGCATGTCGCCCAAAAGTGCGCAGCGGTTTTGGGGGAACGACATGCACAAGCTAAGAGTGCATGTAACCCAAAATGCCTGGCGGTTTCTGGGACAACGACATGGACAAACTAATAGTCCATGTCGCCCAAAAGTGTCTGGCGGTTTTGGGGCAACGACGACAGACGTAATCCAAGATAAAAAGTATTGCGGCGCACCGGGCATGGGCATGGATCGAAGAAAACCCAAGGACGGTCTCTTTATGAACGCCGCGCTGAAGGCATGTGCTGGCCTTGTGGTCGTGCACGGCGCGCTCTGGTGTGGTCCGGCGCGGGCCGACTGGCGCGATGATATCGGCACATTTCGCATCGGCATCGTCGCCGAGCCTGGCGCCGGCAACACCGTTCCGGGGCTGGCGCTGTTGACGCAATCCTTTACCAATGCGCTTGGCATGAAGGTGGAGTTCGTCGTCGCGCGCGACTATGCGGCATTGATCGAGGCGCAGGCCAACGCCCGGATCGAGTACGCCATCTATTCGGCAACGGCCTACGCCACGGCGCTGCAGCGTTGCGGATGCATCGAGCCGCTTGTGGCGCCGGTTGATTCCGACGGTGCGGCCGGCATCCGCTCCGTGCTGCTGACCAGGGACGGCAAGCTGTCTGGCCTGGGGGCGATGCAGGCGCACCGGATCGCCATGCCGCCGCCGGACAGTGTCGGGGGCTCGCTTCTGCCGCTGGCGGAGCTGGCCGCCGAGCACGTCAAGATCGCCGAAGACGCCCCCTTTCTGATCCATACGGATTCAGCGTCGGCAGCGGAAAAAATGCTCGTCGACGGCCAGGCCGACGCCTCGTTCGGCTGGGTGAGGGCCGCGGCCGACGGCCAGCCGTTGCTGTCTGGTGGAACGCAGGCAAGGCTCGAAGCGGCCGGCCTTTCGGCGTCGGCTCTCCAGGTCGTGTGGATGTCGGGCCTGCTGAGATATGGTCCCCATGCAGTGCGCAGCGATCTCGACCCGGAAGCCAAGCGCCGGCTGACCGTGTTCCTCACCAACCTCAAATCGACGACGCCGGATGTCTACGATCTCCTGGAATCGAAACACTCTGGCGGCTTTTTGACCGCAGCCCCAAAGGATTATGCGGCGGCGGAAGCCATCGTGCGCCTGGTGTCGGCCGACGGTGGGCAGCGGTAAAAGTCTTCAGCAGTCGCTGCAGGGGATGGTCAGGCTTCTGCGCGGGCGCAGATAGTAGGTCTCGCCCATCGGAATCGTCGTGGTGAGGGATTGGGTCAATCCAAGCTTTTGCTGGGTATTCGCCGTCCAGCCGATAATCGGCGCATAGCTAAGATTGCTGTCAACGCGGATGAGGAAGGTACCGGCAACCTTGAGCGTTGCCGGAACCGTGGTGGCCGTGCCTGCGGTGGCCCCGACACTGTAGACGCCGCTGGCGACCTTGCGCGACCACACCACCAGGACCCTGGGCGTCGGATCGGTCGTGACCTGTATTGCGGTGATGGTGATGTTGGGTGTCGAACGGTTGTAGGGTTGAATGGTCGATGTGCCGATTTTCATGATGGCGTCGAGATCCGCCTTGACGATGGTCGGCTGCTGCGTGATGAGATCCGCGACCATGCTGCCGATGCGGCTGACCTTCTTGCTCGTCTCGATGGCCTGCGACGCCTCCATGGTCATGAAGTACATGATCAGCAGGATAGGCACGATAAGAGCGAACTCGACCGCCGCCACACCACGGCGATTGGAGCAGAACCCGACCGCCTTGCTCCAGAGTCCCGCAATTCCCGGATGTGCCCCCGCACGCATCATGCCATTGCCTTTTTCTTGTTGGTGGTTCCGAACTCAATTGTCGAACGGCTCGTTCTGCCAGGTCGCCGACGCAAAATGCAGTGTCCTGCCGCCGCTCAGATTGGCCATCGACCTCGCCATCAGATCGGTCACCACAGGCCATTTGTAGAAGACCCGCAGCATGTTCTTCGATTCCGCCAGGCCAGGCGTGTTTGCAAAAGTCTGTGAGTTCGTGCCTTGCATCAGCACGACATCGCCGTTCTGGATCGTGAAGCTTGCCGAGGCCGCGTCGGCGAAAGTCGGATATTCGCGAAGATCGACGAGCAGCTGTTGCGGGCAATCCGTCGAGACGATGATCTGCAGCTTGCTGCAGATCAGGGTCGTCAATTTGGTCCCCGCCACATCGGCCGGCCTCAACTGGCCCGTGCGCAACTGGCGCGCAATATCGTCGGTGATGTTGGCCATCACCTCCTGGCCGGCAAATGAGATGCAGCTTTCAAGGATGCCAAAGACAAGAAGCGCGAACGGCAATGCCAGGATTGCGAATTCGATGGCCGTACTGCCACGGCGGTTGCGAACGAAGCGCTTCAAAAACCCGGCGCGCTCCACCTTGTGCTGACCTGTCGAGCCGAATTCGTTGCCCATGCCCTGTTCCTGCCACCCCTGGACGGTTCCGGCAGGTGTATTAGCGCAAACCAATTGAGGTCCGGTGTGAATGATCGTTAAAGTTGGCGCAAACGTCTTAACCAGCCAGTAACCTGGGCGGCGGCTAAGGGGCGTGCAGCCTATTTGCTCGCGCTCATCTCGGCTTCGGAGGATTTTTCGGCCTCGCTCTTGTAGGAGCTTTCGCAATAGGGCGTGCACGACATGGTCTGGACCTCGGCACGCCGGTAAATGCGAACCGTCGAGGCTGCCTGCCGCACGACGGTAACCTGCGCGTCGACGATCGGGCTGCCCTCCTGGTCGAGAACGACGAGATTGGTGACGCCGAATCCCTTGCCGGTGAGCACGACCGTCGAGGCGTCCTGGACGGAGGCATCGGCGATGGCCGGGTTGCCGATGACGATCGTGTCGGCGGGGCGTGACAATTTCACGATCTTGGCCTGATTCATCGTGACCTGGATATCGGCGCCGGCCCTAGCTGGCGTGATCAAGCTCGTGGCGGCAAGAAGCACGGCAACCAGGATTGAGGATCTCAGCACGGCCATCGGGGCGCTCCACGCAAGCAAACTGTTCAACGGAACATGAACGAGATTGGTGAACCAACGGTTAAGTCGGCTTGCCGGCGCCGGATGTAGCGGCCGGCATGGCTGTTCGCATGGCCGGATCCGTGGCCGGGTCGCAAGCTTCCTTAAGCCCTTGCCTTTTGCGGCGTTGGCCTGGGAAACGGCACTTTGGCCCGCGCTTAGCATGGAGTTAACCACGCACTCCGTTGGAGCCGGGAAAGGAATCGGTAAGGCTGTTTATTAAGCCGATCGAAAGAGCTTCTCCCTAGATTGGCAGCATCCGATCAACCATTACAGAAGTTGACGGAAGTGCTGTAACACGTGGAGTAGGAGCTCTCGAATGTCTAACCTTTTGCACGTTTCGTGAAGGACGAATCCGGCGCGACCGCTATCGAATATGGTCTGATCGCCGCCCTCATCGCGCTCGCCATCATCACCGGCGCCGGCGCCCTTGGCAATGCGATCAACGCCAAGTTCACCTCGATCGGTTCCACGCTGAACTCCAGCGGCAGCTAATCCGCTGTACTGCTGACGATCAGCTTGTTGCTTACAGCAAGGGCCGCCCACTGGCGGCCCTTGCTTCGTTTTTACACGGTTCACAGTCAGTTCTGGTTCCGATTTTTAGAGAACCGCCTCATCAATCGTTAATCGAAAATACCTAGGCTTGGCTCACTGGAATTGAACCTTAGGCGCGACACCGATGCTTGAAGCCCTGATCTTCGTCGTCTTTCCGTTCTGCATGCTGTTTGCCGCGATCTCCGACATGCTGTCGATGACAATTGCCAACCGCGTCTCGGTGCTGCTTGTCGTCGTCTTCGCGCTGGTTGCGCCGCTGACGGGTATGGAATGGGCAGCCTATGGCTGGCATTTCGCCGCCGGCGCCCTGGTCCTTACCGTGACGTTCGGCCTGTTCGCGATGGGTGGCATGGGTGGAGGCGACGCCAAGCTGCTGGCCGCTACGGCCGTGTGGATGGGGTTGAACATCCATCTCGTCGAATACCTCGTTGTCTCGACAATGATCGGCGGCCTGCTGACGCTTGCCATCCTGCTCTACCGGAAGTCGCCGCTGGCGGCTTTTACCGGACGCAATCCATTCCTGCGTCATTTCGCGGACGACACGACCGGGGTTCCCTACGGGATCGCGCTCGGCCTGGGCGGACTGCTGACCTATCCGGACTCGCCTTTGATGGTGTGGGCGCTAGCAAAGCTTGCGGGTTGAGCACGATCTGATTTCCGTTCCCTTGACTGCGTTGCCCGACCCCTTTGAAAGAGCCGTGGTCGGGCTCTTCGCGTCCGTCACGGCGGGATCCAGCTAATTTATGTAAACCTTAAATTAATCACGATCGTAAGCATTGCATTAACCTTGTTTTGACGATTGCCGCTGCAAAGTCCGGCTTGGCTACGTGGTTTGCCAAGGGCGAGGGTTCGGACAGATGCCAGCATCCCGACTTATTATTCTGAGCGTGGCGGTGGCGCGGCGGGTGGCGCTGGCTATGTCGCAAAAAACATGGTCGCCGCCCCGCCGCCGCAGATCGTTGTCGATTCCGGCCCCCAGGCTCCCGCCGTACCCCTGCAGGACGTGCTTGTGCTCTCGGGCGATGTCGCGATGGGCAACGCGCTCCAGAACAACATCTCCTGGCAATCCTGGCCGGCCGACGGCGTCAATGCGAATTTCATCACCAAGGTCAACGCTCCCGACGCACTGGAGAAATTGAAAGGGTCGATTGCCCGTGTGCCGATGTATGCGGGCGAGCCGGTGCGGCGTTCCAAGCTGATCGGCGAGGGGCAGAGCTTCATGTCGTCCATCCTGCCTTCCGGGATGCGCGCGGTCGCCACAACCATATCGGCCGACACTTCGGCCGGCGGCTTCATCCTTCCAAACGACTTCGTCGACGTCATCATGACGCGAAGGGCCGATGCCAGCAGCGGCGGCACCGGTTTCAACACCGAAACCATCCTCAAGAACATCCGCGTCCTGGCAATCGACCAGACGATCCAGGAGGACGAGGAGGGCAAGAAGACCAGGGTGGGCCAGACCGCCACGCTGGAGCTCACGCCCAAACAGGCGGAGATCATCACCGTCGCCCAGCAGATGGCCGATCGCCTGACCCTGGCGCTGCGGGCGATCACGGACACCCAGGAAAAGAATGTGGACGAGGCCGACTATCTCGTTTCCGGCAATGGCCGCAAGGGAACGGTGAGACTGATCAAGTCGGGTGAAGTTTCCGAAGTAGGGGCAAGGAAATGAGGCTAAGCGGTAAACTGCCGGCAATCATAGCCGCGGCATTCGGCTTGCTGCTCGTCGGAACGAATGTGCAGGGCGTTGTCGAGGCGAAGAGCACGCAGGTGACGGCCACGACCGCCAACCAGCGCGTCAAGCTTGGCCTCAACAAATCGGTGGTCATAGACTTGCCGAGCGATGCCTACGACATTCTTGTCGCCAACCCGACCGTTGCCGATGCGGTGACCCGCACCGCAAGGCGTATCTACCTGTTCGGCAAGGCGGTCGGCGAGACCAACATCTTCGTCTTCGGTCCGAACGGCGAGCAGATCGCCAGCCTGGATCTGGCCGTCGAACGCGACGTCGCCGGCCTGGAGGACTACATCAAGCGCTTCCTTCCGACCTCGGCCGTCAAGGTGGAACTGCTGAACGACAACGTCGTCTTGACCGGGACGGTCGATACGCCGCTGGACGCCAAACGAGCGGTTGACCTGGCGACGATCTTCGTCTCGGGCGGTGAAGCGACGACGGGTCAGTATTCGCAGACCGCTGCCGGCGGCTCGGCCTCGAACGGCGTCGACATCAACAACCCCGATCAGGAACGACGCGTCTCGAAGATCGTCAATCTCCTGCAGATCATCGGTGACGACCAGGTCACGCTGAAAGTGACGGTCGCCGAAGTCAGCCGCTCCGTGATGAAGCAGCTCGGCGTCAACATGATCGGCAACGGCGGCAGCAACGGTATCAGCTATGGTGCGATCGGCGACAATTTCGCGGGATTGGGCAAGCAGCTGTCGAATTCGGGCTTCAGCATCGGCAACTCGGCACTGAAGGCCTATATCAACGCCATGGAGGAGTCCGGGGTCATGAAGACGCTGGCTGAGCCGACCTTGACCGCCGTATCCGGCGAGAAGGCGACGTTCAAGGTCGGTGGCGAATACAACATGGTGACCGGCGTCTCCCAGAACGTATCCACCGACAACCAGACCGGCCTGACGACGTATTCCATCGACAAGATCGAGTACGGCATCGGCCTGGAATTCCAGCCGGTCGTGCTGTCTCCCGGCCGCATCAGTCTGAAGGTCAGAACCTCGGTCTCCGAGCCGACAACCGAAGGATCCGTGGCGCTTTCCAATGGCGTGACGAGCCCCGGCGCGAATCTCCTGTCGCTGCGCAAACGCCTTGCCGATACGACGGTCGAACTGCCCTCGGGCGGTTCCATGATGATCGCCGGCCTGGTTCGCGACGATGTCAGGCAGGCCGTCAACGGCTTGCCGGGGCTGACGAAGATTCCTGTTCTTGGTGCTCTCTTCCGCAGCAGGGACTTCGTGCGCAACGAAAGTGAGCTCGTCATCATCATCACGCCCTATCTGACGAAGCCGGTGGCACGCAACGATCTCGCCAAGCCGGACGACAATTTCAATCCTCCGAGCGACGGCGCCGGCATGTTCCTGGGCAAGGTTAATCGGGTCTACGGCACCATGCAGACCGACAGGCCCAACGGCCGGTACCACGGCGTCGTCGGCTACATCTACAAGTGAATGGGGAAGCGGACATGTCTCAGTCAGCGTTGAAGACAAGGACCATCGCCTCGACGATGCGCACCGGCCGTTCGCGGGCCGGCCTGCGGGCGCTGCCGCTCCTGGCGGTGGCGGTGACGGCCTTGCTGGCCGGCTGCGCCCAGCGCGACAGCATCACCGTTGGCGCCATTCCGGACGACTATCGCACCAACCATCCGATCGTCATCGCCGAGAAGAACCAGAAGATCGACCTGCCTGTCGGCGCCGGCGACCGCGGCATGACCGGTTCACAGCGCGACACGCTGCTCGGTTTCCTCGACGGTTATGACAAGAGTGCCGCGCCGACACTGACGATCCAGATTCCGAGCGGATCGGCCAATGAGGTCGCGGCGTCGGCGGCCGGCCGTGATTTCGCCAGGCTCGCGGTCGCCAGCGGCATCAAGCGCAACCGCATCGTCGTGGTCTCCTATCAGGCTGGATCGAGCGAGACATCCGCGCCGGTTCGCGTCTCCTTTATCGCCGTGAGAGCCCAGACCGACAAATGCGGCCGCTGGCCGGACGATCTCACCGAGACCTCCGAAAACAAGCACTATGCCGACTTCGGCTGCTCCTATCAGAACAATCTCGCCGCCCAGGTTGCGAACCCGTCCGACCTGCTCGGGCCGCGCAAGCAGACCACCATCGATGCGGAAAATCGCGGCGCGGTGATCGATATCTACCGCAGCCGGGGTATTTCGGGTGAATTCCTCGGCAATTCGGAAGTGACGTACTGAGCCGAGCCCTCGAGGAAAGAGAAGCCACGGAAAGAGCATGACCATGAGCAACCTTGCCTATGACGCCACCGTGGACGGCGGTGATACATCGCCGCAGGACATCGCCGCGATGCAGGCGTTGCGCCCGGTTCCGCGCATCTCGATCCAGGCGTTCTGCGAGACCGAGGGCGTCGCCAATCCGGTCGAGCGCGCCGGCGAGGACCGCCGCATGACCAAGGCGCATCTCAAGGTCCACATGGGCGGCGTTCCCACGGCAATCGAGTTCTATCAGTCGGCGCCGACGCCGAACCTGATCCTGCTGGAGTCGCGCAGCGAACCCAAGCAATTGCTGGAACAGCTCGCCCAGCTCTCGGAATACTGCGATCCATCCTCGAAAGTGGTGGTGATCGGCCACTACAATGACGTCGGTCTCTATCGCGAGCTTATCCGCTCCGGCATCTCGGAATATGTCATCGCGCCGGTGTCGATGGCCGACATCGTCAGTGTCGTGTCGTCGATTTTCGTCGATCCGGAAGCCGAACCGCTCGGCCGTTCGGTCGCCTTTATCGGCGCCAAGGGCGGCGTCGGCTCTTCCACCATCGCCCACAATGTCGCCTGGGCAATGTCCTCCCTGTTCAAGTCCGAGGTCGTTGTTGCCGACCTTGACCTCGCTTTCGGCACGGCCAACATCAATTTCGACCAGGACCCGGCACAGGGTATCGCTGAAGCGGTGTTCTCGCCTGAACGCGTCGATGAAGTCTATCTCGACCGGCTGCTGACCCAGTGCGCCGAGCACCTGTCGTTGCTCGCAGCGCCCTCGACGCTGGAACGCGTCTACGACTTCGATCCCGAAGCCTTTGCGCAACTTGTCGATACCGCGCAGCGCAGCGTGCCGCTTCTGGTGCTGGACGTTCCCCATGTCTGGACGGGCTGGGCCAAGAACACGCTGGTCAAGGCCGACGAGATCGTCATCACGGCGACGCCGGAACTGGCCAATCTGCGCAACACCAAGAACCTCGTCGACATGTTCAAGCGGCTTCGTCCTAACGACCCGCCGCCGAAGCTGATCATCAACCAGGCCGGCGTCCCCAAGCGGCCCGAAATTTCGCCGTCCGATTTCGCCGAGCCGCTCGGCCTGACGCCGATATCGGTCATTGGCTTTGATCCGTTGCTGTTCGGCAATGCCGCCAACAATGGGCGTATGCTCGGCGAGATGGATGCCAAGAACCCGGTTGTGGCCATGATCAATGAGATTGCTCATGTACTGACCGGGCGAAGCGAAATCCGGACGAAAAAGAAGGCTGGCCTGGGCAGCCTGCTCGGCAAGCTCTCGCGCAACAAGAAGTGACGCTTTGGAACCGGTAGTCGATCATGTTCGGTAAAAGAGGCAACGACGACGGCAACCGGTTCACGCCGGAATTCCGCCAGCCAGCACCGGCGCCGGCCGCCCCGCCGCCCGCGGGTTCGGCGGATACGACGGTTCTTGCCCGGCCCGCGGCACCGCCACCGCCAAGCGCACCCGTCGCGCCGCCAGCCCGCCGCGCGGTCGAGGCGCCGCCAATTGCGCCGGAGGCGAAGCGGGGCCGCGAAAAAAGCGAAACCTACTATGACACCAAGAGCCAGGTTTTCTCCGCGCTCATCGACACGATAGACCTGTCGCAGCTCGCCAAGCTCGACCCCGAAACCGCGCGCGAGGAAATTCGCGACATCGTCAACGACATCATCGCGATCAAGAATTTCGCGATGTCCATCGCCGAGCAGGAGGAACTGCTCGAGGATATCTGCAACGACGTGCTTGGCTACGGACCGCTCGAGCCATTGCTCGCCCGCGACGACATCGCCGACATCATGGTCAACGGCTCCAAGAACGTCTACATCGAAGTCAACGGCAAGGTCGAGCAGACCAGCATCCGCTTTCGTGACAACCAGCAGCTGCTCAACATCTGCCAGCGCATCGTCAGCCAGGTCGGCCGCCGTGTCGATGAATCCAGCCCGATCTGCGACGCCCGCCTTCCCGACGGCTCCCGCGTCAACGTCATCGCACCGCCGCTCGCCATCGACGGCACCGCGCTCACCATCCGCAAATTCAAGAAGGACAAGCTGACGCTCGATCAACTGGTCAAGTTCGGCGCCATCTCGCCGCAGGGCGCCGAAGTGCTCAAGATCATCGGCCGTGTCCGCTGCAACATCGTCATTTCGGGCGGCACCGGCTCGGGCAAGACGACACTGCTCAACTGCCTGACCAACTACATCGACCGCGACGAGCGCGTCATCACCTGCGAGGACTCGGCCGAACTGCAACTGCAGCAGCCGCATGTCGTGCGTCTGGAAACCCGCCCGCCCAACCTCGAAGGCGAAGGCGAAGTGACGATGCGCGACCTGGTCAAGAACTGCCTGCGCATGCGGCCCGAGCGCATCATCGTCGGCGAAGTGCGCGGACCCGAAGTGTTCGATCTTCTGCAGGCGATGAACACCGGCCATGACGGCTCGATGGGAACGATCCACTCGAACAGTCCGCGCGAATGCCTGAACCGTATCGAATCCATGATCGCCATGGGTGGTTATTCGCTGCCGCAGAAAACCGTGCGCGAAATCGTCGTCGGCTCCATCGACGTGATCATCCAGGCGGCGCGTCTGCGCGACGGATCGCGCCGCATCACCCACATCACCGAGGTCATCGGGATGGAAGGCGACGTCATCATCACCCAGGATATCGTCCTCTACAACATCAAGGGCGAGGACGCCAACGGCAGGCTGCTGGGCGAGCACGTCTCGACCGGCATCGGCCGCCCGCATTTCTGGGATCGGGCTCGTTACTATGGCGAGGAACAGCGCCTCGCCACCGCGCTCGAGGCGATGGAGAAACGTGCTGACTGAGGTATCCGCAGGTGTGAAGGTTCTGGTCGATGTTTGGAATTGACGGCACCGTATTGGCGTTTGTCGTGCTCGCCGGTTTCAGCGCCGGCGCGGTCGCCTATGCATTCTTGGCCAAGCAGATCAGCAATGAGAAACAGGCCGGCAAGCGGCTTGAGACGATCAAGGCCGCCGAGACGGATCGCTCCATCGTCAAGGCCACGCGCGACCGCGCGGCGGACGCGGCCAAGCGCCGCAAATCGGTGCAGGATTCGCTGAAGGAACTCGACGAGAAGCAGAAAACCAAGGACAACGCCGTCAAGAAGCCGCCGCTGAAGGCCCAGCTTCGCCAGGCCGGCATGAAGGTTTCGGTCGAACGTTTCTACATCTACTCGGCCATATGCGGCCTCGCGCTGGTGGTGGTCGCCTTCATGGCCGGCGCGCCGATGCTTGTTTTGCCCGGTGTGCTGTTGGCTGGCGCACTCGGCCTGCCGCGCTGGTTCGTCTCGTTTCGCCGCGCGCGCCGGGTCAAGGCATTCCTCAACGAATTTCCAAACGCCCTCGACATTATCGTGCGCGCGGTCAAGTCCGGCCTGCCGCTGAACGACGCCATACGCCTGATTGCCAACGAATCCCCCGAGCCGGTGAAGGCCGAGTTCCGACGCATCGTCGATTCGCAGCAGATGGGACTGTCGATCCCCGATGCGACCTTGCGCATGCCCGAAACCATGCCGTGCACCGAGGCAAGTTTCTTCGGCATCGTCATCCAGATCCAGTCGCAGGCCGGCGGCAATCTGTCCGAGGCGCTGGGCAATCTTTCGCGCGTGCTTCGTGACCGTAAGAAGATGAAAGCCAAGGTTCAGGCGCTGTCCATGGAGGCGAAGGCGTCGGCCGCCATCATCGGCGCGCTGCCCTTCATCGTCGCCTTCCTGGTCTACCTTTCGAGCCCGCTCTACCTGATGCCGCTGTTCAACACCAGTGTCGGCAATCTGATCCTCGGCGTTTCCGCCATCTGGATGTCGATTGGCATCTTCGTGATGCGCAAGATGATGAACTTTGATGTCTAGGGCCGTGACATGAGCGAACAAGTCATCAAGTCACTGACGGATCCCAGCCTCCTGATCGCGCTGTTGGTGGCCATCGCCGTGTTCGCGACCGTCTTCACGCTGCTGCCGGCGCTTGGCGGCAACCAGCTCAAGGCTCGCATGAAGTCGGTCGCGCTGGAGCGCGATGAGCTTCGCGCCAAGCAGCGCGCGCGGCTGGCCAGCGAGGCCGATCGCCGCCGCAAGGGCCTGCGCGAGCAACAGTCGGAAGGCATGCGCAACATCGTCGACCGGCTCGACCTGCGGCGCGCGCTGGCCGACGAGAACACCTTGCAGAAGCTCAAGGTGGCCGGCTTCCGGGGACAGAACCCGCTGACGCGTTTTCTCTTCTTCCGCCTCGTGCTGCCTTTTGTCGGCTTCGCGCTGGCTCTGGTCTACATGTTCGTGCTCGGAGGATTGCCGGACAAACCATTGGTGGTCCGGCTGTTCGTCTGCGTCCTCGTTGCCTATGGCGGATTCTACACGCCGGTCCTCTATGTCAACAACCGCGCCACCAAGCGCAAGCAGTCGATCCAGATGGCCTGGCCGGATGCCCTCGACCTGATGCTGATCTGCGTGGAATCAGGCATGTCGGTGGAGGCGGCGCTGCGCAAGGTCGCCGATGAGATCGGCGCGCAGTCGGTAGCTCTGGCGGAAGAATTCATCCTGACCAATGCCGAGCTCTCCTATCTGCAGGAGCGCAAGCAAGCCTATGAGAATCTAGCGAGCCGTACCGGCCTGGAATCGGTCAAATCGGTGTCGCAGGCGCTCGTCCAGGCCGAGCGCTACGGTACGCCGGTGGCGCACGCGCTACGCGTGCTTGCCGCCGAAAGCCGTGACATGCGCATGAACGCCGCCGAGAAGAAGGCCGCCGCCTTGCCGCCCAAGCTCACCGTGCCGATGATCCTGTTCTTCCTGCCGGTGCTTTTCGCCATCATCCTCGGCCCCGCCGGCATCCAGGTCAGCCAGCGCGGCATCTTCGGCGATCATTCCGGGGCGGCAGCGTCAGCCACCCAGTAAAGGCACGGCAATCCTTGCGCAAATACGAAAGCCGCGCTGCATGCAGCGCGGCTTTCAACGTCTGGGTTTTGTCTTGGCGCAATTCCGGACGGAAAACCGTTACACACTTTTCCTGGAATTGCTCTGTTGGCGAAATCGCTGCGTCAGTTGGTTGCCGGCTTCGACTTGTCCTGATCCTTGAGCTGGCTCCAGGCATTCTGCTGGGCCAGCATCTGCCTGAGATAGGCGACATTGGCCTGTGCCTGTTCGGGCGAGAGTTCCTGCGAGGCGATCTTCTCGGCCTCGTCGAAGCGGCCCTGCAGGCCGACGACCAGCGCCAGATTCTGGCGTACACGGCTGTCGGCGCCGGGCTGCTGCGCGGCCAAACGCATATAGGTTTCGGCGGTGCGCAGATCCCCTTCCAGCACATAGGACATGCCCAGATTGGAGAGAACCGAAGGTTCATTCGGCTTGAGTTCGAGGGCCTTGCGGTAGAGCTGGCGCGCCTCGTCCTTCTGGCCGATCTGATCAAGGATGGCGGCTTCCGCCGACACCAGCTTCCAGTCGGGATATTCCGGCGTCTGGGCGCGGCGTACGGCATCGAGCGCGGCCTCGAACTGGCCATTGGCGGCCAGCGCCTTGCCATAGGCGGCGAGCACGTCACGGTCCTTGGGGTAGGCGATCGCCAGCTTGCGCATCACGGCAAGCGACTGGTCGGCATCGCCGTCCATCTGCAGCGCGGCCGCGAAGTTGGTCGCTATACGCTTGTCGTTGGGGTTCTTGGCGTAGGACTGGCCAAGGGCGGCGGTGGCATTGTGCACTTCTCCCGCCGACATCGTCTCCAGCGGCTTGCCGCCGCTGCGGCCGATCGAGCCCGTGGTCATCCTGCTGGTTCCGCACCCGCCGACACCCGCCGCGAGCGCCAGCATGAGGGCCGTGGTGACGAGCCGTTTTCCCCTGGCATTCACTGTGCGGTTGGTCGGCATGACACCCTAGGCCTCCATTCATACGCGCGGCCATTGCGTGGCCATCTTCCCTCCCGCAGAAATATTCTGTTAACCCTAACGGAGAGTTAAGAAACGCCGACTCGGGGCCCGGGTCGGCAGGAGAACATCGAATGCCTGTCGAACTCGTCGAGACGAAATTGCAAGGTGCACTGCCGGTGCATCTGGTGCCCCGTGACGGACTGGAGGCCGCCGGCCTTGCGCCATCGACCATCGCATGGGCCAAGGCCAACGGGTTTTCCGGCGAGGCAGGCAGGACGCTGGCCGTGCCCGGCGAAAGCGGCGCGCTTGCTGGCGCACTGTTCGGTCTTGGCGACGGTGAGGGCGCGCTCGCGCTCGGCGCACTGTCGAAAGCCCTGCCGGAAGGCGACTGGCATTTCGCCTCGACGCCGGCCGAGCCGGAACTCGCGGCAATCGCGATTGCGCTCGGCGCCTATATCTTTACCCGTTACGGCAAGAAGTCAGGCAAGGCGCTGCGCTTTGACCTGCCGGCCGGTGTCGACGCGTCGCGCGTTCGCCGCGTCGCCGAGGGCGTCTTCCTGGCCCGTGATCTGGTCAACACACCGACCAGCGATATGGGACCGGATGATCTGGAGAAGGCGGTGCGCACCCTGGCCGCGGCGCACAGGGCCGAAGTCTCCGTCATCAAGGGCGACGAGCTGCTGACGCGGAATTTCCCGATGATCCACGCCGTCGGCCGGGCATCTGTCGGCGCGCCGCGGCTGATCGATATGATTTGGGGGCGAGAGGACGCGCCGAAGGTGACGCTGGTCGGCAAGGGCGTCTGCTTCGACACCGGCGGTCTCGACATCAAGCCCTCATCCGGCATGCTGTTGATGAAGAAGGACATGGGCGGCGCGGCCAATGTGCTTGGCTTGGCCTCGATGATCATGGCTGCCGGGCTGAACGTGCGGTTGCGCGTGCTGATCCCCGCGGTCGAGAATTCGATCGCCGGCAATGCTTTTCGGCCCGGTGACGTGCTGACAAGCCGCAAGGGCATCACGGTCGAGATCGGCAACACGGACGCCGAAGGCAGGCTCGTGCTCGGCGATGCGCTGGCGCTGGCCGACGACGAGGAGCCGCAGCTGCTGGTCGACATGGCGACGCTGACCGGAGCCGCCCGTGTCGCGCTTGGCCCCGATCTGCCGCCGTTCTACACCGGTGACGAGGCGCTGGCTTCTGAGCTGGCGGCGTCATCGCTGGCGGTCGAGGATCCACTGTGGCGCATGCCGCTTTGGCGGCCTTACGATGCGAAACTGTCGTCAAAGATCGCCGATATCAACAATGTCACCACGGACGGTTTCGCCGGTTCGATCACCGCGGCGCTGTTCCTCAAGCGCTTTGTCGAGAAGACGACGGGCTGGGCGCATTTCGACATCTTCGCCTGGAACCCCGCCGATCGTCCGCACGGCCCCGCTGGCGGCGAGGCGCAAGGGATTCGGGCTCTGGAACGGATCATTTCCAGGCGTTTCGGCTGAAGTCGGTCAACAGAGCCGGCAAATTGCTGAGACTGAAACGGAACCGAAACAATTTGCCGTCATTCTGGCGCGATGTCGATTGCGATGCGCCCGAGCCAGGCCTTGCGACTGTGGCAGCAAGTGATGCTGTCGCAGGTGCGCGACGACGCGCCCGACCTGACGATGCGCCAGACGGCGATCCTGTTCACCATCTATCTCGATCCGCCGCCGCACACCGTGCGCGGGCTCGCCGCCCGCCTCAACGTCACCAAGCCGGTCATCACCCGCGCGCTCGACACGATGGGCGCACTGAAACTGGTGTCGCGCCATCGCGACGAACTCGACAAGCGCAATGTGCTGATCAAGCGCACGGTCGAGGGCGCGCTCTTTGTCGAGCGCTTCGGCGATGGTATCATCGCCAGGGCCCATGAACTACCCATCTGACCACTAGCATTTGACCGGATTACTGATTTGACCGCCAGGGATGCACGCCTCCACGCCTTCCGTTCCGACCTTGCCGACGCGAGGCTGAAAGGCGAAGTTACCGCCGACCGCTTTGTCAGCGGCCGTCCGGCGCGGATCACCGCTCCCTTGGCCGATGTGCGTAAGGGACCGCGGCCTGACGCCGGCGTCAACACGCAGCTCCTGTTCGGCGATGATGTCCTCGTTTTCGAGGTCGCCGAAGGCTGGGCCTGGATCCAAGCCGAACGCGACGGCTATGTCGGCTATGTCGCCGACACCATGCTGGGCGGACGCGACCATGCGCCCACCCATATCGTCTCCGTCCCCCGCACCTTCCTCTATCCCGGACCCGACCTGCGCTTTCCGATCGCGGCACAGCTGTCGATGGGATCGGCCGTGACGGTGACGGGCGCCGCCGAGACACGCGGCACGCATTATGCCGTCCTGCCCTCCGGCGAGGCGATCATAGCGGGCCACCTCAGGCTCATAGGGGAAGTTGCCGCCGACTATGTGGCGGTTGCCGAGACGTTTCTTGGCACACCCTATCTGTGGGGCGGCACGTCCGGCTTCGGCATCGACTGTTCCGGCCTGGTGCAACTGGCGATGCGCATGGCGGGCAGGGACGTGCTGCGCGATTCCGACATGCAGGCGGCAAGCATCGGCGAACCGCTGGAGCCGGGTCCTGATTTCTCGGGGCTGCGGCGCGGTGATCTGGTGTTCTGGAAAGGCCATGTCGCGGTCATGACCGACGCCGAGACCATGATCCACGCCAACGGCCACACCATGCTGGTCTCGCGCGAAGGGCTGAAGGACGCCATCGCCCGGATAGGTTATCTCTATGGCGGGCCGACAGGGGTTAGAAGGCCCTAGTGCAGTTCTTCCTTCTCCCCTTGTGGGAGAAGGTGTCGCCGAAGGTGACGGATGAGGGGTGTTCCAGGGAACGCCAGCGTCTCACTCCGAAGGAACACCCCTCAACCGTCTCGGCGCTGCGCGCCGATCCACCTTCTCCCACAACGGGAGAAGGGAAGAAGGCGTTACGATCCCCTTTTGTTCCGATTTTGCTTGGCGTTCGCGTGTACCCGCGCTACCTCTGGCGGGTGACAGTTGAGCCGCGCCTTGCCGAGCAGAATGCCGCCATTGCCCTGCCCGAGCCATTCCTCAGATGGTTCGGGGAAAAGGGCTGGTCGCCGCGCGCCCATCAGATCGAATTGCTGGCGAAGGCTCAAAGCGGGCAATCGGTATTGCTGATCGCGCCGACCGGAGCCGGCAAGACGCTGGCCGGCTTCCTGCCCTCACTGACCGAACTAGCCGTCAGGCCAAGGCGCAAACCCGGCCAGGCGCATCGTGGCATCCACACGCTCTACATCTCGCCGCTCAAGGCGCTGGCCGTCGACATCGAGCGCAATCTCGGCAAGCCGGTGGAGGAGATCGGACTGCCCGTCACCATCGAGACGCGCACCGGCGACACGCCTTCCCACAAGCGCCAGCGGCAGAAACTGGTTCCGCCCGACATCCTGCTCACCACGCCTGAGCAACTGGCGCTGCTGATCGCCGCCCCCGACGCCAGGCGCTTCTTCGAGGATCTGCGCTATGTCGTGCTCGACGAACTGCATTCGCTGGTGACGTCGAAACGCGGCCATCTCTTGGCGCTCGGCCTGGCGCGGCTGCGCAACTACGTGCCCGGCCTGCAGACGATCGGCCTGTCGGCGACGGTGGCCGAGCCGGACGAGTTGCGGCGCTGGCTGGTCAGCCAGAATCCGGCAGGCGGAATGGCTGGGCTGATCACTGTGGCGGGCGGGGCGAAACCGGACATTTCGATCCTGGACTCGCGCGAACGCGTCCCGTGGTCCGGCCATTCCGCCCGCTACGCCATTCCCGAAATTTACGAGGCGATCAAACGCCATCGCACCACGCTTCTGTTCGTCAACACCCGCAGCCAGGCCGAACTGCTGTTCCAGGAATTGTGGCGGGCCAACGAGGATTCGCTGCCGATTGCCTTGCATCACGGCTCGCTCGATGTCGGCCAGCGCCGGCGGGTTGAAAAGGCGATGGGTGAGAATGCGCTGCGGGCCATTGTCGCGACCTCGACGCTCGATCTCGGCATCGACTGGGGCGATGTCGACCTGGTCGTGCATGTCGGCGCGCCGAAGGGCGCCAGCCGGCTGGCGCAGCGCATCGGCCGGGCCAACCACCGCATGGATGAGCCGTCCAAGGCGATCCTCATCCCGGCCAACCGTTTCGAGGTGCTGGAATGCCGGGCAGCGCTCGATGCCAACTATCTCGGCGCGCAGGACACGCCGCCTTTGATCACCGGCGCTCTCGACGTGCTGTCGCAGCATGTGCTCGGCGTCGCCTGCGGCGCACCCTTCGACGCCGACCATCTGTTCGAAGAGGTGCGCGGTGCCGCCCCTATGCCGCGCTGGCGCGCGAGACGTTCGACCGCGTCGTAGATTTCGTCGCCACCGGTGGCTATGCGCTGAAGAACTACGAGCGTTACGCGCGTATCCGCAAGACCAAGGACGGCCTGTGGCGCGTCTCAAATCCGCGCATCGCGCAGCAATACCGCCTGAACGTCGGCACCATCGTCGAGATGCCGGAGCTCAATGTCCGCTATGTCAGGCAGGGCCGCGGCATGGCCGGGCGCGGCGGGCCGGTGCTGGGCAAGATCGAGGAGTATTTCGCCGAAACGCTGCGCCCCGGCGACAATTTCCTGTTCGCCGGCAAGGTGCTGCGCTTCGAAGGCATCCGCGAGAACGAATGCGTCGTCTCCAACGGTGCCGGCGCCAACATCATCGTGCCGTCCTATGCCGGCGGCAAGTTTCCGCTCTCGACCTATCTGGCCGACCAGGTGCGCGGCATGCTGGCCGAAAGCGACCGCTGGCAGGCGTTGCCCGAACAGGTCGCCGACTGGCTGCGGCTGCAGAAGGAAAAGTCGGTGCTGCCCAAGCGCGGCGACCTTCTGGTCGAGACCTTTCCGCGCGGCAACCGCCACTATATGGTCGCTTATCCCTTTGAAGGCAGGCTGGCGCACCAGACGCTCGGCATGCTGTTAACGCGGCGGCTGGAGCGGGCGAACGCCCGGCCGCTCGGCTTTGTCGCCACCGACTATTCGCTGGCCATCTGGGCGCTGGACGACATGGCCGCTCTGTTCAAGGCCAGGAAGCCGTCGCTGGCCGCCCTGTTCGACGAGGACATGCTGGGCGACGATCTCGAGGCCTGGCTGAATGACAGCTGGATGCTGAAGCGCACCTTCCGCACCTGCGCTGTCATCGCCGGGCTGATCGAGAAGCGCTTTCCGGGCCAGGAGAAGAGCGGCAGGCAGGTGACGGTCTCGGCCGACCTGATCTATGATGTGCTGCGCAGCCACGAACCGGATCACATCCTGCTGCAGGCGACGCGCACTGATGCGTCGGCCGGGCTGCTCGATGTCAGCAGACTTGCCGAGATGCTTTCGCGTGTCCGCGGTCGAATCATGCATAAGCATCTCGAGCAGATTTCGCCGCTGGCTGTGCCGATCATGCTGGAGATCGGCAAGGAATCGGTGAATGGCGGCGCCAATGAATCCCTGCTCATGGAAGCCGCCGACCTGGTCGAAGAGGCCATGGGCCGAGGTGAGGAACGAAGGTAGAGGATGAATTTCTCGCTGACACGCGCATCGCTGATTGCCGAGGCCGATTTGGTCGGTATCGCCGGCGAGCGCGCGGTCTGCGATCCGCGCGGCGTGCTCTTTTTCCTGAGCTCAGGCTGTTGGCGGTCTCCGATCTGCATCTGGAAAAAGGGTCGTCGCTGGCGCGGCGCGGCACGCTGATCCCGCCCTACGACACCGGCGCGACGTTGCTCAGACTGCAGGCCGTCATATCGGACTACCAGCCGTCGATCGTCATCAGCCTTGGCGACTCTTTTCATGATGGCGGCGGCGCAGAGCGCATGCACGCGAGTTTTCGCGAGCGGCTGGAAGCGCTGATGGCGGGCCGCGACTGGTTCTGGGTCGCCGGCAATCATGATCCGGAAGCGCCGGCGGATCTGCCCGGGGAAACCGTGCGGGAATTGGCCATCGGCCCACTGCTATTCCGGCATGAGCCGTCGAAAGTGCGTGTCGAGGGCGAGATATCGGGCCATCTGCATCCCTGCGCGCGCATTGTGCAGCGCGGCCGTTCGGTGCGCCGGCGTTGCTTCGCGGGCGATGGCGGGCGGATGATTATGCCGGCCTTCGGCGCCTATACCGGTTCGCTCAACGTCCTCGATCGCGCCTATGCCGGGCTGTTCCGGCTGGAAACGTTGATGGCCTACATGCTTGGCGCCGACCGCATCTTCGCCATCTCCCGCTCGATGCTGCGGCCGGGCTGACCTCAACGTCCGTAGTACAGGGTCACCGTGTGCTTCGCCTCGGCGAAGAACAGCCAGCGTTCGACCAGCATCCCGGCGAACTGGACGATCGCGGCAAGCACCGACGGCACCATCGAATAAGGCCAGGGCAGGGCAAAGGTGGCAGCGAGCAGCAGGACGGGCAGGGCGAAGGCCAATCCCTGTGTGAGCATGCGCAGCTTGGCACTGTGCTTGCGCGCGATGCGAAAGCCCATTTCCTTGAGCAGGTAGTTTTCCTCGGTATGCGGCCACTCCAGCGACCGCACAGTGCCGCCGGCCAGCCCCGTCGCGGTGTTGGCAGTGGTCGGAATCTCGAGCCGGTCATTGTAGCGCCAGGTCGCGAGCTTCCAGCCCCAGCCGGCAAGGGTGGCGAGCAGCGAGAACGCCAATACGGCCATCGAGGCGACACCAAAACCTTGCAGCAGCGCGTTCAACAGAACACTGCCGGTCATGGTCGCGAAAATAAGATAAGCCGGCAAAGTATAGCGGCTGTGCCACTGGGCGATCGGCTTCAGCGAGGCGTAGATCATGCCGGTGGTGCAGACCGTGACGATCGCACCGATGGCGGCCAGCAATCCGGCAATGGCCACCCAGCTGCCATTGCGGCCAAAGAACACCCAGCCGATGCCGAACAGCCCGGCCGGGATGAAGGTGATGACCGAGGCCAAGCCTTCGCGCGACAGCCATGAACTGCGCCACTGCGAGAACGCCCGCCAGGCGCGCTCCGGCCTGCCGAGATGGCCGGTCGAGGACAACAATCCCGCTGCGATCAAACCGAGCGCCAGCCCCAGGCCGACGATACCCAGCCAGAAGTCGGCGGGGATGATCTGGAAACCACCGAAAATGCCAAGCAGCGCCAGCGAGGCCATAGCCTGCACCCGTGGCGGTGGTGAAGAAGACGACGGAGAAGGCTGGATGCATGGGCTAGTTCGAAAGCATGCGATCGACCCAGCCGAGGAAGCCGCCTTCGGCCCGCACCGGCTCCAGCGCCTTTGCTGGCACCGATGCGGCGCGTTGCGTGTGGGCGCGCGGCGGTAGGTATTTGTTGGTCGGGTGATAGCCGAGTTCTGGCATCAGGTCGACGCCGCCGCGCTCCGCCACCAGTTGCGAGACGGCCGACTGGGGATCGCCGAGATCGCCGAAATGCCGGGCGCTGGTCGGGCAGGCGGCGACGCAGGCCGGCACCCGGTCTTCCTCGGCCAGATTATCGTTGTAGATGCGGTCGACGCATAGCGTGCATTTCTTCATCACGCCGACATCGGTGTCGAATTCGCGCGCGCCATAGGGGCAGGCCCAGCTGCACAATTTGCAGCCGATGCACTTGTCCTCGTCGATCAGCACGATGCCGTCCGAGGCCCGCTTGTAGGACGCGCCGGTCGGGCAGACGGTGACGCAGGCCGGCGTGTCGCAATGCAGACAGGAGCGCGGGAAGTTCACCGTGCGCCCGCCCATCTCGGTGGTGTGTTCGTAGCTGTGCACGCGGTTGAACCAGACGCCGTCGACATGGCCGCCATAGGGGTCGATGTCGGTCAGCGGCGCCATGTGGCCGCCGGTGTTCCATTCCTTGCAGGCGGTGACGCAGGCCTGGCAGCCAACGCAGGTGTCGAGATCGATGACGAGACCAAGTTTCTTGTCGGTATGGGCGGGAAGGCAGGTCATTCGGCGGCTTCCCTGTTCATGCGGAATTCGGCGCCGAAGCGAAGGATGTCGGGCGCGGGTTCGAAGTGCGGCAACTGCTGAAAACGCTCGAATTGCGGCTCGGCGAAGCCGGCTTCCTCATCAGCGCATTTGACGATGCGCACGCGCAGGTCGAACCACGCCGCTTGTCCCGTGACCGGGTCGGAATTCGAATAGCGCTTGCCCTGCGCATCGGCCGAGGTCTGGTCGCCGATGATGTGGTTGAGCAGGAAGCCGCGATTGCTCTCGGCGGCATCGTCCTTCAGCCCCCAGCTGCCGCGTCTCTTGCCGATCGCGTTCCAGGTCCAGACCGTGCTTTCGTTCACCCCGTCGACCAGGTTGATCTGCCCCTTCACCCGGCCATTGATGCTTTCGATCCACACCCAGTCGTCATCGACGAGACCGAGGCTGATCCCGGTGCGGTGATGCACGAACAGCCTGTTCTGGCTGGTAATCTGCCGCAGCCACGCATTCTGCGAACCCCAGGAATGATACATGTGCATCGGCCGCTGCGTCAGCGCGTGCAGCGGGTATTTATGCAGGTCGACAGCCGCTTCCTCGAAGGGCACGTACCAGAACGGCAGTGGGTCCATGTAGGTATCGATGCGCTGGCGCTCGCTCTCGGGTGGTACCACCCGGCCATGGCCGCGCGCGGCGAGCCGAAAGCGTTGCAACGGCTCGGAGTAGAGCTGGAAGACGATCGGCTCGGCTTTCGGGATAAAGCCCATCTGCACCGCGAAATCGAGATAGGAGCGGTTGGCCATCTTGTAGTAGCGCTGGTCCTCGGCGAAATCGTGATGCCAGAAGCCGCCATTGTCGATGTAGCGCTGCAACTGATCCGGGTTGGCCTCGCCCTTGCCAATCGACGTCCCGTCCTTGCCGCGCCAACCGGCCAGCGGGCCGATGCCTGATGTGCGCTCGTGATTGACGATGTAGTCGGCATAGTCGGTATACTTGGCCGATCCGTCATCATTCACAAAGCCGGGCAGGCCGAGCCGCGCACCGAGTTCGATCAGCACCGACTGGAACGGCCTGACGTCGCGATCGGGCTCGACCACGGGATGGCGGATGGCATCGCCCGGCCCGTCGGCATGGCTGATCGGCCGGTCGAGCAGGCTGATGCAATCGTGCCGTTCGAGATAGGTGGTGTCGGGCAGCACAAGGTCGGCGAACGGTACTGTCTCGGAATAATAGGCGTCGGAATAGACGATGAAGGGGATTTTGTAATTGCCCGCCTCGTCGCTGTCGGTCAGCATGGCAATGGTCTCGACGGTGTTCATCGAGGAATTCCAGGCCATGTTCGACATGTACATCATCAGCGTGTCGATCTTGTAGGGATCGCCCGCAGAGGCATTGCGGATGACAGTGTGCATCAGGCCATGCGCGGCGAGCGGCGCGTCCCAGGAATAGGCCTTGTCTATGCGGGTTGGCGTGCCGTCTTCATCGACCAGCAGATCGTCCGGCCCACAGACAAAGCCGAGCGGGATGCCGTCCAGCGGCGTCATTGGCTTGACCGTCTTGCCCCCGGGTTTCGGGCCCGGCGGCGCCGACCGGGGATAGGGCGGCTTGAAACGGAAGCCGCCCGGGGCATCCACCGTGCCCAGAAGCACCTGCAGCAGGTGGATGGCGCGGCAAGTGTGAAAACCGTTCGAGTGGGCGGAGATGCCGCGCATGGCATGCATCGAAACCGGCCGACCCTTGATGGTCTCGTGCCGGCGCCCGGCCCAATCGGTCCATGCGATAGGCAATTCGATCGTCTGTTCGAAGGCGACATGGGCAAGTTCTGCGGCAATCCGGCGGATCGTATCGGCTGGAATGCCGCAGCGCTCCGCGACCGCAGCCGGCGCATAGCTGTCATCGAGGTAGCGGTCGGCGATTAGCTGGAACACCGGCGTGCAACGGCGGCCGGCGACTTCAAAGCTGCCGGTCAGCGCCGGCTTCGCCTCCGGGTCGATTGCCTTGGTGGACGTCTTCGCCACCCTGTCCCAGGCCAGCGGATTGCCGTCGCCATCGCGCACGAACAGCCCGTCGTCTGATGCGCCGGGCTCCTGCACGACGAGGACATGGGCGTTGGTGTAGCGGAGCAAATAGTCGAGATCGACGCGTCCGGCTTTCAGCAATTCGTGAATGAGCGCGAAGACGAACAGGCCGTCGGTACCGGGCCGGATGCCGATCCAGTCGTCGGCAATCGCATTGTAGCCGGTGCGGCACGGATTGATCGACACCACCTTGGCGCCGCGTGCCTTGAGTTTTCCCAGCCCGATCTTGATCGGGTTGGAATCATGGTCCTCGGCAACGCCGAACAGCATGAAATATCTCGTGTTGTCCCAGTCGGGCTCGCCGAACTCCCAGAACGAGCCGCCGATCGTGTAAAGCCCTCCGGCCGCCATGTTGACCGAACAGAAGCCGCCATGGGCGGCGAAGTTCGGCGTACCGAACTGGCTCGCCCACCAGCCAGTGAGAGATTGCGACTGGTCGCGCCCAGTAAAGAAGGCGAGTTTCTTGGGATCGGTCCGGCGGATGGCAGATAACCGTTCGGTGGCGATCGAGAATGCTTCTTCCCACTCGATCTCATGGAATTCGCCCGAGCCGCGCGGGCCGCTGCGCAGCAATGGCTTCTTCAGCCGGGCCGGGCTGTAGTGCTGCATGATGCCGGAACTGCCCTTGCCGCAGATCACGCCGCGGTTGACCGGATGGTCCTTGTTGCCGTTGATGTAGCGGACCTTGCCATCCTTGATGTGCACGTCGATGCCGCAGCGGCAGGCGCACATGTAGCAGGTCGTCTTGGCGATGCTGTCCGAAACGCTTGGCGATGTGTCGACGCCGTCGCCTTCATCGGGCGCGCGCGTGTCGGCAAGCGGGCGTTGCGATGGTGCCGAATTCGCGCCGCGCGGTGGGTGGATCATGGGCCGGTGGTGCCGGCGCGGCCGGCGGACTTGGCGCGTGTCTTCGGCCCGGGGCCGCGCATGTAATGCTCTTCAGGGTGATAGCGATCGCCGGCCAGCCGCCGCCTTATGCCACGGGCCCAATGGGCAAGCATGGATCTGAACCGCCCGATCATTTTATACGCTGCGACCTGATGGCCAATTTTTTCTAACTTCACCTGAAAAAGTAGAATAAAGCTATCGATCCGTCTAATCAGTTGTTCTTGTAAATTCGATCGATAATGGTTCTTAATGCGCCATGACCCTGGATCAGTTGCGCATTTTCGTCGCCGTCGCCGAGCGCGGCCACATGACCAAGGCGGCGGAGCTTTTGGGCATTTCCCAATCGGCGGCATCGGCCGCCATCCGCGCGCTTGAGGAGCAGCATGGCGTCCATCTGTTCAACCGCGTCGGCCGCAACATCGAGCTTGCCCAGACGGGCCACCGGTTCCTGCCGGAGGCCAAGGCCGTGCTGGAGCGAGCCGCCGCCGCCCGCAATGTGCTGGAACATGTCTCGCAGACGGTCGCCGGCAGTCTCTCCATCGCCGCCAGCCTGACCATCGCCAGCTACTGGCTGCCGCGCCGGCTGGCGTCCTTCCACGAGGCCTACCCGCGGTGCGGCTGAGCGTCAGCATCGGCAACACAAGGCAGGTCGAGGCCAGCGTGCTGGATGGAACCGCCGATCTCGGCCTGGTCGAGGGGCGCACCGAATCCGACATATTGCGCCGCGCCAAGGTCGACACCGACCGGCTGATGCTGGTCGTTGCCAGTTCCCATCCCGAGATCGTCGAAACCGCGCCGGGTTGTCCCGACATCAGGGGCCTGCGCTGGATCATCCGCGAAGGCGGTTCGGGCACGCGCGAGGTGCTTGAGGATCTGGCGCGGCGTGAGGGGATTTCGCTTGCCGATCTGCAAGTATTCCTGGTGCTGCCCAGCAACGAGGCGGTTCGCCAGGCGGTCGAGGCGGGTGCCGGCGCCACCATCATTTCGGAACTCGTCGTCGGACGCGCCGTCGCCGAAGGCACCCTGCGCTCCGTGCCACTCGAACTGCCGAAACGCGACTTCGCCATGATCACGCACCGCGATCGCCAGGCAAGCCTCGCCCAGATGGCGCTCAAGGCACATCTGGGTGCGTCAGCAGATCATGGATAAGGGAGCGCGGTCGGATTAGCCGAACTTGCGCTGGGCGTCCAGCGCCAGGCCAAGGCCGACCGAGCCGAACATGTCGCCGTCGATGACAGATGCCTGCGGCACCAGCGACAGGATTTCCCGTCTGGCCAGCGGTATAGCGGTCGAGCCGCCGGTCAGGAACACCGAGGTGATGTCGGATGGCTTGCCCCCGGCGTCGCGGATGGTCTCAGCCACCGTAGCGGTGACCCGTTCGATGTCCCTGGCGATGGTGGCGTCCAGCCCGTCGCGCGTGATCCCGGCGGCGAACTCCACGTCGGATAGCCTCACCGCGACTTCGGCCGATGATAGGTCGGTCAGCTCGATCTTGGCCTTTTCGACCAATGCCGCCAGCGCGTGCCCATAGCGATGCTCGACAATGTGGATGAAGCGGTCGACAAGATCGGCGCGCCCGGCCTCGTAGCGGATCTGGCGCAGATGCGTCATCGCCTTGGCGGTGTAGACCAGATTGATGCGCTGCCATGTGGCAAGATCGATGAAATAGCTTGCCGGCAAATTGCGCTTGCCGTCCTTGGTCGGGGTCAAATAGCCGAGCTGCGGCATGACATGGGCGATGCTGAGCAGCCGGTCGAAATCCGTACCGCCGATATGCACACCCCGGCTGGCCAGGATATCGTCCTTGCGGTCGAGGGATCGGACACGCTCCGGCGAGACGCGCACCACCGAAAAGTCAGACGTGCCGCCGCCCATGTCGATGATCAGCGCCAGCTCCTCGCGCGTCACCCTCTGCTCGTAGTCGAGCGCTGCGGCGATCGGCTCGAACTGGAAGGCAATGTGCTTGAAGCCCTGGGCGTGCGCCGCCTTTTCCAGGTCGCTCTGGGCATTGGCGTCGGCTTGCGCATCGTCGTCGACGAACTGTACCGGGCGGCCGAGCACCACGGTCTCGACCAGATCGCCGCCGTCTTCCTCCAGCTTCTTCCTGAGATGCCCGAGGAACAGGCCGATGATTTCCATGAAGCCGATCGAACGCGCCTTGATGCGCGTCTTTTCATGCGCCAGCGAGCTGCCGAGCACGCTCTTGAGCGAGCGCATCAGCCGGCCTTCCACACTGTCCGTGTAGTTTGCGATGGCCCGGCGGCCAAAACAGATGCGGCCATCCTCGAAATTGAAGAACACCGCACTGGGCAGTGTGACCTGGTTGTCTTCGAGCGCGACGAGGTGGGGCTGTCCGTTGCGGACCACGCCGACCGTGGAGTTCGAAGTGCCGAAGTCGATACCGGCGAATGCTGGTCGCAAAGCAGCCTCCTGTCATTGGCGGCAGGCAGCGGATCGGCGCTCGCGCGAGAAGCGTGCGCTGTGGTTCCGGGCGACCGGACCGCTCTGCCGAATTGAATTGTGCGTGCTTGCCCGTTGGGCGGGGAGGTGCGGTCTATAGCATGATGCGGAAAAGGGAAACCCCTTTTGGACGCTCAATCCTTGCGGAAGACCAGCCTGCCGAGCCAGCCCGTCAGCATGGCCAGCGATATGGCGAAGACGCCATAGAGGAAGGAGTAGTTGTGGGCGACACGGAAGATCGACTGTTCGAAGCCGGATTTGCGGATTTCCAACTGGGCCGAACTCTCCTTGATGAACAGGCCGCTCTTGAACAGGAAGGCACGTGCCTTGTGGGTCCCAACTGGCACATTGGGCGCCAACCGCACGGTGGCGCGGAACAGGTTCTGCGACAGGAACTGCACGCCGCCGACATTCTCGCTGTAGAGGCCGGTCGCCGACTTGCGCTCGCGCAAAGCCGTGGTGAATTCTTCGATCGTCGCCGGGCTGTCGCCGGCGTCGGCGGGCTGCATGTAGAGATTGGAGGCGCCGAGCGAGAGCTGCTTGTAGCTGTTCGGTTCGGTGATGTCCTGCAGCGGCCGCGTCGTCGCCACCGAATAGGACATCGGCACATTCTCGAAGGTTTCGGAGTCCAGATTGACCCACACGCCGAGCACCCGGTCCTTGCGGCGCACCACCACCGGGCGTGGCGGACCCTCGAGCACGACGATGACGTCGTAGCGCCCCTGGCGGGCGACCAGCGGGTCGGGATTTTCCAGCGAGCCGAAGATGGTCAGGTCGGCGCCGGAAAAGCCGGCGGTGATCGAGACATTGTCGGTGGAGAGACCGATCTGGATGCCTTCCGTCAGCGGCGTCTGTGCCTTCGCCGGCGCGGCGGCTGCAAGCAGTGACAGGACGATGGCGGCTGCGAACGCTTTCGGGCCCGTCATCAGTTGAGGCCCGCGCTGGACAGCGAATAGAGATTTGGCGGGGTGACGAAAAGATCGATGGCGAGCCGGATCGCCACAGCCAGCACCAGCAAGGCCAGCAACGCCCTGAGCTGCTCGCCGCGCAGTCTTTGGCCGGCCTTGGCGCCATATTGCGCGCCGGCCACGCCACCCGCCATCAGGATGAAGGCCAGCACGACATCGACTGTCTGGTTGGTGGTGGCGTGGACCAGCGTCGTATAGGCGGACGTGAAGATGATCTGGAACAGCGAGGTGCCGATAACGACATTGGTCGGCACCTTGAGCAGATAGATCAGTGCCGGCACCATGATGAAGCCGCCGCCGACGCCCATGATCGACGACAGGAAGCCGATGCCGGCGCCAAGGCCAAGCACCGGGATGACGCTGACGAACAGTTTTGACGCCCTGAACCGCATCTTCAGCGGCAGCCGGTGGATCCAGTTGTGCTGGCCGGATTTCTTCAGTACCGGGGCGGCACCACTGCGTGTGGCACGCAGCGCATTGATGCTTTCGACCAGCATCAGCCCGCCGACGGTGCCGAGCAGCACGACATAAAGCAGCGAGATGAACAGGTCGAGCTGGCCGAGCCGGCGCAGGAAGGCGAAAACATAGATGCCGGCGGTGGAGCCGATGATGCCGCCGGCGAGAAGCACGCCGCCGAGCTTGAAGTCGAGCGTGCCTCGCTTCATGTGCGAAAGCACGCCGGAGACGGAAGAGGCGATGACCTGGTTGGCGCCGGTGGCAACGGCGATCGCTGGGGGAATGTTGTAGAAGATCAGGAGCGGCGTGATGAGGAACCCGCCGCCGACGCCGAACATGCCCGATAGGAAGCCCACCGCCGCACCCATGGCCAGCAGCACGAAGACGTTGACGGAAATTTCCGCAATCGGGAGATAGATGCCCACCCGTCAGTCTCGATCAGTTTGCCTGTCGGCGAATACAGCCGTTATCGGCAGTCTCGCACCGAAAAGCCAATTTTTTCCTTGCGCCGACGCGGCGGCGGGGTCAAACCCCGTCGCCGCGCCGAAACAAAAAATATCTCAATCAGTTAACAGGCAAATGTGTGGCAGGAGCGTCGTGGAAACGACGCTTCTTCTTGTTATTTGCGCGCCAGCAGCGCCCGCACCAGTTTTTCATCGACGGCGCCGGTCGCCGGCAGCTTGTTGTCGGTCTGGAAAGCGATGATCGCGTTCTTGGTCTTCTCGCCCATGACGCCGTCGGCGCCGCCGGCATCGTAGCCGTTCTTGTTGAGGATGAGCTGGATGTTCTTGACCGCCTTCTTCATGTCGATGCCGGCGGTCGTCTGCGGTGTGCCTTCCTGCCAGGATTCGGGAATGTCGGCCGAATTGGTCGCCGCATTGAGCGGCTTGGCCTTCCACAATTCGGTCGCGGCGCGCGCCCGCTCGAGCTGCTCGGGCCGCAGCGCATTGGCGATCTCGTCGCGCTTGGCGGCCGCATCCTTGTCGCCGGTCTTGGCGACGAGCGCGAACCATTTGTAGGATTCCTCGAGGTTCTGCTTCATGCCGACGCCCTTGGCGGCGAGGATGCCAAGATTGAACTGGCTGTCCTTGACGCCGAGGTCGGCGGCTTCCTGGAACCAGTGCGCGGCCGATTCATTGTCGGACACGCCATCCGCGGCCATGGCGAACAGCACCGCCAGATTGTGCATGGCGCTGGCGTTGCCCTGTTCGGCGGCGAGCTGGTACCAGGTCTTCGACTTCTTGATGTCGCGGGCGACACCGATGCCCTTCTCGTAGAAATTGCCGATGCGGTATTCGGCGGGCGCGAAGCCGAGTTCCGCCGATTTCTCGTACCATTTGGCCGCTGCCGCCATGTCTTCCTTGACGCCGCGCGACTCGGCGTAGCGCGAGCCGATCTCGAACAGTGCCTTGGCGTCGCCACCGGCGGCGGCATCGCGCAGCGCGGCCGGGCCGGCATCGGCCGGAATGTCGAACTTGGCCGCAGCTGCCGTCGTGGGGGCATCCGCTGACGCAACCGCACCGGTGGTGTCCTTGGCGGTGGCCTCGTTGGCCGCCGTTGGCGCGGCCACGACCGGCTGGGTATCGGTATCCGTCGCCTGCGCACCACCGGTGACAGCCGGCTCTGAAGCCGTCGTATCCATCGGGGTCGTGGCAATGGGCGCGGCTGGCGCCGGAGCGGCCGAAGCCATCGGGCCGGAAGAGGCGGCTGGCGCGGGCTCCGCGACCGGTGCTGTATTCGCCATCGCGTCCGTGTCCGACGGCATCGCCAGGGCGGTCTGCGCCACCATGTCGTCTTTGCTTGCGGGCACGGATGGTTCGGCCTGCCTGACGGCGCGGGCCGGCGCGTTGTCGGTCGCTGCCGGCTGGGCTTCCGTCTTCGGCTGGCTCGCCGTGTCGACGGATGCCGTTTGCACCGGTTGCGCGGCGACGATCGGTGCGGCGTCGTTGTTTGCCACCTGGGCGGGATCCGAGAGAAACGCCTTGCCGAGCTGCAGTCCGGCAAGCGCCAGCATGATCGCCGCCGCCGCCATCAGGATCGGCTTGCGCCGCGCCTTGAGCAGGTCGCCGATCCTGAGCGCCTTCACTGGCCCCTTCACCGTCGACTGGCGCTTCAAGGCGTCGGCCTCCGCGGCGGCAGCCTGGGCGGCGCGCCGTGCGGCTGCGATGAAATCCGATTTCGCGGCGTCGCTTTCGCTAGGCTTTGCCGGCTGGCCGCGCTCGTCGCGCACGCGCTTCATGATGGCATTGAGGTCGGGCGCGCCGGAGCCGGGCTCAAGCGGGCGGTTGGCCACTTTCGGGTCGAGCGGCTCGTCGAGATCGACACTCGGTATATCGGCGCTGGGCGCCGAGCCGGCCAGCGGCGGAACGTCCGCCGCCTTCTTGCCCTTGAAGGCGCGGGCCAGCCCGCCGAACATCGATTTGCGGCCTGCCGGCTGGTCTTTCTCGGCGATGGTGTCGGACCCGAGGGCGGCCATGGCGGCGGCAGCGGCGGCTTCCGCCGGCGAGCGCGTGCCCAGGTCGCTGCGTGCACCCAGGTCGCTACGCGTACCCTGTTCGTTGCGCATTATGGCGGCGGCGCGGCCATCGAGATCGGCCATGTCGCCGGTCAGTGGCATCGGCTCGTCGATATCCAGGGACGGCGCCTCGACAGCCATCTTGGCGGTCCGTGCGCGGCGCTTGCCGACGGCCTCTTCCTGGCGCGTATCCAGCAGCTCGCTCACCGCCTCGGACGGTTCGCTGGTCTCCAGCGAACCCAGCCTGTCGACGATCTTGAGCAATGTGTCGTGGATGGCCTCGAAAGTTCTCGAATTGCGCTCGTCGGAACGCCGCGTCAGCGTTTCCAGCGTCTTTAGATCCTGGGCGAGGCCGGAAACGGCCGTCGCGTTGGCGTTCGACCCGGCCAGCGAACGCACCGCGTTCTCGGCGGCTTCGCGTGCCGCGCCGAGGATCGAATCGCGGGTGCCGGCCAGCGTCTTCTCGATTTCGTTGAGGCGCGGGCTGATGTCCTCGAATTCCGGCAGTGGGGTGCTCGGCCTGGAAAGATGGGCGGACAGGCCGGCGACCTGTGCTTCCAGGCTGCGGATCAGCGCCGGATCGATGCCGGCCACCTGGGCCGCCGATGCGTCGAGCCGGCTGGAAATATCCTCGAGCCGGCTTTCCAGCCCACGGATCGCCGCTTCGCCGGCGGGATCGGGAGCGCGCGTCTCCATGCGCGTGGCGAGTGCGGTGAAGCGGGCGTCGATGGCTTCCATGATGCCGGCGCTGTCGATCTGCGGTGTCATGCGCTGGTCGAGCCGGTCGGCAACCTCGTCCAGACGGCGCTCGAGATCGCGGAACAGCATATTGCCCTGTTCGATGGCGTCGCCCTGGCGGCGTTCCATCATGCCGGACAGCACGTCGAAGCGCTGCTCAAGCCCGTGGAAGATATAGTCGGCGTCGGGCATGACGGGCGCCTGGTCGATCTTGTCGGCGATGAGGGTGATCTGCTTGGCCAGCCGTTCCATTGCCTGTTCGGGCAGATTGGCGCGGCCGGCGAGTTCGTCGACCCGGCTCGACAGCGTGCTCAGGCGATCCATGACCGCATTGCCGGGGTGGTCCTGCGCCACTTCCTCGATCTGCCGGGCGAGCGAATCGATCCGCTTCTCGATGCGTTCAAAGGCTTCGTGGTCGACCGAATTGGCCTGTGCCGCGACGGTCGAGGCAACGATGGCGCGGGAAATCTCGTCGAGCCGTTCGTCGATCATGGCAAGCGTGTCGCTGCCGCGATTGTCCTGCTGGCCCGCGAAATGTTCGACGGCGCCGGCGAGCGTACGCACCTTTTCCTCAAGCGAGCGCAGCGACAGCGATTCCGGCAGGTTGTTGACGGCGTTGCTGATCTGCTCCAGCCGGTCGGTCAGGGCCGCAAGGGCGGGATCGTCGGAACGTTTGCGCTGGTCGGCGTCGACGCGGTCCTCGAAAGCCGTCCAGCGGCGGTCGAATTCGTCCCAGCGGCGGTCGACCTTCTGCACGCTCTCCTCGCGCGCCAGCGTGTCGAGCGCGGTCTTGACCTGCTCGAGCTCCAGCCGCAGCAGATTGACGCTTCTGTCGTCGCTCTTCTCCGAAAGCGTTTTGATGGCGCCGGAAAGCCGTTCGAATTCGACGCCGAGTTCGGCGCTGCCCTTGCCTGAAGCGCCCGGCTTGGCGTTCGCCTGGAAGGCGCGGTCGATATCCTTGCGCAGCGCATCGAATTCGCGCTGCAGGCCTGCTGTCATCTGGTGGCGCAGCTCCTCGCGCATGCCGCGCAGTTCGCCGGCGATCTTGCCGACCATGGCGACGCTGTCTTCCTGGCCACGCACGCGGTCGATGTCGCGGGCAATGGCCTGGTAGTTCTGGTCGAAGCTGGGGGCCGGGGCCGGGCTCTGCGGGCGCGGTGCCGGCTGCGGATCCTCGTACCAGCGCTGCTGCCCGGTTGGCTGGGCGGCGGGAGCGCGCGGATCGGTGGCGGGGTAACGCGGGTCGGTGGCGGGATAGCGCGGGTCGGCACCGTATTGGCGCGGAGCCGGACGTGCCGTCACCTCCTCGCGGGTCTGCCCCAGTCGCTGCTCCAGCGTCTCCAGCGAGCGGTTCAGTTGCTCGAGCGTGGTCTGCGGCCTGCGCTGCCTGCCGGCGTTGAGTGTATCGAGATAGGACCGCTTGCTGTTCATCGGTGCGTCCGTCTTTCAGATTGGCCGGCTTGCGACCAGCTCCCCAAGTCCCTGCCGGAACGAAGGCGACCGCGCTGCCACGGTGGAAGACAAGCTTCCCGGGGGTTCACCCGCGCTCCGAAAAACCGTGAAAAATTCGATACAGGATAAACACGGGTAGCCGACGCGCCCACATTTCCCCCAACGTGGTAAACAACGCGTTAACCAAGCTTAAGAAGTTGCAAGGACGTTGGCTGTCGCCGTCCGCGGTGCGGCATAAAGCACCTTCACAGAACGCCCCTTGCGTCATGAGGCGGCTATCGGTATAGAATTGACGTAAACGTAAAAGGCGCATTTGAGTGTGCTGTTTGCGATTTTGTTTGTCGAAACCACGGCCGGAAGCACGCCCCCGCTTCCAGTCAGGCGACGCATGGTCCAGGACCGCGACGCCACCAGACGGGGAAAGCCAGTGACCATGAAGCTTATCTCGGCCGGCGAGACCGCGGCCAATACCAATAATGTATCTGTCGAAGCCGGTGAGGATCTCGCTCGCATCGGCGAAATGGCCAAGAAATACGGCGTGACGCTGCGCACGCTGCGTTTCTACGAAGACAAGGGCCTGCTCAACCCGCAGCGCGACGGCTCAACCCGTCTCTACACACGCCGCGACAAGGCCCGGCTGAAGCTGATCCTGCTCGGCCGCAAGGTCGGGTTCTCGCTGCGCGACGTCAAGCAGATGATGGATCTCTACGATCCGACCGGTTCCAACACCAAGCAGCTGCGGCTGGCGCTGGACAAGTCGGAGAAGCAGCTTGCCCGCCTGCAGAAGCAGCGGGCGCTGATCGACGACGCCATCAACGAGCTCTCCGGCTCGATGTCGGCGGTGCGTCAGATGTTGGCCGAGCGCACGGCGCAGGCGAGCGTCGCGAGTTAAACAAGTCTGCTGAATTTGTAACGATCAAAGCCGCGTGGCCATGGCCGCGCGGCTTTTTCTGTGGATCAGGCCAGCGCGGCCGCTCCCGTTTCAGGATACCTGCGTCTGAGAGGTGCTGATCCGCAAGCCAGCTGTGCCCGCGGCCTCAAGAAGTGCGAGCAAACTCCAGAATGCGTCGGGAGAAGCCGTTCCGAAGTCCACGCTCAGCGCCTTGGGCCGGATGGAAAGGGAATGGATGATGTTGCCGAACTCGGCGCCCTCCACGTAACGCTCATCATCGGGGTCGAACCAGTGCTGGAACCAGGCACCGATCTGGTCGAGCGGAGACGCCGCGAGCGTGTGATGGATCACGACGTCATTCCATTGCAACTGTTCGATCAGGAGTTCGGCGCGACCAAGCCGACCCGATATAGGCTCGAACGTGACGAAATCCGGCTGAAGCTCCGCAGGTTCGACCTGTCCGTCATTCTTGATAAAGTCGACGCAACAAAGCCCGCCAAAGAGCCCGCTCTCCTCACCGATCTGGAATTTTACCTCCGGTGACCCTTGGACGCAGCTCCGCCGCTGCTCTTCGACGAACATCCGGAACTGATCTAGATAGTGGCTCTGGATGCTGATTATGAATGCGGCAGGGTTCATTCAGCGAAATTGCCTCGCTGCGAACGGATGGACAAGCGGCCTTTTCGAAATCCCGATCGGCCAGAGGTTGTCGAAATTTCTTTCGACACAATAAATTGACGTTTACGCAAACGTCAATATTTGCTATTGCGGCTTCGACATTGGCCCGCTTGCCGCGCACGGCTTGATTTCGGGGCCTAATCCGCATGGTGGAGGAAAAGCATGCCGATCTACAGGGCCCCGGTCCAGGACACGCTGTTCGTGCTCAACGAGGTGCTGGGCTATCAGCGCTATTCGAACCTTCCCGGATTTGCCGACGCCACGCCCGACGTGCTGGAGGCGATCCTCGCCGAGGGCGCCAAGCTCGCCGAGAACGTCATGCATCCGCTCAACCGCGTCGGCGATATGGAAGGCTGTGTGCGTCACGACGACGGCTCGGTGACGACGCCGAAAGGCTTCAAGGAAGCCTTCGACCAGTATCGCGAGGGCGGTTGGATGGGGCTGGCGGCGCCGGTCGAGTTCGGCGGCCAGGGGCTGCCCTACATGGTGCACCAGGCGGTCTCCGAATACATGGTCTCGGCCAACATGGCGCTGATGATGTATCCGGGCCTGACCCAGGGCGCGATCGCGGCGATCATCACCCACGGCACCGACGACCAGAAGGCGACCTGGCTTCCGAAGCTGGTCGAAGGCGCCTGGACCGGCACCATGAACCTGACCGAGCCGCATTGCGGCACCGATCTCGGCCTGCTGCGCACCAAGGCGGTGCCGAACGGCAATGGCACCTACAAAATCTCAGGTCAGAAGATCTTCATCTCGGCCGGCGAGCACGACATGTCGGACAACATCGTGCATCTGGTGCTGGCCCGCATCGAGGGCGCGCCGGAAGGCGTCAAGGGCATTTCGCTGTTCATCGTGCCGAAGCTCAAGCTCGATGCATCGGGCAATCCCGGCGAGCGCAACACGCTTTCCTGCGGCTCGATCGAGGAGAAGATGGGCATCCACGGCAATTCGACCTGCGTCATGAACTATGACGAGGCCGAAGGCACGCTGCTCGGTGAGGAGAATGGCGGCCTAAAGGCAATGTTCACGATGATGAACGAGGCGAGGCTCGGTGTCGCCTTGCAAGGGCTGTCGATCTCCGAAATTGCCTACCAGAATGCCGTTTCCTACGCCAAGGACCGCTTGCAGGGCCGTTCCCTGTCGGGGCCGAAGGCGCCGGACAAGAAGGCTGACCCGATCATCGTCCATCCCGACATCCGCCGCTCGCTGATGACCATGAAGGCGTTCAACGAGGCCGGCCGCGCGCTGGCGTTGTGGACGGCGATCAAGTCCGACATCGCGCATCGTTCCCCCGACGACAAGGATCGCCAGGCCGCCGAGGACTACACCGGCCTGATGACCCCGGTGGTCAAGGGCGTGTTCACCGACAAGGGCTTCGACCACGCCGTCATGGCCCAGCAGGTGTTCGGCGGCCACGGCTATATCGAAGAGCACGGCATGAGCCAGTTCGTGCGCGATGCCCGCATCGCCATGATCTATGAAGGCGCCAACGGCATCCAGGCGCTCGACCTCGTCGGCCGCAAGCTCGGCCTGAACGGCGGCCGCGCCATCCAGGCTTTCTTCAAGGAGGTCGGCGAGTTCTGCGAGGAAAACCGCGCCGACGAGAAGATGGCGCCCTTCACCAAGGGGCTGAAGAAGGGCCTCAACGATCTGCAGGCGGCGACCATGTGGCTGGTGCAGAACGGCATGGCCAAGCCCGACAACGCCGGCGCGGCCTCGACCGACTACATGCATCTCTTTGGCCTTGTCGCGCTGGGCTACATGTGGGCGCAGATGGCCAAGGCGGCGCAGGGCAAGACCGGCGCCAACGGCACCCAGTCCTTCTACGACAACAAGGTGGTGACGGCGCGCTTCTTCATGGAGCGGATCATGCCGGAGACGTCGGCCCATCTCGCCCGTATCTCGAGTGGCGCGGACACGCTGATGGCCCTGCCCGCGGAAGCGTTCTAAAGATGGTTGCCCTCCCCCTCGAGGGGAGGGGCGGTTGAGGCCCGCGTGACGTGCGCCGGCCTCAACTCTGACGATGCGCTCTGGGAGGAGTATCATATCCACATGACCAGCCCCGCCGAAATACTTGGCCTTCCCAAGCCCGCCTGGGCGGCGGACGAGGTCGGCATGCTCTACGACATGGCAACCCGCTTCATGTCGGAGGAGATCGCGCCGCGCTACGACGAGTTCGAGAAGAATGAGATGGTCGACCGCGAGAGCTGGCTTAAGGCCGGTGCTGCCGGCCTGCTCTGTGCCTCGATGCCGGAGGAATATGGCGGTTCCGGCGGCACCTTCGCGCATGAGAGCGCCATCATAGAGGCCATCGGCCATGTCGGCGTCGACGGTTTTGGCATCGGCCTGCACAATTCGATCGTCGCGCCCTACATCCTTCACTACGGCTCCGAGGAGCAGAAGAAGAAGTGGCTGCCGAAGCTCGCCACCGGCGAGCTGATCGGCGCCATCGCCATGACCGAACCGGGCGCCGGCTCCGACCTGCAGGGCGTCAAGACGCGGGCTGAGAAGGATGGTAACCAGTACAAGATCAATGGTTCGAAGACCTTCATCACCAACGGCCAGCTCGCCAATTTCATCATCGTCGTCACCAAGACCGACCCGGAAAAGGGCGCCAAGGGCACGTCGCTGATCGTCGTCGAGACCGACGAGGTCGACGGCTTCCAGCGCGGCCGCAACCTCGACAAGATCGGCCTGAAGGCCAACGACACGTCGGAACTGTTCTTCAACGACGTGCGCGTCCCGACCTCCAATTTGCTCGGCCACGAGGAAGGCCAGGGCTTCATCCAGCTGATGCAGCAGCTGCCGCAGGAGCGGCTGCAGATCGGCACCGGCGCCATCGCCATGATCGAGCGGGCGCTGGCGCTGACCATCGACTACGTCAAGGAGCGCAAGGCCTTCGGCAAGGCGATCATCGACTTCCAGAACACCCAGTTCAAGCTGGCCGAGCTGAAGACCGAGGCGACGATCGGCCGCGTCTTCTACAATGATTGCGTCACCCGCCACATCAATGGCGGCCTCGATCCGGTGACGGCCTCGATGGCGAAGTACTGGCTCTCCGACCTGCAGGGAAAAGTCGTCGACGAATGCCTTCAATTGCATGGCGGCTATGGCTACATGAATGAATATCCGATCGCCCGCATGTTCCGCGACGCTCGCGTCCAGCGCATCTACGGCGGCACCAACGAGATCATGAAATTGCTGATCGGACGCTCGCTCTGAAAGCGGCGATCGGCAAACCCAAGGAGCACGAAAATGGCTGACGCTTATGTCTACGACGCCGTGCGCACGCCGCGCGGCAAGGGCAAAAAGGACGGATCGCTGCACGAGGTTCCGGCGGTGCGGCTTGCCGCCAAGACGCTGGAAGCGCTGCGCGACCGCAATGGGCTGGATACCGGCACTGTCGACGACATCATCTTCGGCTGTGTCGATCCGGTCGGCGAGGCGGGTTCGGTCATTCCGCGCGCCGCCGCCTTCGAGGCCGGCTACGACACCAAGGCGCCCGGCATGCAGATCTCGCGCTTCTGCGCCTCCGGTCTAGACGCCATCAATCTCGGCGCCGCCAAGATCGCGCAGGGCGCCGACGAGATCGTCATCGCCGGTGGCGTCGAATCCATGTCGCGCGTCGGCATGGGCGCCTCCGGCGGCGCCTGGTTCATGGACCCTTCGGTCGGATTGCCCGGCTGGTTCGTGCCGCAAGGTATCTCGGCCGACCTGATCGCCACCAAATACGGTTTTTCCCGCGACGATGTCGACGCCTATGCGGTCGAGAGCCAGAAGCGCGCCGCCAAATCCTGGGCTGACGGCCGCTTCAAGAATTCGGTGATCCCGATCAAGGACCAGAACGGCCTCACCATCCTTGACCATGACGAACACATGCGACCTTCGACCGACATGCAGTCGCTGGCCTCGCTCAACCCGTCCTTCATCATGCCCGGCGAAATGGGCGGCTTCGATGCGGTCGCGGTGCAGAAGCATCCGGAGGTGGAAGAGGTCAACCACGTCCATCACGCCGGCAATTCATCCGGCATCGTCGATGGCGCGGCGGCCGTGCTGCTCGGCTCGAAGAAGGCCGGCAAGGCGATGGGGCTGAAGCCTCGCGCGCGCATCCGCACCTTCGCCAATATCGGTTCCGAGCCGGTGCTGATGCTGACCGGCCCGGTCGATGTCACCGAGAAGCTGCTGAAGCGCGCCAAGATGAAGCTGTCGGACATCGACCTGTTTGAGCTCAACGAGGCCTTCGCCTCGGTGGTGCTGCGCTACATGCAGGCTTTCGACATCGATCACGACAAGATCAACGTCAATGGCGGCGCCATTGCCATGGGCCATCCGCTCGGCGCCACCGGCGCGATGATCTTCGGCACTGTGCTGGACGAACTCGAGCGCCGTGACCTCAATACCGCGCTGGTCACGCTCTGCATCGGCGCCGGCATGGGCACCGCAACGATCATCGAACGCGTCTGACGGGGAGAGAAATCATGAGCTATACCAATTTCACCCTCGACACCGACGCCGACGGCATTGCGCTGGTCACCTGGAACATGCCGGACCGCTCGATGAACGTCTTCACCGAAGAGGTGATGAACGAACTCGACAAGATCATCGACCAGGTGATGGCCGACGCCGGCATCAAGGGCGCGGTGATCACATCGGGCAAGGACAGCTTCTCCGGTGGCGCTGATCTGGCCATGCTGCAGAAGATGCTTGCCGTGTTCGCCAGGGAAAAGACCAAGGATCCGGAGAAGGCGGCAAAGCTGCTGTTCGACAATGCCGGCCGCATGGGCGGCCTGTGGCGCAAGCTCGAAACATCGGGCAAGCCTTGGGTTTCGGCGATCAACGGCACCTGCATGGGCGGCGCCTTCGAATTGTCGCTGGCCTGCCACGGTCGCGTCGCCGCGGATTCAGACAAGGTCAAGATGGCCTTGCCGGAAGTCAAGGTCGGCATCTTCCCCGGCGCCGGCGGCACCCAGCGCGTACCGCGGCTGACCGATCAGCAGCAGGCGCTGCAGATGCTGACCTCCGGCCAGAATCTGTCGCCGCAGAAGGCGAAGGCCATGGGCCTGATCCACGAGATCGCCGAGCCGGCCAAGCTGGTCGAGACTGCAAAGGCCATGATCAGGAACGGCCTGAAGGCTGTCCAGCCCTGGGACGAAAAGGGCTTCAAGCTGCCCGGTGGCCAGATCTATTCGCCGGCCGGCTTCAATCTGTGGCCGCCGGCCATCGCCATCCTGCGTCGAGAGACCTACGGCAACTATCCGGCCGCTGCCGCGATTCTGAAATGCGTCTATGAAGGCCTGCTGGTGCCGTTCGACACCGCGCTCAGGATTGAGCAGCGCTATTTCACCGAGATCATGCAGACCAAGGAAGCGGCGGCGATGATCCGCTCGCTGTTCGTCTCGCTGCAGGAGCTGAACAAGGGCGCCCGCCGCCCGGCCGGTGTGCCGGAAACCAAGTTTAAGAAGATCGGCATTCTCGGCGCCGGCTTCATGGGGGCCGGCATCGCCTATGTCACGGCCAAGGCCGGTATCCCGGTGGTTCTGCTCGACCGCGATATCGAGTCCGCCACCAAGGGCAAGGCGCATTCCGACAGCCTGGTCTCGGATCAGGTCAAGAAGGGCCGCGCCAAGCCCGAGGAGCGGGACAAGCTGCTGTCGCTGATCACGCCGACATCAGACTATGCCGACCTTGCCGGCTGCGACCTCGTGGTCGAGGCGGTGTTCGAGGATTCGGCCGTCAAGAAGGCCGCCACCGAACAGGCGGAGGCCGTGCTGAAGTCATCGGCGATCTTCGCCTCGAACACCTCGACCATTCCGATCACCTCGCTGGCGAAGAATTCGGCGCGGCCGAAGAATTTCGTCGGCATCCACTTCTTCTCGCCGGTCGACAAGATGATGCTGGTCGAGATCATCCTGGGCAAGAAGACCGGTGACAAGGCCCTGGCGACCGCCATCGACTTCGTTCGCGCCATCAAGAAGACGCCGATCGTCGTCAACGACACGCGGGGCTTCTACGTCAACCGCTGCGTGCTGCGCTACATGTCGGAAGCCTACAAGATGCTGATCGAAGGCGTGCCCGCGCCGATGATCGAGAATGCGGCCAAGGCCGCCGGCATGCCGGTCGGTCCGCTGGCGCTGACCGACGAGACGGCGATCGACCTTGCGCAGAAGATCATGAAGCAGACCATCAGGGACCTCGGCGACAAGGCGGTCGACCCCAAGCAGATGGCACTGATCAACACCATGGTCGACGACCATGGCCGCTTCGGCCGCAAGAACGGCAAGGGCTTTTATGACTATCCGGCCAAGCCCGCCAAGAAGAAGCTGTGGCCCGGCCTCAAGGACCTCTATCCGCAGCTTGCGGCAGAGAAGGTCGATTATGAGGAACTGCAGCAGCGGCTGCTGGTCACCATCGCGCTGGAAGCGGCGCGGGTGATGGAAGAGGGCATCGTCACCGATCCACGCGAGGCCGATGTCGGCTCGATCCTGGCCTTCGGCTTTGCCCCCTACACCGGCGGCGCGCTGTCCTATATCGACGGCATCGGCGCCAAGCGCTTTGTGAAGATCGCCAAGGGACTGCAGAAGAAGTATGGCGCCGAATTCAAGGCGCCCAAGCTTCTCATCGATATGGCCGAAAAGGGCGAAACCTTCTACGAACGTTTCGACCCCTACGCCAAGGGCGACGTGAAGCAGGCCGCCTGACGCATGGGTAGAGTCGAAACTGTTACAGCGTCCTTTGCGCGTCCAACAGGACGCGCGGCGCCGTAATGTATGTCTGGGCGCGCATGGCGCGCATGCTGGCCACGGCGCGCAGCCGTGGCCCCTATATGATGGGCGGTGAGAGCCGGCTGGCCTTCCGCTGCCTGCCGACCGACATCGATTTCAACATCCATCTCAACAATGCGCGCTACATGATGCTGGCCGACCTCGGCCGCATCGACCTGTTCGTCCGCGCCGGCCTGATCGCGCTGGCGCGCAAGAATGGCTGGGCGCCGATGATGGGCGGGCTGCAGGCGGTCTACGCGCGCGAGATCAAGCTGTGGCGCCGCTTCGAAGTGGTGTCGGCCATCGAAACCTGGGAAGGCAGCCAAGTCATCGGCAAACACCGTTTCGTCCTCGACAATGGCGAGACGGCCGCTTTGATCCTGACGACGGCCGGCGTCTACGACCGCAAGGCGCGCCGCTTCCTCGATATCGACGAGGTTGTCGCAGCGCTTGGTCGCTCGGGGAACCCGCGTTCGCCGACAGAGGCGGAACGGATATTCATGACGTCGCATCAGGGGCTGCGCGGCCTGGCCAAAGGGACCGGCTGATCAGCGGAGATCATCATTTCCGCGGCCTTCACGAAGGTGTGCCGTTGGAGCGCGTCCGGTGGACAAACCGGAGTGCAGAGATTAGAAGGAAAAGGCATTTTTCCTGTCTGGAAGGAGAGCACGACATGCTCTCGCACGACCGCGTCTGGGCCGCCATCGATGCTCTTGCCGAGCGTTATTCGCTTTCGGCGTCAGGTCTGGCAAGGCGCGCGGGGCTCGATTCGACCGCTTTCAACAAATCGAAACGTCTGTCGTCGGACGGTCGGCCGCGCTGGCCTTCGACCGAATCGCTGGCCAAGATCATCGAGGCGACCGGGGCGTCACTCGACGAATTCACCGGGCTGATCGAAGGCCGCATGGGCACCGCGCCCGCTCCCAGACGAGCCGTGCCTTTGCTTGGCTTTGCCCAGGCCGGCGCCGGCGGTTTCTTCGACGATGCCGGCTTTCCGGCGGGGCAGGGCTGGGATCTGGTCGAACTGCCGGCGCAATCGACCGAAAGCTCCTATGCGCTGCAGGTGCAAGGCGATTCCATGCTGCCGCTTTACCGCAATGGCGACGTCCTCATCGTCGAGCCGGGCGCGGTCACCCGCAAGGGCGATCGCGTCGTCGTCAAGACCACATCAGGCGAGGTGATGGCCAAGGTGCTCGAACGCCAGACCGTCAAGTCGATCGCGCTGGTCTCGCTCAATCCCGATCATCCCGACCGCGACATCCCCATGCGTGAGGTCGAATGGGTGGCGCGGATTGTCTGGGCAAGCCAGTAGGCCGGGCTGGTGCGGCTTCCCTATCTTGCCCTTGCGGTTGTGATGGTCCCGGTGATGGCCGCCCTGGTCGTCGCCGGCGGCCGCACGCTGAAAGGAAGCCAAAGCACTGTTGCGATCGATCAGATCGATCCCGGCGCTGACACGATCTCGCAAGCAGGCACCGATGCCGGATCTGAAGAGCCGGCCACGTCGGCCATTCCCGCGCCCGCTCCGCCGACGCCAAAGCCTGCGGTGCATTCGCGGGCGATCGATCCGGATGTCGTCGCGCCGCCGGAACTGCCCGCAGGCGAGCTCGAGCGAGTCGAGCCGCGCGAACCATTGAGCAAGCTGGCGCTCGCCATGCCGCCCAAGCCTAAGATGCCCGACGACTGGAATGGTACAAAGCTGTTCCAGCCGGTCGCGACGGCCGCCGGCCTGATCGAGGCGAAAGGCTATTCGGTCGCGATTTCCGGCATCGATGTCGTGCCTCAGGACGAGACCTGCACCACGGACGGCAAGTCCTGGCCGTGCGGCATTCGTGCGCGCACGGCGTTCCGTGCCTTCCTGCGCGGCCGCGCCGTGGTCTGCACCGTGCCGCCCGAAGGCGGACGCGACCGGATCGCGGCGCAATGCCGGATCGGCAAGCAGGATGTCGGTCAATGGCTGGTCGAAAACGGCTGGGCGCGTGCCGCCAAAGGCGGCCCCTATGTCGAGGCCGGCGAAAAGGCACAGAGCGCGAAGAAGGGCATTTTCGGATCGGCGCCGAACCTGGCCGGCATGCCGGCGGAGCCCGCCGCGCCCGCCCAGGCGCCTGAGGCGCCGGGCTCGATCCTGGAAGAGGTCGACGGCACCCTCAAACCAGCTGACCAGCCAGCGCCTGCTGAATGAGCGCACGGGTTTCGACGACGCCGTAGAGCGCGGCGAACGAGCCGAAGCGCGGGCCGCGTTCCTGGCCGATGAGCACCTGGTAGATCATCTGGAAGAACGCGCCCGAAACGCCCGGGCCGCCTTCCGGGCTCTGTTTGGAATGATCCTGATAGCGTTCGATCTTGCGCGCCACGTTGAGCGAAGCGTTCTGAATCGCCTCGCCGCTGGCATCCGCCGGCAATTCGCCGAGCGCCTTGTCGAGGGCCTGCAGTGCTTCACGCTCGATCTCGTCGGCCGGCCGGAAGGTTTTCGTCGGCCGCACGAAATCGTCGAAATAACGGATCGCATGGCCGACCAACTGGTCGAGCTCCGGGTGCGTCTTCGGCGTCACATTGGTGGCGTGACGCGAGATGAAGCCCCACAGCACATCCTTGTTCTGCGCATTGGAGGCGCTGACCAGGTTGAGCAGCAGCGAGAACGGCACCGGCATGTCGATATCAGGCGGATTGCCGTCATGCATGTGCCAGACCGGATTGCCCAGCCGTTCCTTCCAGTCCTGCCTGGGGTAGGCGGCGAGGAAGGTGTAATATTCGTCCACCGCCCTCGGAATGACGTCGAAATAGAGCTTCTTCGCCTGCCGCGGCCGCTGGTACATGTAGAGCCCGAGGCTCTCGGTCGGCGCATAGGTCAGCCATTCGTCGATGGTCAGGCCGTTGCCCTTCGACTTCGAGATCTTCTGGCCGTTTTCGTCGAGGAACAGTTCGTAGACGAAATGCTCCGGCGCGCGCCCGCCCAATATGTTGCAGATGCGGTCGTAGACCACGGCATTGGTCTGGTGGTCCTTGCCGAACATCTCGAAATCGACGCCGAGCGCCGCCCAGCGCATGCCGAAATCCGGCTTCCACTGCAGCTTCACCCGGCCGCCGGTGATCGACAGCGTGGTCTCGGTGCCTTCATCGTCGAAGGTGATGGTGCCGGCCTTGGCGTCGACATGCTTCATCGGCACGTAAAGCACGCGGCCGCTCTTCGGCGAAATCGGCAGGAACGGGCTGTAGGTCGCCTGCCGCTCCGGCCCGAGCGTCGGCAGCATCACCGCCATGATCTTGTCGTAGCGTTCGGCGGCGCGCAGCAGCATCGCGTCGAAACGGCCGGACTTGTAGTACTGCGTCGCACTGGCGAATTCGTAGTCGAAGCCGAACGTGTCGAGGAAGCGGCAGAGCATCGCATTGTTATGGTCGGCGAAGCTCGCATAGTCGCCGCCGAACGGATTGGGCACCGAAGACAGCGGCTTGTGCAGATGCGGCTCGAGCGCGGCGCGATCCGGCACGCTGTCGGGGATCTTGCGCATGCCGTCCATGTCGTCGGAAAAGCACAAGAGCTTGGTCGCGACCTTGTCTTGTGTCAGCACGCGGAAGGCATGGCGCACCATCGAGGTGCGCGCCACCTCGCCGAACGTGCCGATATGCGGCAGGCCGGACGGACCATAGCCGGTCTCGAACAGGATCGTCTCGGGAAAGTCGCTGCCCTTGTAGCGCTCGATGATTTTTTTGGCTTCCTCGAACGGCCACGCCTTGCTCTCGGTCGCGGCCGCCAGCAGTTCGGGGTTGAGATCGAGGATGTTTGATCCCGCCATGGTCCTGTTTTCCAAATTATTCGCCGGCCAGATTGTTCGCTGGTGTGGCCGCAGTGTCGATTTTCAACCGGTCCTCTAGGCGCGCATGGCCGGAGCGTCAACGCGTGGGGCGCTTTTTCCTTGCGACGCTGCTGGCGCCTACCTACCTTCGAAGCCCGTCCAAGGAGCAGAGAATGCCGTCGCCGACCCCGCATGAAGCCCTGATCTATCTGATGGTCATCACCTCGGCCTCCGATCGCGACATGACCGATGTCGAACTGGCCAGGATCGGCGAGGTTGTCCGTTCGTGGCCGGTGTTCGAGGATTTCAAGCAGGACCGGCTGGTTTCCGTCGCCCAGGCTTGTCAGAGGCTGTTGCATGAAAAGGATGGCCTGGAGGGTGTGCTGGCCCAAATTGGCGAAGCCCTGCCGGAGCGTTTGCGCGACACCGCCTATGCCGCGGCCTTCGAAGTGGCCGCCGTCGATCTCGAAATGCGCATGGAGGAAGTTCGGGTGCTGCAGCTGATCCGCCGCCAGCTCGATCTCGACACGCTGACCGTTGCCGCCATCGGCCGCGCGGCCAAGGCGCGGCTTCGCACGCTGACCTGAATATCGACAGCCCCTAGAAAAAGCTGACCGGAAAGTAGCGCAGATAGAATTCGGCGAAGGTGCCTTTCATCGAAATCTCCTGCAGCGCGTAGTCGATCGCGGCGGCAAGCGCCGGGTTGTCCGCCCGTGTGGCGATGGCCATGCCGGTGCCGAGATATTCCGGCGCCAGATAGGGGCCGCCGGCAAAGCGGCAGCAGCCGGCCGCATCCGAGCCGCCCAGCCAGAAGGCGAAGCGCATGCCGTCACCGAAGGCCGCATCGATCTTGCCCGCCTTGAGATCGCTGTAGAGGGCTTCCGGTCCGTCGAAGGAAACGATTTGGACCATGTTGAAGTAGTCGCGCAGCATGCGCTCATGCGCCGAGCCGGCGAGCACGCCGACGCGCTTGCTGCGGAGCTTGTCGAAAATCGGTTCCGCAAACGCCTTGGTCTTCGGCATGATGAAGCGCGCCGGAAACTGCAGATAGGAGCGCGAGAAAGCGTATGTCTGGCGCGATTGCGGCGTCGCGGCGATGCCGGCAATGATGGCTTCGCCTTCGCCTTTCTCGAGCGCGCCTTCGAGCTCGCCCCAGGGCAATGCCTGGATCTGGCATTTGTCGACAATGCCGAGTTCAGCGCAGATGGCGCGTGCCAGGTCGATGTGGAAACCGGACAGCTTTCCCGCGCCATCGAGGAAATTGAAGGGTGGAAAATCCGTGGTCGTCAGGAATCGCAGCCGTGGCAACGCCGAAAGGTCGGGCTTCGGCAGCCGTTCCTTGGCGTCCCACAACACCGGCACCTGCGGCTCAGCCGCGCGCACCCCAGAAGCCAATGGCAGCGCCGCGATCAGCGACGCCAGCACCAGGGACCTCCATTGGAACGCCACGATAGAACTCCGCCACACTCGTATTCGCACAGGTTTTGGTACGAAAATGGTACAGGCACAATGGTTTTTGATTTCAACGCGCCGATTTCAGGGTATGCTTTAGCGCGTTTGCAAACAGCGGTGGCTGCCCTGGTTGGGGGACCAGGGTCGAGAACCACAACCGGAAATGAGCGCGTTGCAATCCGCGGTCGGTGGCAAAGTGCGGACAATGCATGGACCATTGATCTCAATGCATAAGGCAACATGGGGTTGATGTTGCGATGGGTCAGTTCGATCGCACGCTGGAATACATAGACCAACTGCAGCACGCCGGAACGGCGGCGGCGGTCTGCGAGAAGCTGTTGGGCATAACGTCGGATTTCGGTCTGACGGCGCTGATGGCCGGAACCGTTCCGCAGCCGGGCACGCCGACCGGGCAGCAAAAGCAGCATGTGCTGCTTTGCGATTGGCCCGTCGAATGGCTGGAGCGCTACGTGGCGCGCAACTATGTCGACCACGATCCGGTGGTCAGCCATATGAAGCAGTTGCAGGCGCCGTTCCAGTGGCGCGAAGCCGCCCAGGGCATTCGCATCGACAAGAGCAGCGGCGAAGTGATGGGCGATGCCGGCGCTTTCAAGCTGCGCGACGGGCTGGCCTTCCCGCTGATCACGCTCGATGGCCAGATTGTCATGGTGTCGCTGGGTGGCGAGGCCGTGCAGTTGTCGGCGGCCGAGTTCGGCCTGGTGTCGCTGGTCTCGACCTATGCCGTTGGCCGCGCCATGCAACTCCACACCATGGCCGGCAAGACCATCGACCATATCGAACTGACGCCGCGCGAGCGTGAATGCCTGCAATGGGCCGCCGTTGGCAAGTCGGAATGGGAGATTTCGCAAATCCTCGGCATCTCCGAACACACGTCGGAGAAACATCTTCTTAACGCCAAAAGCAAACTCGGTGCCGTCAACCGGGTCCAGGCCGTCGCAGAAGCGATAAGGCGCGGCTACATTAGCTAGATCGGCCGTGCCGATCTAGAATTCTTGCCTACGTGATCACGCAATTTTCTCGTTGAAGCACGGCCGTATCTTCCTCTTAAACCCAGGAGACGACGGCATGCTTTTTTGTCTTACAACTCAAGAATTGATGGAACGCCCCGACCTTTGGGAGGCCGTCCATCGCCTGCGCTACCAGATATTTGTCGAGGAGATGGGGTGGGAGGACCTGCGGCGCCCGGACGGATTCGAGGTCGACCAGTTCGACCATGACGAGGCAGTGCATCAGATCGTCATCAGAGGCAACGAAGTCGCGGGCTATCAAAGGATGTTGCCGACCACGCGGCCCCATCTGCTGACCGATGTTTTGGCCGACCTTTCCGAAGGAACGCCGCCATCGGGTCCTAACATCTGGGAATTGACCCGCTATGCGGTGGCTGCCGGTTTCCGCGATGGCCGTCGCGGCGTTTCGACCGTTGGCACCGAATTGATCGCCGGCTTCGTCGAGTGGGGGCTGAAGCGCGGCGTCGACAAGGTGATCATTGAGTTCGAGCCGATGTGGGTGTTGCGCGCCTTGCAGCTGCATTTCCTGGCGACGCCGCTGGGCTATCAGCGCACCTACGGCAATCAGCAGGTCGTGGCGACGCTGCTCTCCTTCAACGAGCACACGCTGGATGTGGTGCGTTCGCGTCGCAATCATCATGCTCCGGTTCTGGCCAGGGGATACCCCGACATGTTCGGTCAAAGGAGGGCGTCATGAGGTTGGAAACGGCGGTGAATCCGCACCCGCAGCCGGAACTGCGCAACCACACGCTGATCGTCACCGTGTCGTCGAATGACGGCCGGCCGGTGCTCGACAGAAGGGCCTATGAAAGCCTTGCCAGGACGTTCCATGAAGCCGCTGACAATGACGAAGTGCGTGTCGTCGTGCTGCGTGGCCTGGCAGGCTGTTTCTGCCTTGGCGGCGACTTTTCCGAATTCCTCGACGCCACCAAGCATCAGAAGCTGATCGCAGCCGTCACCGACATGTTCCGCACGCTGGCGACGTTCCCCAAGCCCATCCTCGCCTGCGTCGATGGCGATGCCGTTGGCGTCGGCTGCACCATCCTGTTCCACTGCGACATGGTGATCGCCTCGAATGAAAGCACGTTCCGGGTGCCGTTCGTCGATTTCGGCCTTGTGCCGGATGCGGCGACCAGCATCCTGGCGCCGCAGAAGCTCGGCTATGCCGGCGCCTTCCGCTTCTTCTGCCTCGGCGACACGCTTCGCGCCGAGGACGCCAGGGCGCTCGGCCTCGTCGCCGAGATCGTGCATGACGGCGTCGAGGAGGCGACGCTCGGCCGCGCCAGGCAGCTCGCCAAGAAGCCGGTTGCCGCCCTGCTGCAGACCCGTGGCCTGCTCAAGGGAAACACCGGCGCGCTGTGCGACCGCATCGACCAGGAGATATCGCTGTTCCAGCAGGCGCTGCAGGACGACACCACGCTGCGGCGATTGCAGCGGATTGCCAGGCTGGCAGCCTGAACGATCCGGAAGAATCTGCGCCGCGCAGGCCGGTGGCCGCGCGGCGCAGTAAACGTTAGCCTTGCTTGCCGAGGAATGACGGTCCTTCGCCGATGATCTTCTTGTCTTCCTTGCCGACGATATCGAGATCGCGGCCGTCATAGGGCAGCGACAGCAGGATGCGCCGCATCACCGCCAGCCGCGCGCGGCGCTTGTCATTGGCCCGCACGATGATCCATGGCGCGAACTCCTTGTGGGTGCGCTCGAACATGGTGTCGCGCGCCTTGGTGTAATCGTCCCATTTGGTGATGCCGGCGACATCGATCGGCGAGAACTTCCAGGCCTTCAGCGGGCTGTAGCGGCGATCGTGAAAGCGCTCGAGCTGCGTCTCCTGGCCGATGTTCAGCCAGAATTTGAAGAAGTGGATGTCGTCGTTGACGATCATCCGTTCGAAATGCGGCGTCTCGTCGAGAAATTTCTCATGCTGCTCGGGCGTGCAGAAACCCATCACCGGCTCGACGCCCGCGCGGTTGTACCAGGAGCGGTCGAAGGTGACGAATTCGCCCGATGTCGGGAAATGGTCGACATAGCGCTGATAGTACCATTGCGCCTGTTCGGTCGGGGTCGGCTTGGTCAGCGCCACGTTGCGCGCCGTGCGCGGATTGAGGTACTGGCGCAGCACGAAGATCGTGCCGCCCTTGCCGGCGGCGTCGCGGCCCTCGAACAACGCCATCACCCGCTTGCCGCTCGCCTGCAGCCACGCCTGCGCCTTGACCAGCTCGATCTGCAATTTCTCAAGCGTCTCATCATACTCGTCGGTCTTCATTTTCTTGTCGTAGGGGTAGTCGCCTGCGGTCAGCTTGTTGTCCTCGACCCAGTCGGGAAGCTCGGGATTCTCGATGTCGAACTCCCGTTCCTTGCCGTCGATTTTGATCTTCAGCGGACCTGATGTCGGTGTTGCGGGATTTTCCTTGGCTTTTTTCATCGAGACGAACCCTTTCCAGCTTACGGACTCATGCTATTGGGAGCCTCCATGCCGGTCTAGCAGGAAGTTGCCATACGGCCGGACAGCGCTAGAGAGGGCTATAGGACGCGCCGATGGCTGAGCAAAGCGCAGAGCAGGCAAGCGTGGCGCAAGCCATGGCCATCCGGCTGTGGAACAGTCGCTGGCTGCTCGTCGCTGGCGTTGTCGGTATCCTGATCACCTTTGCCTTCGCGGGTATTTCCGCTTACGCGCTGGTGTCGGCGCTGCTCCTGTTGTTTGCAGCGGCGCTGCTTCCGGCCGCCGGCCTGCGCCAATCCGCCGAGGGCGCTTCTGCGATCGAGGCGATCGGCCTGCAGCGCCTGTCGGGTGAATATCTGGCAGCGGCCGTCGCCGACCCGCTGATCATTTTCGACCGCTCCGCCACCATCGTCCATGCCAACGCCGCCGCCTTTGCCGCTTTCGGCGGCATCGCACCGGGCCTGTCGCTGCCGCTGAAATTCCGGGCGCCGGAAATGCAGACCCTGCTTGACAGCGTGCTGTCGGGCACGATCGCCTCGGATGTCGTCGACTATACCGAGAAGCTGCCGGTCGAGCGGGCCTACCGGGTCAGCGCGTCCTCGGTCGGGCATGGTACCGACCTCTATGTGCTGGTGTTCAAGGACCAGAGCGAGGCGCGCCGCATCGACCGCATGCGCGCCGACTTCATCGCCAATGCCAGCCACGAATTGCGCACTCCGCTCGCTTCGATCGCCGGTTTCATCGAAACGCTGCGCGGACCGGCCCGCAACGATCCGGCGGCGCGCGAGCAATTCCTGCAGATCATGCAGAACCAGACCGGCCGCATGGCGCGCCTGATCGATGATCTCCTGTCGCTGTCTCGGCTCGAGATGAAGCCCTATCTGAAGCCCGGAACCCAGGTCGATCTGCGCCAGACCGTCGACAGCGTCATCGACTCGCTGGCCCCGCTTGCCCGCGAAAACAGCGTTACCATCGAGCGGGATTTCGCCAAAGGGCCCCTTAATGTGCCGGGCGATCGCGACGAGCTGTTCCAGGTTTTCGAGAATCTGCTGGAAAACGCCTGCAAATACGGCCAGCCGGGCGGCCGCGTTCTAGTGACGATCGCGCACGGCGAGGACGGTTCCGAACCCGGCATCGATGTGACGATCAGAGATTTCGGCCCCGGCATTCCCGAAGAGCACATTCCGCGCATCACCGAGCGCTTCTATCGCATAGATGTCGAGACCAGCCGGACCCAGAAGGGTACCGGCCTCGGCCTGTCGATCGTCAAGCACATACTGACGCGTCACAATGCCAGGCTGACGATCTGGTCCGAGGTCGGCAAGGGTGCCGCCTTCTCGGTTCATTTGCCGACGCACTGATAACGCCCTAGTTTTCCCCGGGACCGTTTCTTTTTTCTGTCATCCGGCTAGCGTATCAGCGGGGATTCGAGGAAACGACTCAAGATCAAGAACCCGTGGGAAGGCATTTCGTCCATGCAGTCCGTGCACATCATGAGCGCCTTTGACGAGGAGCTGAAGTATCTGTCGAAGCGCATCGCCGCGATGGGCGGCCATGCCGAGCGTATGGTCGAGCAGGCGGTCGCCGCTCTCGTCAATGCCGATCCGGGACTGGCAGAGAAAGTCATCCGCGACGACGCTGTGCTCGACGAAGGGCAGCGCGAGATCGACGACAAGGCGATCATCATCATCGCCAAGCGCCAGCCGATGGCGACGGACCTGCGCGAGATCGTCGGCGCCATCCGCATTTCCGCCGACCTCGAACGGGTCGGCGACCTCGGCAAGAACGTCGCCAAGCGCGTGGTCGCCGTCACCGACGGCCGCCAGTCGACCAGCCTGTTTCGTGGCCTCGAGGCCCTGGCCAATCTGGCGCTGACCCAGCTCAAGGAAGTGCTCGACGTCTATGCGTCGCGCTCGGTCGACAGAATAGGCTTCGTGCGCGACCGCGACGACCAGATCGATGCCATGTACACCTCGCTGTTTCGCGAATTGCTGGCCTACATGATGGAAGATCCGCGCAACATCACGCCCTGCACGCATCTGCTGTTCTGCGCCAAAAACATCGAGCGCATCGGCGATCATGCCACCAACATCGCCGAGACCATCTATTACATCGTCACCGGCGACCAGATGCCGGCCGAGCGGCCGAAAGGCGACAAGACGGACAAGATCAGCGTGTCGGCGACGCTCCCGGCGAAATAACGTTCGTCCTCTCGAACGCTAGATCATATTGCGCTAAACTATCCCGGCGTTAAGCTTCTCAGGCCTTAAAGGTCCTGCTTTCAGGAGGCTGCGATGGAATATGTTCGAGAGTTCAAGCCCGCGGCGCCGACATCAGGCATCATCGCCTCCAGTGTCTACACGGCCGGGCGGCGTATTGCCGACATTCCGATCGAGGAAGCCGGCGAATGGGCCAAGAAATCGGGTCACGTCGTCTGGATCGGGCTGCTGGAACCTGACCGTGACCTCCTGCTGCGCGTCAAGGCGCAGTTCCATTTGCATGAGCTGGCGATCGAGGATGCCGAGCATCCGCACCAGCGGCCGAAGATCGAGCAATATGGCGACGCGCTGTTCATCGTCGCCCGCACCGCGCAACTGATCGAGGGCCGCGTCACTTTCGGCGAGACGCATCTGTTCGTCGGCTCGGGCTACATCGTCAGCGTCAGGCATGGCCCCTCGACCTCCTACGCCGCCGTGCGTCAGCACTGGGAAAGCTGCCCGCATTCGCTGGCCAAGGGCGAGGATTTCGTCCTCTATGCCATTCTCGATTTCATCGTCGACAACTACATGCCCGTGCTCGAGCAGATCGAGGACGAGGTCGAGGCGATCGAGGACAGGGTGCTTTTGAAGCCGATGACCGGTCCCGACATCGAGCGACTCTACATGCTGCGCCGCGATCTCCTGCGTCTGCGCAATGCGGCGCTTCCGTTGGTGGAAGTCTGCCGCCGGCTGACCAGCGCCGAGCTGCCGCAGATCCATTCAGCCATGCATCCGCTGTTTCGCGATGTGACCGACCACATCCGCACCGTCCAGGAAAAGATCGACAGTCTGCGCGAGGTGCTGGCGTTCGCGTTCGAGGCCAGCCTGCTGGTCGGTCAGAGCCAGGAAACGGCGATCTCGAAGAAACTCGCCTCCTGGGCGGCCATTCTGGCCGTGCCGACGGCATTCGCCGGCATCTACGGCATGAACTTCACCGACATGCCGGACCTGAAGATGGAATATGGCTACCCGATTGTGCTGACCACCATCGCAACGATCTGCGCGTTTCTTTACTGGCGGTTCCGCAAGAATGGGTGGCTATGAAAAGAAAGCGAATAGGGAGTAGCCAATAGCAACAAAAAACGGCTTGCTCCCAGTCACAGAAGCCAAGCCGTTCCTATTCGCTATTCGCTATTCGCTATTCGCTATTCGCTATTCGCTATTCGCTATTCAGCGATTGCGCCTCCGCTCCGCCGCCGGCTGGAACGCCACGCGGGCGTGATACTTGCAGTAAGGACCGGTCTCGGCGGCTTCGTTGCCGCAGAAGTTGAAGTCTTCCGACAGCGGATCGCCGTTCGGCCATTTGCAGGTCCGCTCGGTCAGCTCGACGAGCTGCAGATGCCTCGAAATCGGCACCACGACGTTCTCGACCGGGCGGATGTAATGATGGCGTGTCACCGGTTCGGCGTCGAACTGCGTCTGAAGAGCCGTCGCACCGATCGATGTCGTGACGTGGCGTGCCGTGCTTGCGGCGCGCGCCACCGATTTCTGAACGGTCGATCCCTGTGCCGTCTTCTTCTGGCGTGCAGGCGTTGCCGTTGCGCGGCCGCGCCCGACAGCTTCAGCCGGTGCACCTTGCCGATGACGGCATTGCGGCTCACCCCTCCAAGCTGGGCAGCAATCTGGCTTGCGCTCAGACCCTCCGACCACAGTTTCCTGAGAAGTTCGACCCGCTCGTCAGTCCAGTTCATGAGACCGCGCTCCTGCTAAGCGTGCGCAATCGGAATCCCTTCCCGACCCAGCAACCTTGCTGGGGCAGACACCACATATATCTGGTGATTAGGTCCGCCGCACGAAATCTAGTTATTTCTCGACTACAATTACCTTATGCGCTGACTCGGTGACAAGAGTCCCAAGTGCAACACGAATCGGTTTTTTCGGTTTTCCCCAACTTGCCCGGTCGCTCATGAGCCGGCGTCGAGTTAGGGGGCTTATCGCGTGCCACTACGCGACGTTTTCGTTGACTTCATGGCCGAAAAACACGATAAGCCGCACAAGGCCGCCGCTTTGGCGGCTTTTTTGATTTTCCGGTACCGGAGACGCATATAATGAGCGGTTCGGCGCTTTACGAGACCTTTGCTCGCGCTCCCCTGGCTTTCGACCACGGGGAAGGAACTTGGCTGGTTACCGACAAAGGCGAGCGATATCTCGATTTTGCCGGCGGTATCGCGGTCAACTCGCTCGGCCACAGCCATCCGCATCTGGTCGCGGCTCTCACCGAGCAGGCGGCAAAACTCTGGCACGTCTCCAATCTCTACGAGATTCCGGGGCAGAGCCGGCTTGGCGAGCGCCTGGCCGATGCCACCTTCGCCGACAAGGTGTTCTTCACCAATTCCGGCGCCGAGGCGCTGGAATGCGCGATCAAGACGGCGCGGCGCTACCATTTCGTCAAGGGTCATCCCGGGCGCTTCCGCGTCATCACCTTCGAAGGCGCCTTCCACGGCCGCACGCTGGCCACCATCGCGGCCGGCGGGCAGTACAAATACCTCGAAGGCTTCGGCCCCAAGGTCGAAGGCTTCGACCAGGTAGGCTTCGACGACATCGATGCCGCCGAGAAGGCGATCACGCAGGAAACCGCCGCGATCCTGATCGAGCCGGTGCAGGGTGAGGGCGGTATCCGCCCGGTCCCGACGCAGTCGTTGAAGCGGCTGCGGCAGCTTTGCGACCAGCACGGTCTGTTGTTGATCTACGACGAGGTCCAGTGCGGCATCGGCCGCACCGGCAAATTGTTCGCGCATGAATGGTCAGGCGTGGCGCCCGACATCATGGCGATCGCCAAGGGCATTGGTGGTGGCTTCCCCATGGGCGCGTGCCTGGCCACCGACGAGGCCGTGGTCGGTATGACGTCGGGCGTGCACGGCACCACCTTCGGCGGCAACCCGCTGGCCATGGCGGTCGGCAACGCCGTGCTCGATGTGGTGCTGGAAGACGGCTTCCTCGAAGACGTCCAGCGCAAGGCATTGCTGATGAAGCAAGGCTTGGCGTCGATCGCCGACGAGTTTCCCGATGTCGTCGAAGACATCAGGGGCACCGGGCTGATGCTTGGCCTCAAATGCGCCATGCCCAACACCAAGGTGAACATGGCACTGCGCGACCAGCATTTGCTGGCGGTTCCGGCCGGCGACAATGTCATCCGCCTGCTGCCGCCGCTCACCGTGACCGACGCCGAGATCCACGAGGCGCTCAACCGCATCCGCGCTGGTGCCAAGGGCCTGGCGGACGCCATCGCCGCGGCCGCCGCGAAGTAATTCCGGAATATTGCTGATGTCAGTTCGCCATTTCACCGATCTGTCCACTGTTTCCGAGGGCGACCTGCGCTTCATGCTGGACGACGCGGTGGTGCGAAAGGCGCGCCTCAAGGCCGGTGAGCGCACCAGGCCGCTCGAAGGCAAGGTGCTGGCGATGATCTTCGACAAGCCGTCGACGCGCACACGCGTCTCCTTCGACGTCGGCATGCGCCAGCTCGGCGGCGAGACCATCATGCTGACCGGCACCGAAATGCAGCTCGGCCGCTCGGAAACCATTGCCGACACCGCCAAGGTGCTGTCGCGCTATGTCGACGCGATCATGATCCGCACCACCTCGCATGAGCGGTTGCTGGAGCTGACCGAGAATGCCACGGTGCCGGTGATCAACGGGCTGACGGACGATACCCATCCGTGCCAGCTGATGGCCGACATCATGACCTTCGAGGAGCATCGCGGTCCGGTAGCCGGCAAGACCATCGCCTGGACCGGCGATGGCAACAATGTGCTGCATTCGCTGCTCGAAGCCTCGGCGCGGTTCCGCTTCAACCTCAACGTCGCCGTGCCCGAAGGCAGCGAGCCGGCGCAGAAGCACATCGACTGGTCCAAGGCGCATGGCGGCAAGCTGCACTTCACCCGCTCGCCCGAGGAAGCCGTCGACCAGGCCGACTGCATCGTCACCGACTGCTGGGTGTCGATGGGTCAGGAGCACCGCGCCCGCGGCCACAATGTGTTCTCGCCCTATCAGGTCAATGCCAAGCTGATGGCGCATGCCAAGCCGGACGCGCTGTTCATGCATTGCCTGCCGGCGCATCGCGGCGAGGAAGTGACCGACGAGGTCATTGACGGCCCGCATTCGGTGGTGTTCGACGAAGCCGAGAACCGGCTCCATGCCCAGAAGGCGGTGCTTGCCTGGTGTCTTGGGGCTTGAAGTGTCCGGGCGCTTGATCTGCGGGGGCGCGATGCCTATCTGCGCCGCATCACGCAAATCAAGCGCGTTTGGACGCATGCACCCCAGGGGGCGGCATGGCCGCGCCCTGGAGCTTTGTCATGTTGGAAACGCATCAAGTGACTGAACATCACCCCAAACTCGGCGAGTTCGGCTATGCCGGCGACGATCATGTTGTGCCGTTCGAGGTCGGCCCGCTCGACGTGCGCGGCCGCACGGTCCAGCTCGGGCCGATGCTCGACGCCATCCTCAGCCGCCACGACTATCCCGAGCCGGTCGCCCGCCTGCTGGCGGAGGCCTGTGTGCTGACGGTGTTGCTTGGCACTTCGCTCAAGTTCGAAGGCAAGTTCATCCTGCAGACCCGCACCGACGGGCCGGTCGACATGCTGGTGGCGGATTTTTCGACGCCGTCGGCGCTGCGCGCCTATGCGCGCTTCGATGCCGATAGGCTCGAGGCTTTGGTTGCTGCGGGCGAGACATCCCAGCAGACGCTGCTCGGTAGCGGCGTGCTGGCGCTGACCATCGACCAGGGCGCCCACACCCAGCGCTATCAGGGCATCGTCCAGCTTGACGGCGAAACGCTGGAGGACGCTGCGCGCACTTATTTCCGCCAGTCGGAACAGATCCCGACGGATATCAGGCTCTCGGTGGCCAAGCTTTTGACGCCCGGCGTTGGCGGCGCGCGTGAGCAGTGGCGCGCGGGCGGCATTCTGGCGCAGTTCCTGCCGCAGTCACCCGAGCGCATGCGCGTGCCCGACATTTCGGGCGGCGACGGCGATCCGCGCGACGTGACGCATGAACCGGCCGACAATTCCTGGCAGGAACTGGTGGCGCTGCTCGGTACCATCGAGCCGACCGAACTGATCGACCCGACTATCGGCGCCGAACGGCTGCTCTACCGCCTGTTCCACGAGCATGGCGTGCGCGTCTTCGGCGGCGCCCCCGTCGCCGACCAGTGCTCATGCTCCAGGGACAAGATCCGCGGCATCCTCGAGGGTTTTTCCGCGCAAGAGATCAAGGACAGCACCGAGGATGGCGGCATCCACGTCGCCTGCGAATTCTGCTCGACGCAGTACGACTTCGACCCGGCGGAATTCGCGGCACAGTAAAGTCCTTCCTTCTCCCCGTTTCACGGGGAGAAGGTGCCCGAAGGGCGGATGAGGGGCGGCGCTAACTTCGGCGAATAGCCGTGCGCAAACCCCGTCCTCGACGATATCTCAGGAAGGCTCGACGCCGCCCCTCATTGCCCTGCCGGGCATTTCTCCCCGTATAGTGACGGGGAGAAAGACGCTAATTCACCGTCCGCCTTGTCCCCGGCAGATCCAGCGAGAACGCCGGGATGGCGATATCAAAAGTCTCGCCGCGTTTGTTGCGCATCGTGTAGTGCCCGACCATGATGCCCGACGGGGTCGAGAGTGGGCAGCCGGACGTATATTGGTAGCTGTCGCCGGGATTGAGCTCGGGCTGGTCGCCGACCACGCCCGGGCCGCGCACTTCCTCGACCCGGCCGGCGCCGTCGGTGATGTGCCAATAGCGCGACAGAAGCTGCACGAATTCGTCCGACTGGTTGTCGATCGTTATCTGATAGCCCCAGACATAGCGGTTCTCGGAAGGATCCGAGCGGTCCTCGAGGTAGAACGGCCTGACCTGCACTTCGATGTTGCGCGTGACGGCGCGGTACATAAGCGGCTCCAAAACAATCCGATACCTTTCGGCGCTCCCGGCGAGCAGGTCAACGTGCGCGTCTTGTCGCGCCTGACTTTGAAACGCAGGTGCCGGCAAAGAATGTCATTTAAGTGACACACGACAATGATGGTGTGCACGAACCGGGCGACTCGGCGCTCTGTCGAACTGTTGAAAACGGCCACGATGCGGGCCGTCTTTTCTGGAGTGACCAGATCTCGATGGAACTCACTCTCATAGCCGCATCGCTTTCGACTGCTCTTATCCTTTCAAACGCTGCCAGCATCCTGCTCGCCGCCTCACAGCTGAAACGGCGCACGATCATCGCACGGCCAGCCGGCAAATCGCCGCCGGTGTCGATTGTCGTGCCGTCGCGCGGCGTCGAACCGTTCACGCAGGAGACGCTGGAGCGCGCCTTCTCGCTCGACTGGCCGCGCTACGAGCTGATCTTCTGCGTCGCCCATGCCGACGATCCGGTGGTCAGGTTGATCCGCGCCGCCATTGGCCGCTTTCCAAAAGTGCCGGCCCGGCTGTTGATCGGTGACGACCGCGTCAGCGCCAATCCCAAGCTCAACAATTGCGTCAAGGGCTGGGAAGCCGCACGGCACAACTGGGTCGTCCTGGCCGATTCCAACGTGCTGATGCCGAGAGACTACATCCAGCATCTGATGGCGGCGTGGCGGGCGGATACCGGCCTTGTCTGCTCGACGCCGATCGGTTCGCGGCCGCAGGGCTTCTGGGCCGAGGTCGAATGCGCCTTCCTCAACACGCTGCAGGCGCGCTGGCAGTACGCCGGCGAGGCGCTTGGTCTTGGTTTTGCCCAGGGCAAGAGCATGTTGTGGAACAAGCCGATGCTGGATGCCAATGGCGGCATTCGCGCGCTGGCCGCCGAAATCGCCGAAGACGCGGCCGCGACCAAGCTGGTCAATGGCCTCGGCCTGCGCGTCAATCTCGTCGCCGCGCCCTTCGAGCAGCCGCTCGGCCGGCGCAGGCTTGGCGAGATCTGGTCGCGTCAGGCCCGCTGGGCGCGCCTGCGCCGCGTCACCTTCCCGCTGTTCTTCGCGCCCGAGATCCTGACTGGCGCGGTGGTGCCGCTGACGCTTGCGCTGGTTGCGGCTGCCGGCGCCGGCTTCAGCCTGCCGCTGACGGCCATCGGCGTGCTGGCGGCCTTCTACCTTCCGGAGTGTGCCCTGGCCTGGTCCAAGGGTTGGCACCTGTCGCCACGCTCGGTCGCGGCAATCATGGCGCGCGACCTGATCTTGCCGGCGATGTGGGCACGCGGCTGGCTCGGCGGCGCCGTCGACTGGCGCGGCAATGCGATGACCATCGGCACCAAGGCGGCGGAACTGGAAGAGACGCCGTCGCGCGCCTGATCTCGACGGCTCAGCTTGATTCTAGGAGAAGTTATCGTATATACAAAAATTATTGGATTAGGCGCTATTTTTGTGTATACATAATTTATGAAACGCACCGATGGCGATGCTGTTCGAGTGGGATGAAAACAAGGCAAGGACGAACAAGGCCAAGCATGGCGTGGATTTTGCGATCGCTCCATCCTTCGATTTCGCCAATGGACTATGTCGAAAACCTCTAAGACAATCGTCCACCGCGAGGCTAGCCCGCCAAAGCAGTCACGTGCTGATGCTTTGGCGCTTGCCAGCAAGGCGCTCGCCGCGATGACCGATGAAGAAGATGCTACGATCATCGCTGCCGCCGAGGCCGATCCAGATGCACAACCGACCGATGTCGTTTCGCGCCGCAAGGTTGGCCGGCCACCACTTGCGCGCCCCAAGCGTGCCATACAGTTGCGGCTAGATGCCGATGTTCTCGACCGCTTCAAGGCTGATGGTGACGGCTGGCAGACGCGCATGAACGAAGCGCTGCGCAAGGCGGTGGGTCTGTAACCCTCGGCCTGCCGCTTGCCGCTATCCGGCCTTCAGCGCCTGCGCGATATCTTCCAGCAGATCGTCGGTATCCTCCAGGCCGATCGACAGCCTGAGCGTACCAGGCCCGATGCCGAGTTCGGCGCGCGCCTCGTCGCTCAAATTCTTGTGCGTCGTCGTCGCCGGATGGGTGATCAGGCTCTTGGCATCGCCAAGGTTGTTCGAGATCAGCACGATTTCGAGCGCGTTCTGCAGCGCGAAGGCCGCCTGCTTGCCGTCCTTGACGTCGAGGCAGATCAGCGTCGAGCCGCCCGACATCTGCTTCTTGACGATCTCGGCCTGCGGATGGTCGGCACGGCCGGGATAGATAACGCGGGCAATCTGCGGCTGATCTGCGAGGAAATCGGCGATCTTGCCGGCGCTCTCCGTCTGCTGGCGCACGCGCAGCGGCAGCGTCTCCAGGCCCTTTAGCAGCGTCCAGGCGTTGAAGGGCGACAGGCTGGGGCCGGTGTGGCGGAAATAGTCGTGCAAATTCTCGTCGATCCACTTCTTGTCCGACAAGATGACGCCGCCAAGACAACGGCCCTGGCCATCAATGTGCTTGGTCGCCGAATAGACGACGATATGGGCACCAAGCTGCAAAGGCTTCTGCTGCAAAGGCGTGGCAAAGACATTGTCGACGACAAGCCGTGCGCCGATCGAGTTGGCGAGCGAAGCGACGGCGGCGATGTCGACCACTTCCAATGTCGGATTGGTCGGGCTTTCCAGGAAGAACAGTTTTGTGTTTGGCCTGACCGCCTTTTCCCAGTTGGCGATGTCGGTGCCGTCGACCAGCGTCGCCTCGATGCCGTAGCGCGGCGCCAACGTTTCGACCACCCAGCGGCAGGAGCCGAACAAAGCGCGCGCCGCCACGATATGGTCACCGGCCTTGACGCTGCACAGAAGGGCCGCCGTCACCGCCGCCATGCCCGATGCCGTGGCGCGTGCGTCCTCGGCACCTTCCAGCGCGCACATGCGCTTTTCGAACATGTCGACGGTCGGATTGGCGTAGCGCGAATAGATGAAACCGGGTTCCTCGCCCTTGAAACGGGCTTCGGCGGCCTGGGCCGTTTGATAGACATAGCCCTGGGTCAGGTACATCGCCTCGGAGGTCTCGCCGAAGCCGGAACGCAAGGTTCCGCTGTGCACGAGGGCTGTCTGAGGCTTCCAGTTGCGCTTCTTGCTGCTCATCGCTCTTGTTCCAGACACAAAAAAACCGGCCGCGAAAGTCGCAACCGGTCCATACGGCCTCGCGGCCAACGGTCCTTTAGCGACTTGTTTAACGTGGCTGCAAGCCGACCGGCCAAATCACCACGGGATAACGACCCTTTAGACCCGTACCACGCTTGCGTCAATTGCCGGCTTCATTAAGAGGTTTGTACCAAGCAGGTTTCGCCAAAAGCCTGCCCTCTAGGAGCGTAGCCTTGCGGCAGACAGGCATTCTTCCCGATCAGGACATTGCGGCGCTGTTCCAGTCCGGTGCGCTGAAGTCGCCGCGCGCGCTCGATACCGACCAGATCCAGCCGGCCAGCCTCGATCTCAGGCTCGGCGACAAGGCCTGGCGGGTGCGCGCCTCCTTCCTGCCGGGTCCCAACCACAAGGTTTCGGAAAAGCTCGACAGGCTGAAGCTGCACGAGATCAATCTGGCCGAAGGCGCGGTGCTGGAGACGGGCTGTGTCTACATCGTGCCGCTGCTCGAAAGCCTGGCATTGCCGGCGGAGATTTCCGCCTCCGCCAATCCGAAGAGCTCGACCGGACGGCTCGACATCTTCACCCGTGTAATGACCGACCGTGGCCATGAGTTCGACAAGATCGCCGCCGGCTATAACGGTCCGCTCTACCTGGAAGTCAGCCCGCGCACCTTCCCGATCGTCGTGCGCACCGGCTCGCGCCTGTCGCAGATCCGCTTCCGCACCGGCAACGCGCTGCTCTCGGAAGCCGAACTCAATGAATTGCACCGCGCGCAGATGCTGGTCGCCACCGAACCGCCGAATATTTCGGGCGGCGGCATCGCGCTGTCGATCGATCTCAACGGCGACAGTGACGGGCTGGTCGGCTATCGCGGCAAGCATCACACCGGCCTCGTCGATGTCGACAAGCGCGCGGCGCAGGATGTCGTCGATTTCTGGGAGCCGATCCACAAGAGCGGCGCCGGCGAACTGGTGCTCGACCCGGATGAATTCTACATCCTGGTCAGCCAGGAAGCGGTACATGTACCGCCGCTCTACGCCGCCGAGATGACGCCCTTCGATCCGCTGGTCGGCGAATTCCGCGTCCACTATGCCGGCTTCTTCGACCCGGGCTTCGGCCATTCGGCATCAGGCGGCACCGGCAGCCGGGCGGTGCTTGAAGTGCGCAGCCACGAAGTGCCGTTCATCCTCGACCATGGCCAGATCGTCGGCCGGCTGGTCTACGAGCACATGCTGAAGCGGCCGCAGGCGCTCTACGGCACCGATCTCGGCTCCAACTACCAGGCGCAGGGCCTGAAACTCTCCAAGCATTTCCGCGCCGCGCGCTGAGCCTCGACTGCCGCCAGGCAAAATACTTGCCTGTGCCGGCACATCATGCTTGGCTGACTTGTCGGTCGCAGCGATGCGGCGCTCAAGGGGAACAAGAAAATGCAGATTTCAAAATGGATCCTGTCGGCGGCAGGCGCTGCCATGTTGGCGATGGCCGCCGGCTCTCTGTCGGCGCAGGCCGCCGAGAAATTGAAAATCGGTACCGAGGGCGCCTATCCGCCGTTCAACACCATCACCTCGGACGGCAAGGTTGTCGGTTTCGATATCGACATCGCCAATGCGCTGTGCGCGCAGATGAAGGTCGAGTGCGAGATCGTCACCCAGGACTGGGACGGCATCATTCCCGCCCTGCAGGCCAAGAAATTCGATGCCATCATCGCCTCGATGAGCATCACCGAAGAGCGCAAGAAGCAGGTTGCCTTCACCAACAAATACTACACCACGCCGCTCGCTCTGGTGGCGCCAAAGGACAGCGAGCTGACCTCGACCGACCCGGCGGCACTTGCCGGCAAGACGGTCGGTGCCCAGGCTTCGACCACGCAGGCCGACTATGCCCAGAACACCTATGGCAAGGCGGGTGCGGAGGCAAAGCTCTACCCGACCCAGGAAGAGGCGATCACCGACCTCACCAACGGCCGGCTTGATGCCGTGATTTCGGACAAGTTCGTGCTGGTGGACTGGCTGAAGAAGGCAAGTGACGGCTGCTGCAAGCTGATCGGCGACGTCAAGGGTACCGAGACGCAAGCCGGCATCGCTGTTCGCCTCGACGACACCGCCCTGCGCGACAAGCTCAACGCGGCCATTGATGCGATCGTCGCTGACGGCACCTACAAGAAAATCCAGGCCAAGTATTTCGACTTCGATATTTATTGAGGTTGAAGCCTGCCTCGCTTCTTCCTTCTCCCCTTGCGGGCCTGTTGCGCAGTTACTGGGAGGAACGGCGGGGGAACAGGATCAGCGGGCTATTGCTGGTTCTTAGGGGTTGAGGTCTGGTTTCGATGTTTGAGGTGGCGGTTCGGCCTTGGCTGGCCGGATTGTGGACGCACCTATCCCGTGATGGCGGCCCATCGGCGCATGTTGAAAGCGATGGCCGCCATTGTCACCTGACCAGCAGCCTTGGCCAGCCCGATGTAGCGGATCGTGGTCAGCTTCATGCGGTTCTTGAGCGTGGCGAAGGTGGTCTCCACCGCTGCTCGCCGTCTGGCGATCAGGCGATTGTAGTGCTTGAGCCGCGGCGGCAGCGCATGATGCTTGTTGGGGCGCCGTGCAATGCGCACCTTCTTGCCGGCCGCCCTGAGCCGAGCACGGCGGGCATGGGTGTCATAGGCTGCGTCTGCCCATACCGTCTTCTCATCACCGCAGATCAAGTGATCAGCCACGACCGTGTCGTTGACGTTGGCCGGTGTCGTGATCACCGTGCGGATCAGGCCAGAGCCTTCATCCACCCCGACATGAGCCTTGTAGCCGAAGGTAAGGCCGCTCTTGCCCTTGCGTGCTGTGACGCGGGCGTCCGTATCCTGCGACGGCCGCTCGGGTGTCGGCGGCGTCGAGACCGCATCCAATCAGCGTGGCATCCAGCATCGTACCGCGCTTCAGGATCACGCCGGCCTTCTCCAACTGCCGGTCCAGTTCGCCAAACAGCTTCTCCATCAGCCCTTCGCTGACAAGCAGATTGCGAAAACGCGACAGCACCGTGTGGTCGGGGATTGTATCGTCCAGCCCCAGCCCAGCAAAGCGCCGGAACGACAGCCGATCGCCCAGCGCTTCCTCTAACTCGCGATCCGACAGTCCGTAGAGCGATTGCAGCAACAGTGCCTTGAACAACACCAGCGGCGGCCAGGCAGCTCGACCCGGTCCACCATCGCGCAGCGCATTAAGCAGCTTTTCGAACCGGTACCACTTCACCAGACCCGACAGACGGTCGAGTGGCGAAGAACCCCCCGTCAGCTTGTGGCCCAGAAAAGCCTCCGCCAAGCTCAACTGTCCAGTCTGCTTCACCGCCATCGCGATTCCTCCGAGCTCCCTCTCAGAGAATCACAACCAGCGAATTACGCAACAGGCCCACAAGGGGAGAAGGTGGCCGAGCGAAGCTCGGTCGGATGAGGGGTGTTCCAGCTTGGCAAGGACGGCACTCCGTCACCCACCCCTCAACCGTCTCGGCGCTGCGCGCCGATCCACCTTCTCCCACAGGGGGAGAAGGGGAAGCTGGCGCTACAGCGCCTTCACCGCCACCTTCACCGGCTGTTCGATCTCGAGCGGGTTGCGCAGCGGCAGGCCGAAATCCCCGGCTTCGATCTCGAACACATCGCCGGCCTCGGTCTTGACGCCGTCGGCGAAGGACAGCGTCGCCGTGCCGAACATATGCACATGCACGTCGCCCGGCTGGCGGAACGCCGAATATTTGAAGTGATGGTGTTCGAGATTGGCGATGGTGTGCGACATGTTCGCTTCGCCCGACAGGAACGGCTTTTCCCACAGCGTGTTGCCGTCGCGCACGATGCGCGACGTGCCACGGATGTCGGAAGGCAGGTCGCCGATCAGGATCTCCGGCCCGAACGAGGCGTTGCGCAGCTTGGAATGGGCGAGAAAGAGATAGTTCACGCGCTCGGTCACATGGTCGGAAAATTCGTTCGACAGGGTGAAGCCGACGCGGAACGGCGCGCCGTCGTCGCCGATGACGTAGATGCCGGCGATTTCGGGTTCCTCACCGGCGTCCTTGGCGAAGGCCGGTGACAGCAGCGCGGCACCCGGCGCGACGGCCATCGTGCCGTTGCCCTTGTAGAACCATTCCGGCTGTACGCCGACCTGGCCCTTGGCGGGTTTGCCGCCCTCCAGCCCCATGCGGAACATTTTCATGGAATCGGTGAGCTGTTCCTCGCCATCGGTGCTGAGCTTCTTGTGCATGGAATCGCGTGTCGCCGCCGAGCCGAGATGGGTCAGTCCGGTGCCGGTCAGGTGCAGGTGAGCAGGATCGGGGTGATTGATCGGCGACAACAGCCGCCCCTTCTTGTAGGCGGCATCGAGATCGATCGCCTCACCGAGCCCCTTGCGTTCGATCAGGGTGGCGAGGCCGACGCCGGTGCGGGCAGCCTCCATCGCCAGAGAGTAGACGCTGCGGGCGCCGTTGATGATCCGGGTCTTGCCGCCATTGCGGGCAACGACACGGATGGTCTCGGCGTCGTCGAGAATCTGCGAGATCAGCATGATCAGTCCTCTCTCATGTGTGGTTGCCTCTTGGCAAACCTTGACCTGCGCGGCTCGGACCTAGCCGCGCCACGGGTGAAATTCTTCGTCCGGATTGCGCTCGCGGGCCTGATCCCCCGGGGGGGACTTCTTGATGCCGACAACTCGCCGGCAGCGCCGCGATCGTATGCCTCCTACTTGCCTCGCCTAAGCCTGTCAGGCCTTGTTCTTGTTGTAGACGTCGAAGATCACGGCGCCGAGCAGCACCAGGCCTTTGACCACCTGCTGCCAGTCGACGTTGACGCCCATGATCGACATGCCGTTGTTCATCACGCCCATGATGAAGCCGCCGACCACGGCGCCGATGACCTGGCCGACGCCGCCCATTGCCGAGGCGCCGCCGATGAACACGGCGGCAATGACGTCGAGCTCTGAGCCCAGACCCGCAGCCGGCACGGCCTGGCCGAGACGCGCCGCGATGATCAGGCCGCCCAGCGCCGACAGCACGCCCATATTGATGAACACCCACAGCGTCAGCCGCTCGGTGTTGATGCCCGACAACTGCGCCGCCTTGGGGTTGCCGCCCATCGCATAGATGCGGCGGCCGATGGTCATGCGCTTGGTGACGAAGACGAACAGCGAGATCAGCACGCCCATGACGAGCAGCACCACCGGCAGGCCCCTGTAACTGGCAAACTCATAGACCAGGAACAGTGCCAGGGCGCTGGCGACCAGCGTCTTGACGACGAACAAGGGGAAGGGCTCGGCCTCATAGCCATGGCGCTCGCGCTTGCGCCGGGTGCGAAGCCCGAAATAGGCATAGGCCACCACGGCGATCACGCCGAGCACCACCGTCGTCATGTGCAGCGTCAGGCCGCTGCCCAAGATGGTCTTGCCGGCGGCATTCACCGTCGGCGGGATCAGCGTCAGCGGCCCGATCACGTCCGGGATGAAGCCGGAGCTCAGCGCCTTGAAGTCGTCCGGAAGGGGGCCCACCGAGGATCCGCCGCCCAGCAGCGCCTGACAGATGCCGCGGAAGATCAGCATTCCGGCCAGCGTGACGATGAAGCTCGGTATTCGGTGATAGGCGATCCAGTAGCCTTGTGCCGCGCCGATCAAGCCGCCCACGATCAGGCAGAGGATCGAAACCACCAACGGATTGCTGAGCGGTCCGAGCTGCCAGATGACCATCATGTTTGCCGCCAGCGCGCCGATGAAACCGGCGACCGATCCGACGCTGAGGTCGATATAGCCGGAAACGATGACCAGCAGCATGCCCAGCGCCATCACGATGATGAACGAGTTCTGCTGCACCAGATTGCTGAGGTTGACCGGCTTGAACAGCGTCCCCGACGTGGTGAACTGGAAGAACAGCATGATGACGATCAGCGCGATAATCAGACCGTATTCGCGCAGGTTCGTCGTCAGTGCCGAGACGGCGATGCGTGGACGCTGTTCTTCGGCGACGTTGCCCTGCGGGGCGGGGGGCGATTTCGGTGCTCATGCTGCTTTTCCTTCTCCGCGAACGATGGCGCGCATTATTTTTTCCTGGCTTGCGTCCGCCGCCGGCATTTCGCCGACGATGCGCCCTTCGTTCATGACGTAGATGCGGTCGGTGATGCCGAGCAATTCCGGCATTTCCGACGAGATGACCACGATCGCCTTACCCTCCGAGGCAAGACGCGCGATGATCGTGTAGATTTCGTACTTGGCGCCGACATCGATGCCGCGTGTCGGCTCGTCGAGGATCAGGACTTCCGGGTCGGCGAACAGCCATTTCGACAGCACCACCTTCTGCTGGTTGCCGCCGGAAAGATTGCCGGTCATCTGATAGACGCTCGAAGCGCGGATATTGGTCTTCTTGCGATAGTCGTTGGCAACGGCAAGCTCGCGCAAATCGTCGATCACGCTATGACGCGACACGCCGCCGAGATTGGCGAGCGTTATGTTGTGCTTGATATGGTCGATGAGGTTGAGACCGTAGGTCTTGCGGTCCTCGGTCACGTACGCGATGCCGTGTTCGACCGCCTTGCTCACCGACGAGACATCGATCGGCTTGCCCTTGAGCAGCACCTCGCCGGTGATGCGGCGGCCATAGGAGCGGCCGAACAGGCTCATGGCGAATTCGGTGCGGCCGGCACCCATCAGCCCGGCTATGCCGACCACCTCGCCCTTGCGCACGTTGATGTCGATCCCCTTGATCACCTGCCGCTCGGCATGGATCGGGTGATAGACTGACCAATTCTTCACTTCGAACACGACCTCGCCGATCTTTGGCTCGCGCGGCGGGTAGCGGTCGTCGAGCGAGCGACCGACCATCGAGGTGATGATGCGGTCCTCCGAAATGTCCTTCCTGGCCAGCGTCTCGATGGTGCGCCCGTCACGGATGACGGTAACCTTGTCGGCGACCCGGTTCACCTCGTTGAGCTTGTGCGAGATCAGGATCGAGGTCATGCCTTGCCGCTTGAATTCGAGCAAAAGGTCGAGCAGCGCCTGGCTGTCCTTTTCGCTGAGCGATGCGGTCGGCTCGTCGAGGATCAGGAGCTTGACTTCCTTGCTCAGCGCCTTCGCGATCTCGACCAGCTGCTGCTTGCCGACGCCGATATTGGTGATCAGCGTCTTGGGGTCCTCCTTGAGGCCCACCTTCTTCAACAGCGCGCTGGTGCGCGCCTCGTTGGCGTTCCAGTCGATCACGCCGTATCTGGCGTGTTCGTTGCCGAGGAAGATGTTTTCGGCAATCGACAGCATCGGCACCAGGGCAAGCTCCTGGTGGATGATGACGATGCCCTTGTGTTCGCTGTCATGGATGCCTTTGAACTGGCACTCCTGGCCTTGAAAAATGATCTGGCCGTCATAGGTGCCCGCGGGATAGACGCCGGACAGGACTTTCATCAGCGTCGACTTGCCGGCGCCGTTCTCGCCGACCACGGCGTGGATCTCGCCTTCCTCGACACTGAGATTGACGTTGGACAGCGCCTTCACGCCGGGGAACGTCTTGGTGATGTCGCGCATCTCCAAAATCGTCGAGGTCATCAGGTCAAGCTCCCAGACTTTCTTGTTTTTACGCAATTCCCAAGGGAAAGCGTTACGCTTTTTCCCGGGAAAACCGCTACGCACTTTTCCTGGAATTGCTCTAGGCCGGCAGAAACAATACCGGGGTCGCTTGTGAACGAAAAGGGGCCCTGCGTTGCGCAGGACCCCTGATTTTACAACCGAGATTACTTCAGGTCTTCGGCCTTGATGTAGCCGGAGTCGACGACCAGCTTCTGGTAGTTCGACTTGTCGACTTCATGCGGCGTCAACAGGATCGAGGGAACGACCTTGACGTCGTTGTTGTAGGTCTTTTCATCGAGGCCGTCGGGCTTGCCGCCCGAGAGCACCTTGTCGACCAGCTGGACAGTGGCCTTGGCGAGGTCGCGAGTGTCCTTGAACACGGTCGAGTACTGTTCGCCCGTGATGATCAGCTTGACCGAGGCGGTCTCGGCGTCCTGACCGGTGACGATCGGCCAAGGCTGTGCGTCCGTGCCGTAACCGACGGCGCGCAGCGAGGCGGTGATGCCGCGCGACAGGCCGTCATAGGGCGACAGAACGCCATCGACACGGCTGCCGTCCGAGTAGTTGGCCGAGAGCAGATTGTCCATGCGCGCCTGGGCGGTGGCCGCCAGCCAGCGCAGCGTGCCGACCTTGTCCATGCCGGTCTGGCCCGACTTGATCTTGATCGAGCCGTCGTCGATCAGCGGCTGCAGGACGGAAATCGCGCCATTGTAGAAGAAGAAGGCGTTGTTGTCGTCGGGCGAGCCGCCGAACAGTTCGACGTTCCACGGCTTGGTGTTCGGGAAGCGCTCCTTGAGGCCCTTGACCAGCGAATTCGCCTGGATCACGCCGACGCCGAAATTGTCGAACGTGGTGTAGTAGTCGACATTCTTGGTCTTCTTGATCAGGCGGTCATAGGCGACGACGACGACGCCCGCGTCAGCGGCCTTCTGCAGCGCGTCCGACAAAGTGGTGCCGTCGATCGAGGCGATGATCAGCGCCTTCGGGCCCTTGGTGATTTCGTTTTCCAGCTGGCTGAGCTGGTTGGGGATGTCGTCCTGCGCATACTGCAGGTCGACGGTGTAGCCGAGAGCCTCGAGCTGGGACTTGACGGCGTCGCCGTCATTGATCCAGCGCTGCGAAGTCTTGGTCGGCATCAGCACGCCGACAAGACCCTTGTCGGCTGCGTGCGCCGAGTAGGTCATGGCAGCGATGCCAAGCGCCGCGACTGCGGCCAGTGTCTTGATGATTTTCACGTAACTCTCCCTGGTTGATGGACGCAGCACCCCGGGGGTCGCGGGCCGCGCAATCGTGCAGAAGCGCCAAGGCACTACTGCCGTCATATCGATCTCCGGTATCCTCCCATGGCCCCGAGCCGCTGATTTCAATCGATACGATTTTTATCGTCGGCGACCGTTGCGTCTCGGAACGCGCTGACGTTGTGACCCTTTTGCCATAACTGTCAAATGCGATCTTTGATGGTTGCTATACCGACAGTGGTATATGTTATGGGGCGTGACAGATTGCTGGCAAATGCCAGAGGGTCGCGAGCGGAGGCTGGGAAGACAATGGCGGCGTTACGGAATCCGTCTTCAGTTTCAAATGGTTACAACGAAACTCCGGGCGATGGCGAAACCCTTCTGCGCAGTGGTCTCAGCCTGCGTCACATGCGCATGATCGTCGCGCTCGACGACCACGGCCGGGTGAGCGCGGCGGCGCAGGTCATGAACATTTCACAGCCGGCGGCATCGCGCATGATCGCCGAGATGGAAGCCGTGCTCGAGGTCAAGCTGTGCGAGAGGCTGCCGCGTGGCATCACGCTGACGCCCTACGGCAAGGCGCTGGCCAGGCGTGCGCGTTCGATCCTGCTGGAAATGCGCGAGGTCGATCGCGAAATTTCAGAGCTCAAGGCGGGCAAGGGTGGCTCCGTGTTTCTCGGTGCCGTGACGGCGCCTGCGATCGAGCTGGCGGTGCCGGCGATCCGCGAAATCCGCCGCATCTATCCACGCATCGAGATCACCATGCAGGTCGAGACCTCCAATGTCTTGGCGCGCGAACTGATCGCCACGCGCCATGACTTCATCATCGCGCGCATCCCTGACGACCTCAATCCGCGGCTGTTCGAATCGCGTGTCATCGGCGTCGAGAAAGCCTGCTTGATCGTACGCAGTGGCCACCCGCTCACCAGGGGCAGCGTGGTGCGGCTGGAAGACACCGCCGCCTATGACTGGGTCTTCCAGTCGGGTGGTTCGCCCCTGCGCCAGGCGATGGAGAGCAATTTCCTCAACCGCAACATCGCGCTGCCGGACCGGATCCTCAATACCAGTTCGCTGCTGCTGACGCTGGTCATGGTCGCACAGTCCGACGCCATTGCGCCGGTTTCGGTGCAGGTGGCGAAATTCATCCAGAACCCCGACGGGCTCGCTGGCGCCATCGACATCGTCCAGACCGAGTTCGACATCGAGGTCAGGCCCTACAGCCTGATCACGGTCCGGAATCGCGTACTGTCGCCGGCCGCCAAGATGCTGCACGATTTCATCCTGCGCGAAGTGGGCTGATGGAACAACAAGTGCACTCGCGCGTTCACGCCCAATCGGCATTCTCGCTGGAGCCCGTTTTGGGCGAGGGAACGAGGTGTCGATGTCAACAACTCGGGAGGTTTTGATGGAACGTCGGTTGTTTCTCACTGGAATGCTGGGCGTTGCGGGGGCCGTGGCGTTTGCGGGCGTAGTCGGACCCGGCCGCGCAGTTGCCGGTATTCCTCAGGGCAACGGAATTCTCGATGAACTGGACAAGCCGGATCCGGCTGTCTTCGAAGGGGATGACGGGGTCGAGGTGGAGCAGGTCTCCCATCGTCACTGGCATCGCTGGCATCGCCGCTATCACGGAGGAAGACGGCGCTACGGCTGGAGACGAGTTTGCCGTCGGTACTGGCGCCACGGGCGCCGCCATGTCCGTTGCTGGCGCGAGCGGGTTTGGCACGGCGTCTGGCTGTGACGAACCGTTGACGAAAGGCCGGCCACCGCAGCGTGGCCGGTGTCGTCACTGCGTAGACATTCAGGGTCCAAAGCTTGCGTCTTGCAATCGGTGCCGGGGCTGGCACCGACCACCCAACCGTGACGGAATGGGCCACCCACTTAGCCTTGGATCGCATCTCCCTAAGAAGGTGGCGCCGCGAAACATCAACAACCTCGCCCGGTTCCTCCACAAGAGGCAGATGCGCGTTGGCCAGGCTTAGACATGCCTGACCTATCCCGTGCCGATCCTGCTATCCGGACAGGTTGCCAGCAGCGATCAATTCAGCAGCAAAATCTCCGGCCACAGCTGGAGCGGGTAGCGCGTTCAAATGGAGCGGGTGAAGGGCGTCCTCAAAAGCGAGGCGCCGGCGCATCGTGGCCTCGCTCATGCCGAGCTGTCTCGCGACCATCGGCCCGGTTCAGTCATCGGCTACCATCTCGATGCAGGGGGCATGCACCACACGTCACATGGGTGCGGCGCCGATTTGTTGCAGTAACCCCAACAAGTCCGGCTGCCCACGTTCGCCGACGATCTGTCCATTCGACCAGTGATAGAAATTCATCGCCTGGACGGCGATTTTCTTTCCCGTGGGTGGAACGCCGAAGAAGCTCCCTTGATGTGTGCCTCTCATGGTAAAGCGCGCGGCAACGTTGCCTCCCTCGGTGATCGTCTCCTCGAGAGTCCACTTGATGTCAGGAAAGCCGCCGCGCATCATTCCGATGATCTCGAGATAGCCGGCCGGTCCAGTCACCGGCTCGGGACGGCCGGGAACGTGGAACATTGCTTTCGGAGAGATGAGTTCCTCGGCGAGCTTTTCGCTCGCCGTGTTGATAAACTCGACGAACCGCTCCATGAGGCGCTTGCTGTCTTTCATGTCTGTTCTCCTGGGTAAGCGAGTGGCGTGAAGTTAGGAAATGTTGAACACTTGAGCGGCGTTTGTCGTGCCGACCTTCACAAGATGGTTGTGGTAAAGGTCGGCCGGTCGTCGGTTTGAATTTCACGGAACGATGGCGGGTCCCGGCTCACCAAATTTGCATTTTGCACAACCTGCTCCATTCCGTTTGCCTGCTAGGTAAACCTTGACGCGACCAGGCGGGCCGAAGGGTTGATCCTTCCCGAACGCAATATCGGGCAAGTCGCTCATTGACGGAATGGGTGCCTTTGACCGAATAATACGGACGAAATGTCCGCAATTAGCAGTCTCGAATCAATGAGCGGCTTGGTGGCGTTTGTCGCTTCGGTCGAGACCGGCGGCTTCGCACCGGCGGGGCGGCGTCTTGGTGTATCTGCTTCAGCGGTCGGTAAGGCCGTTGCTCGCCTGGAGGCCCGGCTTGGTGTCAGGCTTCTCCACCGTACGACTCGCTCCATCGCGTTGACCGGTGAAGGCAATCTTCTGTTTGAACGCGCGATGCGCATCATCGAAGATGTTCAGGAAGCCGAGAATGCGATCGCCGAGACACGCACCTTCCCGCGTGGGTTATTGAAGGTGAGTATACCGGCGGCCATGGGACGCCGCATTATCGTTCCAGCGCTCGATCAATTCATCGCGGCCTATCCCAAGGTCGTTCTCGACGTCAGTCTGGACGATCGGATGGTGGATATCGTGGAAGGGGGTTTTGACCTAGTCCTGCGCACAGGTGGCCTTGACGACTCTCGGTTGATTGCGCGCAAGCTCGCGCCACATCGGTTCGTCACTTGCGGATCTCCCGCCTATCTGGAACGACGGGGGGCACCCGAGACGCCCGATGACGTACCCGCCCATACCTGTCTGCGTCTCCGGTTCCCCACGACAGGCCGGCTGGAATATTGGGCCTTCAAAGGATGGAAGCCACCCGGACGTCCAGCAAATGGGCCTGTGTTCAACGACATCGAAGCCGTGGCGCTGGCCGCTATAGCCGGCCTCGGCCTTGCCCAACTGCCCCACTATCTCGCGGCGCGTGCCATCGCGGATGGGCGTCTTCGCACGGTGCTCGCCGACTATGCAGTCAGTCGGGGCGACATTTGGCTCATACGACCTCCCGCGAGTTCAGAAAGTCCACGCGTCCGCGTGTTCGCGACGTTTTTGACCAAGTTGATTGAATCGGTCTGAAGTCGTCTCATCGAGATGCCAGTTCGACGGATACATTTCATCCGCAAGATTCCGGCAAAACCCTGATTACGAGAAATTCCGGGAGTCTGGAGCGGGTAGCGGGAATCGAACCCGCGCGTTCAGCTTGGGAAGCTGACAGGCTACCATTACATCATACCCGCGCGTGCCCTCGTTACCATGAGGTTCGGCCTTCGGGCAATCGCAAAGCGATCCCGCGAACAAACGCTTTCGCGCTTCCCTCGGCGCTGGCCGCGATTCCTATTTTGCCTTGGCGACTTTGTTGCTGGCGGCGAAGCTTGGCCAGTATTTCGAGATGGCGAGCGTCGCGCCGGCGGACGAGAAATGACCGTAGTCGAAGTAAAGGAACTGCTTGGTTCCCGCGTCGGCATAGGAGCAGCCGGCCGCGTCGCACAGATAGGCCAGCGGGTCGATGAAAGTTGCCCCTTTGACGAATGGCAGCACCTGCTTGTTGATGTCCGGATCCATGGCCATCGGCCAGGATGTGTTCGCGACGTGCTCGCGTCTTGCGAAGAAAGCGATTTTCTGGACGTCGGCGATGAACTCCGGAGACTGGCCGATGACATAGACCTTCACGCCCATGTCGCGCAGCCGGTCGACCGTCTTCTGCAGGCCGTCGAAGCCCCTTGCCTGGTAGTCGGTCCATCGGCCGCTCAGGATCACGGCCTGAATGTTGGCCTCGCGGATGATCGACAGCGCCCGTTCGTTGAAGCGCGTGCAGGCCGGCCGGGCATAGGAGAAGTAGCTCAGGTTGGGTGGGCAGCCGGCATAGGTGTACTGGATGACGTTGGCCTGGATTTTCTCGGCATTGGCTTCCAGCCCTGACACGTAGTGCGCGGCGAAGGAATCGCCCCACAGCAGCACATTGGTGGCAAAGCCATGTGTGCGGGTGCAGTCGGCGAGGTTCCAGTCCTCGATCCGGTTCGCGCCCTCGTTGAAGCAGACGCCGTTGCGCCAGTCACCCACCAGGACCCGTTCTGTCGAGAAGTCCGGGAACCGTTGCGGAAAACCCTTGCCCAGCGTACCGGCCACGCCGGCGGCGCACAGCAAGGCGATCGCCGTCGCCGAGAAGGCGAAGATTGGCAGCGGGGCGGTGAAGGCCCGCTTCTGGCGGAAAGGCTGCTCGACATACTTCCACGAGAATGTCGCCAGGGCGACGCTCGCCACCGTCATCGCCATGATCGTCGGCACGCCGATGGCTTTCAGCGAGAGATAGTGGACGAACGAATTGATCGGCCAGTGAACGAGGTAGAGCGAGTAGGAGATGAGGCCGACCCAGACCAGCGGGGTGAGCTGAAGCACGCGCGTGGCGACCGGCATCGGTCGGTCGGCATGGGGCTGGCCCGCATAGATGAGCAGCGCCGTTCCGATGCAGGGAAACAAGGCATTGTAGCCCGGAAACGGGTCGCTCTCCGAAATCGTCAGAAAGCCAAAGGCGATCAGGCCAAAACCGGCCAGCCCGATCAGTTCCGTCAGCGGACGGCTGGCAAGCGCCGGCGGCTTTCTCAGCATCAGCATGGCGCCCAGCGCCAGTTCCCAGATGCGCGTCGGCAGCAGGTAGAAGCCGGCGGTCGGCGCCAGCGTGGTTGCCATGACCGCCAGGGCAAAACTGCCGATGGCGATCGGCAGCAATATCGTCAGCCAGCGCTTCGCGGCGTATCGGTAGATCAGATACACGAGGATCGGCGCGAAGATATAGTATTGCTCCTCGACCGAAAGCGACCATGTGTGCAGCAGCGGCCGCAATTCCGCGTCGATGGAAAAATAATTGGTCGTTTTCCAGAAATAGATGTTCGACCAGAAGGTCGAGGCCGCGATCACGCTCTGACTGTATTCGTGGAGGTCGGACGGCAGCAGGATGAACCAGGCGGCGATGCTCGCAAGCAGGATGACAAAGGTCAGCGCCGGCAGGATGCGCCGCGCGCGGCGCCAGTAGAAGCGGCCGATGGAGAACTGGCCGCGCTCGAGATCGTCGAGCAGGCTGCCGCTGATCAGATAGCCCGATATGACGAAGAAGATGTCGACGCCGGTGAAGCCGCCGGGAATGGCGGACACGCCGAAGTGGAAGAGCACCACGGGCAGCACCGCAACAGCGCGCAGGCCATCGATGTCGCGCCTGTAGTTCATTCGGCCGGTCCGTGTGGTGCGGTCGGCGGTATTGGTGCGGCGCAACTTGCTGTGCTGCTCATGCGGCGGCGTCCTGATACTGTGAAAAATGCCTGTTCGTTGGTCGCACAGGCCCATCCTCTGTTGCGCAACTTTGCTGCACTGCAACATGAGTGTCAAGGCGGGAAAACCGATGGTTCGATTGGAGAAGCCGGCCAGCGCGGACGTCGAAAAATCAGGCGCCGGGCACGTAGATCACGGCATCGTCGTCCGCATAGGCCCGTTTCCAGCCCAACTCCGTGAAAAAGGGGATGCGGGTGTCGTCGGCCGTAAGCAATGCCCAGCCGATGGCGTATTTCTTCAACTGGGCCTCGAGCAGCGGCTTTCCGTCGCTGTGCCCCGTCGCGTCGTCGGCTTTCGTGAACCCGCCCAGGAACAACTGGTCCGTCCTGCCGTCGATATAGGTCTTGATGCCGTGGAAAATCAGCGTGCCGCCGAAATTGTAGGAGTTCAGCACGTTGCCTGTGAGCTGGTGATCCCTGGCAAATGCGAGGGCGCCGCTGGCGGATGTCTTCGGGCTCGGCGCCACCTGATAGGCACTGCCGAGGATCAAGACCGAGCCGACCAGCAAGACAGCCACCGCGCCGCATATCGCGTAGAACCGGCTGGCGAAGAGTTTTTCCAGCCCGTCACGTTTGTCCGTCAGCCAGGTCGTGGTCGAGAGCGAAGGGTATTGCTGTGCGACCTCGACCGCGATCACCAAGGGGATCAACAGGAAGGGCAGATACACAAATCGCAGATGGGCGAGATAGACATGCAAGGCGAAAACGATGAACAACGCTTTGGCCCAGCCGATCCGCGGCCTCGATACCAACAGCCCGAACAGCGCCAACAGCATCGCCGCTTCCTGGAAGAGCTGTTCCTGGGCATTGAACGGCCGCCACTCCAGGATGAGTGGCACCGCCTCGTTGCCATAGGCCACGGTGAACGTGGCCAGGATGGCTTTCACGCCATAGGGATGCAGCAGGCTGACCAGTGGGCAGAGCAGGCCCAAAGCGACCCATTTCGCCAGGAGGGCGGGCTTCGACAGGCCCGAGCGCGTCAGGAGAGCGAGCCCGGCAAAGGCGGCAATGACGAAGCTCAGGGTGAACGTGGCGTGCAGGTTGGCCCACAAGACGACAAGTAGCAGCAGCCACAGGGGTGGGGCCTTCTCTTCCTGCGCGGCACGAAACAGCATCGCCGTCCAGACAACGATGATCGGCAAGGTGAAGACGTGGGGGCGCGCCGTATAGATCGGAGCGACCAGGAAGGCCGCTGCAAAGGCCAGCGCTATCGCCAGTATCGGCTTCAGCCACGCGCTGAGGAACCATGCCATCAGGAAGACGGTGAGGCCGACGGTGGCGATGATCAGCGTGACGACGCCATTCCAGCCGCCCGCGCTGTAGGCAAGGGCCAGAAAGACCTGCCCCAGCCATTCCTTGGCGATCCAGGGTTGGCCGGCGAACGTATAGGAATAGGGGTCGAGGGCCGGAAACGTCCGGTTTTGCAGGAAGTCCAGTCCGACCTTCACCTGCCACCAATTGTCGGGATCCTGCAGGATCGCGCCGGCAAAGGCGGCGAGCACAGAGGCCACGACGCAGGCGCAGAGAAGGCAGAAGACCAGCCTGATGCGTTGTGCGTCCCCGAGCGAAGGCGTTGCTATCGCGATGGCTGCGGCCTGGTTCATGTCGCAACTCCGGGCAATTTCGCGTTCGTCGCGGCCGGGGCATCCGCGCGGCCGACGAAAACGAAACGGGCCGAGCCGAGATAGAAGATGACCGAGTAAAGGCAGTTTCCCGCCAAATGGACAAACGGGTTCTCGATGAGGCCGGCGGACATGGCGGCGATCACGACGCTGAGATTGGCGCCATAGGCGACGACAAAGGTTATGGCGTATCGTGCTACGGCACCGGGGCGAAAGCCGCCGGCACGTCCGAATGTCCATTGGCGATTGAGGAAGAAGCCAAGGGTGAGGCCCGCGGCATAGCCTGCCGCATTGGAAACGATATCGCCGAGGCCCAGCGCAAGCCCGGCGAGGATCAGCGAGTATCCAAGCGCCGTGTTGAGAAGCCCGACGGCGCCGAAGCGCAGCATCCGCCAGACATCAAACGGAAGTGCCGACCGCATCCTGCCCATGCCGTTCCCGTTGCATCCGGTCGACCTTCGCCTCAGCCACGCGCCGCTCTTTTCGCCATCTCCTGCAGGCGATGGACGGGCAGGTCGTTGTCCTTGGCGGGCCGGTCGCGTGAAACGATTTCGCTGACGAAATAGAGCGGCCGCCGCTTCGTCTCCATATACATGCGGCCGAGATATTCGCCGAAGATGCCGAGCACCAGAAGCTGGACGCTGCCCAGGATCAGCATGATCGCGGCAAGGCTCGTCCAGCCGGGTACCACGTTACCCCTCGACCATTCGAGCAGTGTGTAGCCGAGCACGACCAGGCCGAGCAGACCGAACATCATGCCCAGCATCGAGGCAAACCGCAAAGGCACGATCGAAAAGCTGGTCATCGCATCGACCGCCAGCAGAACCATCTTCTTCAGCGGATAGTGTGTGGTGCCGGCAAAGCGCCGGTGCCGCTCGTAAGGGAAGGCGACCTGCTTGAGCCCGATCCAACTCACCATGCCGCGAATGAACCTGTAGCGTTCGGGCATCGCGTTCAGATGGTCAAGCGCCCGGCGGCTCATCAGCCGGAAGTCTCCGGAGTCCGGCGCGATCTCGACATCGACCATCCGGCCGAGCAAGCGGTAGAACATCGAGGCGGAAGCCCGCTTGAACCAGCTTTCGCCGTCGCGCTTCACCCTCTGGCCATAGACGACATCGAAGCCTTCATCCATCTTCGCCATCATCGCGCCAAGCAGTTCGGGCGGATCCTGGAGGTCGGCGTCGAGAATGAGGATGCGCTCGCCGCGGCAGAACTCCAGCCCCGCGCTCAAGGCGATCTGGTGGCCGTAATTGCGGGCAAGGTCGATGGCGACCACATGGTCGTCCTTTTCGGCCAGTTCGAAAATGGCCTCCCGGGTGCCGTCGGTCGCCCCGTCGATGACAAGCACGATCTCATAGGAAGGGCTTTGCTCGAGGCATACGGCGCTGACGCGTCGGTGAAGCTCGGCCACGCCGTCACGCTCATTGTAGCATGGCACGACGACCGACAGCGTGATTGCGCGGTGCGCGCCGATTTTTCCCGTTCCCACCAAAGCCTGGCTCCCGCTCTTGGAATGGCAATAGCGGCAATTGGTTAGAAAACAGATAAGCCAGGGGTCGACATCGTGGCATCGGTCGGCTGACACGATGGACATGGCACCGTCACGAACGCACCGGCAACTCCATGCGGATGCGGGCGCCGCGCCACGAGCCCGTCAGTATCCGGATCGTGCCGTCATGCAGCAGCGCAATCTGCCGGGCGAGGTTCAGGCCCAGCCCCGCCCCGCGCGACTGCGGCTGCAAGCGGTAGAAGGGTTCGAAGACATTCTCGCGCTCTTCTAAGGGAATGCCCGGGCCCTCGTCGCGTACTTCGATGCCGCCGGTCCCGTCGATGGCGATCGTGATCGTGCCGCTGCCGCCGCCATGCTCGATTGCATTGCGCACCAGATTGGCGAGCGCGCGTTCGATTTGCAGGACATTGACCTCCACCTCGGCCTTGCCGGGCGGAGGCTCGAAGGCAAGGTCGTAGCCGGCCTCGATGGCCAACGGAGCGAAGTCGGCGGCGACCCGGCTGACGAGGTCGCGGAGATCCACGATCTGGCGCTGGTCCGACGGGCGGTCGAGTAACTGATGGTCGAGCAGTTGCTGGGCAAGGTGTGACAGGCGCTCGATGTCATGCAGCAGGCGCGCGCTCTGCGGCTCCTGCTTCAAGAGTTCGGCGCGTGTGCGCAGGATGGCAATCGGCGTACGCAGTTCATGTGCCGCGTCGGTGAGGAAGCGGTTGTGGCGGTCGTAGCCTTGGGCGAGGCGGGCGAGCGCCTCGTTGAAGGCATGCACCAGCGGCGCGATCTCCTGTGGCACCTGCTTGACCGGCAGTTGCATGGCACGGGTGCCGATATCGATACGCGCGGCCTGGCGGACCGTTTCGACAAGGCCGGCGAAGGAGCGGCGCACCACGGCTGGCGTCGTCACCAGCGTTGTCGTGCCCATGACGAGGATGATGGGCAAAAGCAGGATCGCGATGACTAGCGCGAGTGCCGGCAGGGCGCGCTCCCAGTTCCTGCTGCCGTCCGGATTGCGGGCGACTTCGACGGTGGCCGAAATGTTGACTTCGAGGCCGTCGGTCTGCTGGCGCGACGACTGCGTCGCGGCGATGATCTGCACCGTGCCGGCTCTGGTCGAAGCGTTTTCGATATAGGCTTCCGGCCGCATGTCCTTGTCGGAGAATCCGATCGTGGCGTGATCGGCCTCGCCAAGCAGGTCGCCGAAGCTCCTGGTGTAGATGTCGGGTATGTTGCCGGAGCGGACGCTCTCGCCGCTGCCATCGCGAACGATGTACCAGACATTGGGGAAGCCCTCGCGAAACGCGATGAGTTCTTCCGTATCGCGCACGATCAGCCTGCCATCCTTGTCTCGGTCGACGGCATCCTTGACCGCGGCGACGGCAGCTTCGTTGTCGATCAGCAGGCGCGGATTGGCAATCCAAAGTGCTGCCGCGCAAAGCACGATGAAGATCAGCAGCGTCGCCGCCTGCAGCAGGATCAGCCGCCGAACCAGGATCCATTGCAGCGAGCCTGTGCGGACCTTCTTCACGAGGCCGCCCGCAAGAGATAGCCGAGGTTGCGGATCGCCCGGATCTCGATGCCGGCGGCGACATCGTCGAGCTTGCGGCGCAGCCGCGAAATGTGCGCATCGAGCGCATTGGAGCCGATCTCATCGTCCAGCGCGTAGACGGCCTCCTCCAGCGCGCTGCGCATGATGGTCCGCCCCGGCCGGCGGATGAGCGTTTCGAGCACCAGCCTTTCGCGCCGCGGCAGATCGAGCGCCTGATCCTCGACCAGCGCCTCGCGGTGGCGGAAATCATAGGTGAGGCGGCCGACCATGGTCTGGTTGGCGCGCGAGGTGAACGAGCGCCGGTGCAGGGCATGCAACCGCGCGACCAGTTCCACCGTGGCGAAGGGCTTGACCATGTAGTCGTCGGCGCCGGCATCGAGCCCGGTGACCCGGTCCTCCAACCCGCTCATCGCCGTCAGCGCGATGACGGGCACATCCAGATGCAAGGCACGCAGGCGCGGTATGAGGCTGAGGCCGTCGCCATCCGGCAGCCGGCGGTCCAGCACCACCGCGTCGTGATAGCCCAGCCGCGCCATCGCCTCAGCATCGGCCAATGTCGCGGCATGGTCGACGATGATGTCCAGGCGCTCGAGAGCGGCCTTCAGCACGGAGGCCATTTCCGGTTCGTCCTCGATCAACAGGACCCGCATAAATATTCTCCTTTATCCGCGGCCGGTCGGGGGCCGCGGCAATTCATTCGCATTCCAGCTTGGGCTGGCGGAAATTGGTGATGAACCAGCGGCCGCCGGAAGCGCGGGCGTAGAATGTGTAGAAGCATTCCTGACGCTCGATATAGCCGGGCGTCTCGGTTTCTTCATAGACGGTTCCGTGTTTTGTCTCGCGAACCTCGCCGCTCGATGTCCCGGAAACCGCCGACGTCGACACCTTGCGCCACTGATAGGCGCGTTCCCCCTGGCCGAGATCGACGATCGCCGTCGGAGGACCATAATCCAGGACGACCGATTCGACCGGCTGTCCGACATAATTCTTCATGATATCGGAGGCACAGCCCGCCAGCGCGAGCGCGATAGCGATGAAGACGATCTTCGGAGCCCGTATCAGGAGGCCGGCGCCACGCGTGGACATATCGGAACAGATTCCCATCATGAAGATTACGCGCGGGACCTAGATCGCGAAGATTGCATCGACATTGCAGCGAGGTGCGGAAACGGATCCATTGTCGAAAAAGCCGGCCATCCGGGGTACCGGCGCGCATCGAAACACAGGATTGCGCGATGCCCCAGCAGGCACCGCGCAAGCCAATTCGCCCCGTTCTAGAACCGGTAATTGATGCCGGCCTTCAGTTCATGGCTGCCGATCGTTGTCTTGGACGTGCCAAGGGCCGATGTCGTTTCGACGCCGGGGGTGCGGACATAGTCGTACTCGACCTTGGCGGACAGCCCGCCGGCAAAGCCCTGCTCGATGCCGGCGCCGAGGAGATAACCGACCTTCCATCCGTCGGCGCTGCTGACATTGTCGCCCTTGTCGAATTTGGTCAGGGCAACGCCGCCGGTTCCAAACAGCAGCGTCTGGTCGAAGCTCACGCCTGCCTTGGCCTTGGCGGCGCCGCGCCATTTCTCCTTGATCTTGCCGCCCTGGACGTCGTGTTCGGCGCCGCCGAGATAGGAGCCCTCGATCTCGGCGCCGAGAACGGCGGGACCCATCTGCTGGTTGTAGCCGGCCTGAACGCCGCCAGCGAAGCCATTTCGATCGGCGAACGGATTGGGCATCCTTGTGAAGGCCGTGCCGCCATGGACGCCGACATAGGCGCCGCTCCACTGGAAGGCGGGGGGGATCATTGTAGGTCGGTGAAAGGTCGGCGGCCATCGCCGGCCCGAGAAGGCAGATGCCAAGGACACCGGCCATCAGGACGATCTTTGCTTGAGAGGACACGAGCATTACTCCAACACAAACGCGCATCCGGCAAATCGGTACGCAGGTTAACTCCCGGGGAGCCTGACCGTTGGGGCGGTCGGGCTCCGATTTGGTGTCTTTCAGGGATGGCTGCACGGTCCTCAAACTGGCGTTCGCCAGCAGGGGTAGGGGTCAGAGCGCCGCGCAACCAGTCACCTGAAAGACGCCGACTGTCTCGCAGGTGAAAATTGCACGCACATTGCGCAAAATTCGAAAATGACGATTTTGTGCTTTATTTTCAATAAATTAAAATGATCCTGTTTACCGATATTTAAGAATTTCAGGCCGTCTGAAGCTCGGAGTCTCCATCACCTGTTCCGGGCTTGCCCGGGCACAGACCGGGCTGGCTTGATGGATGGCCGCCAAGCACGTATCTCTGGGCCGTGCCCATGAGTCCGGGCATCTCAATCGGGAGACGGCCTTGTCCGCATTGACGCGCTTTCTCGGCGACTCGCCGCTCAGGGTGATCCTGAAGCTGCTGGTGGTGTCGTTCCTCGTCGGCCTTGTCATGAATGCCTTCGGCTGGTCGCCCATGGATGTGTTCTACAGCATACAGAGGTTCTTCATCGACCTCTGGAACCTGGGCTTCCACGCCATCGACCGCTTCCTCGGCTACATCCTGCTCGGTGCCGCGATCGTCGTGCCGGCCTTCATCCTGCTCAGGATCGCCAATTACCGGAAGTAGCTTCCTAGGCGTAGTCCGACGCGACCTCGAACAGGATGGCGTGCCGCGCGGCAAGGGCAGGCACATCGGTGGAATAGCCGCCGCCGATGACGCCGCAGACGGGAATGCCGAGCGGACGAAAGTGGCCGATGACCATCTCGTCGCGGCCGCGCAGGCCGTTGTTGGAAAGCGCCAGCCTGCCGAGCCGGTCCTGCGCATGGACGTCGACGCCGGCATTGTAGAAAACCATGTCCCAACGCGCCCGCGCCGACAGCTCCGGCAGGATCGTGGCCAGCCTCTCCAGATAGGCGGCATCGCCCATACCGTCGGGCAGCGCGATATCGAGGTCGGAGGCGATCTTGCGCACGGGGTAGTTGCGATCGCCGTGCATCGAGAAGGTGAACACGCGCGGCTCATCGCGCAGAATATCCGCGGTGCCATCGCCCTGATGCACGTCGAGATCGACGACCAGGATGTTTTGTGCGGCATTCTCGGCGAGCAGCGCCAGCGAGGCGACAGCGACATCATTGAAGGTGCAGAAGCCGGCACCTTGCGCGCGCCGAGCATGATGGCTGCCGCCGGCGGTGTTGCAGGCGATGCCGTGGCGCAACGCAAGCCGCGCCGCCAGCACCGTGCCGCCGGTGGCAAGCTGCGCGCGCAGCGAAACGCGGGGGCCGACCGGAAAGCCGATCTCACGCTCGATTTTTTCCGGCACCGAACAGCTGACGACTTGGTCGACATAGTCCGCCGCATGGGCAAGCTTCAGCCATGACGCCGGTGCGGGTTCCGCGGTGTTGAGCGCCCCGGGACCGGCCAGGCCGCGTGCCCGCAAGGCCTCCATAAGCAGCGGATACTTGCTCATCGGGAAGCGGTGGTTGGTGGCGAAGCCGGCATCGTAGTCGGGGTGGTGGACGATCTGCAGAGGCATGAACGGGATCCGGCGGCTTCGCGCCAGACCGGGATTTCGGTTGGCCGTCGCGGGAAGAATGATTGCGCGGTGGCCGGAAAATGGGGCACATCGGCGCTTCAATCAAGCAGCAATCAGCAAGGCGCGATCCCTTGGACAAGGATGCAACCCCAGCCGACGTCAGATCTTTTGTCGTCACCAACCGTTCCGTGCTCGCCATAGCGGTGCCGATGACGCTCGCCTATCTGACCACGCCGATGCTCGGCCTGGTCGACACGGCTGTTGTCGGCCAGTTTGGTGACGCGGCCCTACTCGGTGGCCTTGCGGCTGGCGCTCTGGTGTTCGACGTCGTCTTCACCAGCTTCAATTTCCTGCGTTCGGGCACCACCGGCCTCGTCGCCCAGGCTTTCGGGCGTGGCGACGCGCTGGAGGAGCAGGCGGTGTTCTGGCGCGCCGTGCTGATCGCGGTCGTTGCCGGCATTGTCCTGGCGGCGCTTTCGCCGCTGATCGCCATCGGCGGCCAGTGGTTCATGGGCGCCGAACCGCGCGTCAGCGAGGCGATGGGGGTCTACATCAGGATCAGGCTGCTGGCCGCACCCTTCTCGCTGATCAACTATGCCATCCTCGGCTATGTGCTGGGCCGCGGCGAGGGCGGGCTCGGCCTTGTGCTGCAACTGGTGCTCAACGGCATCAACATCGCGCTCTGCTTCCTGCTTGGCCTGAAGCTGGGCTGGGGCGTTGCCGGTGTCGCCTGGGCGACCGTCACGGGTGAGTTCCTGGCCATGCTGCTTGGTCTTGCCATCGTGGTCCGCCGCTTCCGCGCGACCCCGCCCTTGCCGCGCCATCGGCTGCTCGATATGGCCGCCTTCCTGCGCATGCTGTCGCTCAACCGCGATATCATGATCCGCTCGTTCTCGCTGCTTGCCGCCTTCGCGCTGTTCACCCGCCAGGGCGCGCAGTTCGGCACGGTGACGCTGGCCGCCAATGCGGTGTTGATGAACTTCTTCCTCGTCGCCGGCTATTTCCTCGACGGTTTTGCCACCGCCGCCGAACAGCTCGCCGGCCGTGCCGTCGGCGCGCGGGCAGAACAGCCCTTCCGGCAGGCGGTGCGGCTGACCTTGTTCTGGGGCTTTGGGCTGGCCGGTGCCGCGACGCTGGTGCTGCTTTCGGCCGGCGCCAATCTGGTCGCCATCGTCACGACGTCGCAGGAGGTCCGCTCGGTCGCCGACATCTATTTGCCCTGGGCGGCGTTCACCGCGCTGAGCGGCGTGCTGGCGTTCCAGATGGACGGCGTCTTCATCGGCGCCACCTGGTCGCGCGACATGCGCAACATGATGTTGCTGTCCTTCCTCGTCTTTGCCGTTGCGCTACTAACGCTCGCGCCTGCCTTCGGCAATCACGGCCTGTGGGCGGCGCTGCACGTGTTCCTGCTGGCGCGCGGCTTCAGCCTGCTTGCGATCTTGCAGCTAAGGGTGCGGACAGCGTTCTAGGTCACCTCTCTGTCCGATTTTTCAGCAAGGTGGAAAATGGGCCTAGACTGTTTTATCCTTCCTGATTGAGGGCGCTAACATATCGGGGAAGCAATGGGAGACGTGGTCGAACCAATCGAGCCAAGGATCATAAGAGGATCACGAGGTAAGACATTCCTGTTGCTTCTAGCATGCCCGATTTTCATTTTGGCCGGAATTGGAATGGTGCAGAGCCCAGCCGGTGGGCACCTGGTTGGGTGGATCGGAATATTTCTCGCAGGGTCGAGTGTGCCATTCCTGATCCGGTCGCTTATCCGCCCTCACACTTTGACCTTGGACGATAGCGGCTTCATGATAGATGCTGGTCCGAAGAAAGTTGCATGGCAAGATATAAAGGGTTTCCACGTCTGGAGGCCGCCGCGTAGCCGCGGCAAGGTGGTCGGTTACAGCTTCGAACCCGGCGCCAGGAAGGACACCTCGCTCATGCGAATTAACAGAGGTCTTGGAGCCGAGGGCTGCCTTCCTGGTGGATGGCAATTTTCAACCGACAAGATGGTAGAGATTCTGAATGCCTATCGGGTGCAAGCCTTGGCACGACAAGCCGAACCCGCTCGGTTGAGGGGACTCGGATAATTGGCCGGAACGCGGAGTTGCGAGTCTCGGGAAAGTCGCGTGCCAGCGGATTTCAAACAGGACTGGTCACTTTTCGAGCAATTCTTTAGAGCGGCTTCGACGCCCATAGATCGAGATGGCTGTCGCGCAATTCGCGAATCGACTTGAGCCGCGCCATCTCGGCGAAGCGTGCCATCCCTGCAACAATGCGTCCCGGCAGTGCCGGTCCGGCATAGATCATGCTGGTGTAGAGTTGGACGAGATCGGCACCCGCACGGATCTTCTCCAGCGCCGTCTCGGCGGAATCGACGCCGCCCACCCCGACGATGGCGATGCCCGGGCCAAGCAGCTTGCGCATCTTTGCCAGCACGGTGGTCGAGCGTTCGAATAGCGGTTTTCCCGAAAGGCCACCGGTCTCGCCGGCGGTGTCCGTGCTGTGCAATGCCGGCCGCGAAATGGTGGTGTTGGAGACGATGATGCCGTCGATCCGTTTTTCAACGACCTCGGCGGCGATATCCTCCAGCTCGGCCTCGACCAGATCCGGCGCAATCTTGAGAAAAATGGGCGGCTGGGCTGCGGCTGACGCACGCGCGGCCATGACACGCGACAAAAGTCCGCCGAGCTGCTCGCGCGCCTGCATGTTGCGCAGGCCGGGCGTGTTCGGCGAGGAGATGTTGACCGTGAGGTAGCGGGCATAGGAGGCAAAGCGCGCGACGCCGCGCGCATAGTCACTGACGCGGTCGGCGCTGTCTTTGTTGGCACCGATGTTGACGCCGACAATGCCGGGACGTCCCTTGCGCGCGGCAAGGCGTTTCTCGGCCGCCGCATGACCTTCATTGTTGAAGCCCAGCCGGTTGATCACCGCCTCGTCCGCCGTCAGCCGGAAGATGCGCGGCTTCGGGTTGCCCGCCTGCGGCAGCGGCGTGACCGTGCCGACCTCGGCAAAGCCGAAACCGAGGCCAAGCAGCGCGTCGGGTACCTCGGCATTCTTGTCGTAGCCGGCCGCCATGCCGAGCGGGTTGGGGAAATCGAGACCGCAGAGGCTGACCTTCAGCCTGCTGTCGTGCACCGTCCGCGCGCCGACCGGCAATCCGCAACGCAGTGCCGCGATGGACATCCCATGCGCGGTTTCCGGATCGAAGGTGAACAGCAGTTTTTGGCCAAGCCGGTCGAACAGACTCATTCGGCCTCCAACGGCGGGAACTGGTGCGCGCCATCGGCGCCAAGCAGCAGCGGCTTGACCCACTTGACGGTGTTCACCTCCAGCACGCCGTAAAGATGCGGAAACAGCGCGCCGCCGCGCGAAACCTCGTATTTCAAGGCATCGCCCAGGCTGGCGGCGTCGATGGCGACCAGCAGTAGGTCTACCTGGCCGGAAAAATGCTTTGCCGCGGTTTCCCGGACCTGCGCTGCCGTGGAGAAATGGATGAAGCCGTCGGCGACGTCGATCAGCGCGCCGGTGAAGCGGCCACTGGCTTCGGCCTCGCGCCAAGCCGCTTGCGGGGTTATCTTGTAGATAAACTGAGACATGGTTGCGCTATAGTCCGAACCAGTCGTGCGGGGAAGGCCACGCCAAGGGTCTTCCCCATTTCCGGCGCAAACATGCGATATTTCAGGCCTTGGCCATGGAGGACAACATGCGTCTGCAACACATCTTGATCCCCGCCGCGCTGATTTCGCTGGTCGCGGCCTCCGCCTCTTCGGAAGAAACCGACCGCTACCGGCTGGAAAAATCCGCCAACGGCTATGTCCGCATGGACACGCAGACCGGTGCGATGTCGATTTGCGAGGAACGTTCGGGCCAACTCGTCTGCAAGGTGGCGGCCGACGAACGCGCCGCCTTCCAGGACGAAATCGACCGCCTGCAAACCTCGATGAAGGCGATGGACGAGCGCGTCACCAAGCTCGAGAATTCGCTGTCCGCCCGCCTCGAATCGAAACTGCCGAGCGAGGAGGATTTCAACAAGACGATGAGCTATATGGAGCGCTTCCTGAAGGGCTTCATGGGCATCGTCAAGGAGATGGACAAGGACAACGGTGGCGGCGCTCAGCTCAATTCGCAAAAGACCTGAGCTTCCTACAGCGCCGCGCGTCCTTTTGGATGCGCAAAGGACGCTGTAGTACTTTGATCTTGCGAAGTAGGGAAAATGCCGCGCGCTGGTTTTGCCGCTTGAAAACAGCGCGCTGCCCCTCATAATCGTCCGACTGGTCCCGAAAAGCTTAAAAATCATCGACGGGATTCGGGGAGGAACATTTGCCGTCAGGCTATTCTTTCGTCATCGCCGACGATCACCCGTTGTTTCGCGGTGCGTTGCGCGAAGCGCTTGCCGGCATCGGCAATGTCGCCGCCATTCACGAGGCCGGCGATTTCGAAAGTGCCAAGGCATTGGTCGTGGCCAATGAGGATGTCGATCTGGTGCTGCTCGATTTGTCGATGCCGGGCGCCAGCGGCCTCTCCGGCCTGATTTCGCTGCGCGGCATCCATCCGGCGGTGCCGCTGATCGTGGTTTCGGCGCATGACGATCCGGCGACCATCAGGCGCGCGCTCGATCTTGGCGCATCCGGCTTCATCTCCAAATCGGCCAGCATGGAAGAGATCCGCAACGCCGTGCAATCGGTGCTCGCCGGTGACATCGCGGCGCCCGTCGGCGTCGATCTCGGCGTCGAGCGCGACCCCGAAATATCGGACCTGATCAAGCGGCTGCAGGCGCTGACACCGCAGCAGACCCGCGTGCTCGGCATGCTGGCCGAAGGCTTGCTCAACAAGCAGATCGCCTATGAGCTCGGCGTCTCCGAGGCGACCATCAAGGCGCATGTCTCGGCCATTCTGCAAAAGCTCGGCGTCGACAGTCGCACCCAGGCGGTGATCCTTTTGTCCAAGATCGGCAGTGACCCGTTGCAGCCAGCGCATTGAGCGCCGAATGCCGAGGCTCACGGCTGTTCCGTTGCCGGTTTTGGCGACCAAGCCATGGGTGGCTCCGTTGTGTCGACCGCTTCCGGTCCCGAGCTCCGATCTGATCCGGATTCGCATGAGGGGCGTCGCGCTCGGCCGATTGTCGCGCCAAGGCCGAGCGATGCGATCGCCACCAGCGGAATGCCGGCGATCCAGGGCAGGCGCGGCGCCAGCGCGTAAAGCGCCGTGCCGATCGATGGCCCCAGCGAGTCCTTGAGGTCGACCGCCACCGACGAAGCCCCCATGTAGGAGGCGCGCCGTGCGGGCGGCGCCAGTGCATTGACGGCGGTCGGCACCAGCGGTCCGACCAGCATCTGTGCGATCGAGCACAGGCTGACGGCTCCGATCAGCGTCAGTATTGCGGGCGAGGCGGCGAGCAGCGCAAAGGCCAGTATCGTCGCGAGGCCGGCACCGACCGTCAGCCAGAGAGCGGACCGTGCCTCGACCATGCGGCTGACCAGCATCTGCAAGCCGACCGTCAGGGCGGCGGCATAGGCGAACAGCGCGCCGACGCCGGATGGCGTCAGCGTCCCGGCATCATGCGCATAGAGCGGGATCACCGCCTCGATCCAGTTGCCGGCTACCTCGAACAGCACGACCCAGAGCAGTAGCTTGGCCAGCCGGCCGTCGCGGAATGCCGGCAGCAACGCGGACAGGCCTTCCTCTTCCTCGTCCTCACCGTCATGGCGATCGTCGCCGGTGGCGTGGCCGACGCCGATCGTCTCGTTGAGCGCGAAGAGCATCACGATCCCGCCCAGCACAAGCATCGCACCACCGGCGAGAAACACGCTGCGCAGCGACATGAGCGTAAGCAGCGCGCCGCAGGCTGGTCCCAGGATCTGCCCGGCGCTAGAGCGGTTCGCGTTTTGTCTGAATCGGGATTCCCAAGACTGAGCAAATCAGATTCGATGTTCTGACCGTTGGAGGTCGGGACAGATGGCCAAGCCTTATTCGATGGATTTGCGGGAACGGGCGTTGGCTCGCCTTGAAGAAGGCGAGACGAGCCGAGAGGTGGCCGCGGCACTGAAGGTGGCAGTTTCGAGCGTGATCAAGTGGGCGGCGCGCAAGCGTCGGCTGGGCAGTGCGGCACCCGGCAAGATGGGCGGTCATCGACCCTATCTGATTGACGGGGAGCATCGTGCCTTCGTCCTGAGCGAGGTCGAGCGGGATGCCAACATAACGCTTCATGAATTGACGGCCGCACTGGCTGACCGGGGTCTCATCATCCACCCTGCCAGCGTCGGTCGCTTCCTGCATCGCGAGGGCAAGAGTTTTAAAAAAACCGTTCTGCCGGCTGAGCAACTCAAGCCAAAGCTGATGCGTCGGCGGACGCAATGGATGCGCTATCAGACCCGCATTGACCCAACGCGCCTGGTCTTCCTGGATGAAACGTGGGTCAAGACCAACATGGCGCCGTTGCGCGGCTGGGGTGTGCGCGGCAAGCGGCTGATGGCTCACGCGCCATATGGTCATTGGAAGACGATGACCTTCATCGCCGCACTGCGGCATGATCGGGTAGAGGCGCCTTGGGTCATTGACGGACCCATCAATGCGCAGGCCTTCCGTGTCTATGTCGAAACCGAACTCATCAAGACCCTGAAGCCGGGTGACATCGTCATTCTCGACAATCTCGGATCTCACAAGGGCCAAGCCGTCCGCGACATCGTCAGGGCCGCCGGTGCGTGGCTCTTCTTCCTGCCGCCTTACAGTCCAGATCTCAATCCAATCGAGAAGCTCTTCGCCAAGCTCAAGCACTGCATGCGACGTGCCGCCAAGCGAAGCATCCAGGCCGTACACAGCGCCATCGCCAGCACCCTCGACGTCGTCACCTCAAATGAATGTAACAACTACATCGAAAGCGCCGGATACAAGTCAACCTAAATGCGAACCGCTCTAGAACTCACGCGCGCCAGGCTGAACCAGCGGGGATGGGTGGATGGCGCGGTCACGTCGGCGATCACGGTCAGGATCGTCGGATGAAGCACGGACTCGCACATGCCGGTCAGAAGCAGAACAATCGCGGTAACGGCGACGCCATGCACGAAGAACAGGGCCAGGAAGCCGGCGCCGACGCCGAGCGACGAGGCAATCAGCACCGGCCGCCGGCCGATCCGGTCGGCGATGCCGCCGATCAGTGGTGCGGCCAGAAGCTCGCCGCCGGCATAGCAGCCGAACAGCAGGCCGATCATGCCGACAGGAATGCCGGCCTCGCCGCTCGCCCAGAGCGGAAAGAAAGGCACGAGCGCGCCGTCGGCGAAACCCGCGCAGAAGAACAGCAGAAGCCCCAACAGGGCTGGGCGCGGGGCTGCGCGCCAGGAGGAAAGAAGCATGTTGTTCATGACGTCACCTGCGCCTGGAGGCCCGACCGTCGTCGAAGGCCCGGGGTTTGCGCGTTGGTTGACGTAAACGCCTACGGCCGCCCTGGAGCGACATGGAGATTTGAGCCGCAGGGTTGAATCCCATGCGGCGATGGGACCGGCTTCAGCCGAGCCGCACGGACAGTTCGACATCCTCGCCGAAGGGCGTGGACATGTAGCCCGATGCCGGCGAGCGCACCCGCTCCAGATATTCAGGCGAGAAATCGGCATTGTCGGCGATGACCAGCGCGCCGGGTCGCAAGCGGCTCTCGGACCAGGCTGAGGATCTCTGGGTAGATCGCCTTGGCGCCGTCGAGCAGCAACAGGTCGATCGTCTCGGGGAGGTCGGCGCTCAGCGTTTCAAGCGCGTCTCCCTCGCGGATCTCCACCAGGTCGATAAGGCCGCCCTCGGTCAGATTGGCCTTGGCCCGCATCACCTTGGACGGCTCGAATTCGGTGGTGATCAGGCGGCCGCCGCCATTGTCGCGCAGCGCCGCGGCGAGATAGAGCGTCGAGATGCCGAACGAGGTGCCGAACTCGATGATGATGCGCGCGCCGCTGCTGCGTGCCAGCATGTAGAGCAGCGTGCCGGTTTCCGGCGAGATCGCCAGCCAGAGATCCTTCAGCCGTCCGTAGAAATCGACATATTCGGTCTTGCTGTTGAGCAGGCGCGCCCGCTCGTCCTGAGAGAGCCCGGCCGCAGCGGGGCTCGTAGCCGCTTCGGCCTCCTTGAACAGGCGTGCAAGCAGCGGTGCCAGCGGGGCGTTGGTCAGCGTCGTCATGAAAAGTCTCCGGTCGAAAATGACTGCGTTCTTGTGTCGGGAGGAAAATACGAATAATCCTTCAGGTTTCCAATTCGCATTGCCGGACCGAAACATGACCGGACGCCCAAGTCATTCGATTTCCTCGCGAAAACAGCCCAAACAGGCGCGCGCCACGGACCTTGTCGCGGCGATTTTGCAGGCTGCCGTTCAGGTTTTGGCGAGCGAAGGCGCGCAGCGTTTCACCACCACGCGCGTGGCGGAAAAGGCAGGCGTCAGCGTCGGCTCGCTCTACCAATATTTCCCCAACAAGGCCGCACTGTTGTTCCGGCTGCAGAGCGATGAATGGCGCCAGACCGGTGGCCTGCTGCGCACCATACTCGAAGACGGCCAACGACCTCCGCTCGAACGGCTGCGTGCACTTGTCCACGCCTTCATCCGCTCGGAGTGCGAAGAGGCCGAGGTGCGCGTGGCGCTCAATGACGCCGCACCTCTCTATCGCGACGCACCGGAGGCGCACGAAGCCAGAGCCTCGGGGGAACGAACCGTCCAGACCTTTCTGCGGGAGGCATTGCCCGAGGCCCCGGAGGCCGTCCGCGTCCTGGCCGGCGACCTGATCAAAACGACACTCAGCGCGGTGGGGAAGGATTTTTCGGAAAGCCCGCGAACAACGGCCGAGATCGAAACCTATGCCGATGCGATGGCCGATATGTTCTGCGCTTACTTGGGAAGCCTGGGCCATAGGGGCTGATGTCGCCGGTTCCGTCCGGCCCGCCTTTTGGCTTACTCTGCCGCTGATGCCAGCGGCCTGACCCTGGCCATCATCGAGCGCAGCACTGCCGGTTTCAGCGGCTTGTTGATCACCGCAATCTCCAGCCCGCCGGCCGCCGCCCGCACCTCGTTGGAGCGGTCCGCGGTGACCAGCACGGCCGGCAGGTCGTTGCCATGGGTCGCACGCAGCCGGGCGATGATGTCGAGACCGGTTTCGCCGTCGAGATGGTAATCGGCAAGCACGATGTCCGGGCGGTGTGGCGCGGCGTTCTCCAGATCGCGTGAGCCGGACACCGTGTCGACCTTGCATCCCCAGCCTTCGAGCAACAGCCGCATGCCTTCGAGGATGCGGGCGTCATTGTCGATACAGAGCACATGCAGCCCGGCCAGCGAAGCCGCGGCACGAGCGGGAGCCTTGGTTTCGACCTCGCGTCGCGGCTGCTGCACCGCCGCGACGGGCAGGATGACGGAAAAGCGCGTGCCCTTGCCCGGATTGGAGAAAATACGGATTTCAAGCCTAAGCACCCGGGCGATGCGGTCGACGATGGAGAGGCCAAGACCGAGGCCTTCGGCTTCGCGCGCGCCTTCGTCCAACCGGGTGAACTCATGGAAGACGGTGTTCAGCTTATCGCCGGCGATGCCTATACCGGTGTCGATGACCTGGATCTCGGCCAGCTCGCCGCGCCGCCGCACCCCGACCAGGATGCGGCCCCTGCGTGTGTATTTAATCGCGTTGGAGACGAGGTTCTGGATCAGGCGGCGCAGCAGATTGCGGTCGGTCACCACCGTCAGCGACGACGGCATGATCGTCAGGCCGAGCTTTTTCTCCGCCGCCATTGGCCGAAAATCATTGCCGATCTGGCGCAGCAATCCATCGAGGTTGAAGGCGGTATCGTCTGGCTTCATCGCGCCGGCATCGAGGCGCGAAATGTCGAGCACGGCGCCGAGAATAGTTTCGACCGATTCCAGCGAGGATTCGATATTGACCGCCGCCTTGCCGGCCGGACCTTTGCCGGCCTTCTCGATCAGCGACGAGCAGTAGAGCCGGGCGGCATTCAACGGCTGCAGAATGTCGTGGCCGGCGGCGGCGAGGAAGCGTGTCTTGCCGAGATTGGCCTCCTCGGCCAGCATCTGCGCCTGCGCCAACTCCTCGTTGACCCGGGTCAACTCGATGGTGCGGGTCTTGACCCTCTGCTCCAGCGATTCATTGGCGCGCTTCAACGCCAGATCCTGCTCGACGCGTCCGGAAATGTCGGCATAGGTGGCGACGATGCCGCCATCCGGCATCGGATTGGAGCGCAGCTCCAGGATGCGGCCGCTGGTCTTCAACTCCATCTGCCAGGGGCTGACGAAGCTGGTCAGCCGGTTGAGCATCGTCACGCGCTGGTCGGCGGGGATGTCGCCGCGCTCGGCGAGATGGCGCAGGATCTGGTCGAGCGAAACGCCGACCTGGCCCATCTCGTCGGGCAGGTCGAACAGCGTCCTGTACTGGCGGTTCCAGCAGATCAGGCGGAAATCCCGGTCGAAGACAGTGATACCTTGCTCCATCTGGTCGAGCGCGATCTGCAGCAGGTCGCGATTGTGCTGCAGCGCCTCGGTGGCGTCGTCGAGCAGGCGGAAGGCATCCCGGGATTCGCGGTCATGGCGCCGAAACAGCAGCGACAGGATCAGCCGCGCCGAGGAGGAGCCGACGGCGCTGGCCAGAAGCTGCTCGGAGAAGCGGATGACGTCCATGCTCGCCTGCTCCTTGCCGAGCAGCGTGGTGCCGTTGGTCTTCTCGAACGACTGGAACGAGCGCTCGGTGCGCTCGACGCCGAGATAGCGTGCGATCGTGTCCTTGAGGTCGTTGACGGTGATGGCGGTGCGGAAGCGGCGCAGGCTGGGCATCGGGCCGGCATCCCTTGGCACGAAGATCGACGCCTGGATGCGCTCCAGCGGCACCGATGCGCGCGACAGCGAGCCAAGGACGAAAAACAGCGTGTTGATCGACAGGCTCCACAACACGCCATGGTTCAGCGGTTCGGCGACCGTGCCGAACAGCGCCTGCGGCCGCAGCGCCTCGAAGCCGAACAGCCCGTGCACGATGATATCGGTATCGGGCGCGACAAACGACGGCAGCAGCAGCGTGTAGCCCCACACGAGAATGCCGGCGACCATGCCGAGGGCCGCACCCCTGCCATTGGCGCCGCGCCAGATCAGCCCGCCGATCAGCGCCGGCGCGAACTGCGCGATGGCCGCGAACGACATCAGGCCGATCGACGACAGCCGTGCGCTGTTGGTGCTCTCGCGATAGTAGAGGAAAGCGATGAACAACAGGATGAAGATCGCCCCGCGCCGCACATTGAGGATCAGCGTCGACCAGTCCTCGTTTTCGGAGGTCGAGGTCTTGAGCAGGCGGCGCACGAACAGCGGAATGACGAGGTCGTTGGAGATCATGATCGACAGCGCCACGCTTTCGACGATCACCATGGCGGTTGCTGCCGACAGCCCGCCGATGAAGGCCGCCATGGCGAGCACGTCGTGGCCGCTGAACAGCGGCAATGACAGCACGTAGAGATCGCTGCTGGTGCCGGTACCGACCAGCGACAGGCCGGCAAAGGCGATCGGCAGCACGAACAGGTTGATCGCCACGAGGTAGAGCGGAAACACCCAGGTCGCGGTGCGCAATTCTGCCTCGCCGCGGTTCTCGACGATGGTGACGTAGAACTGCCGCGGCAGCATGATGATGGCAAAGCCGCTCAAGCCCGTCAGCACCAGCCAGGTGGCGAGCGAGGTGTTGTAGCCCATCGCCTGCCGCACCTGTGCATTCTCGGCAAGCTTGGCGAACATGTCGCCCGGGCCGCCGAAGATCAGGAAGGTGACCATCAGGCCGATCGCCAGAAAGGCGGCGAGCTTGACCACGGTTTCGACCGCCACCGCCAGCACCAGCCCGTCCTGATGTTCGGTGGCGTCGGCATGACGGGTGCCGAACAGCACGGCAAACAAGGCCAGCAGCATGGCGACGACCAGCGAAATGTCGCTGACGAAAGGATCGAAGGAAGGGGGCGATCCCGTATAGTGCTCGACCATCAGGCTGACCGAACCGGAGATTGCCTTCAACTGCAGCGCAATATAGGGCACCGCGCCGATGGTGGCGATCAGCGTGGCGATCGCCGCGACGGTAAAACTCTTGCCGTAGCGCGCGCCGAGGAAGTCGGCGATCGAGGTGATCTTCTCGGTTTTGGCCAGCCGCACGATGCGGTTGAGCAGCGGAAAACCGAACACGAACACCAGCACCGGACCGGTATAGATGCCGAGGAATTCGAGGCCGCGTTCGGAGGAGAGGCCGACCGAGCCGAAGAAGGTCCATGAGGTGCAGTATATGGCCAGGCTGAGCGCGTAGATGAAAGGCCGCGCTCGGCTCGACCCGGATGTCGCCGAGCGGCGGTCGCCCAGGCTGGCGATGACGAACAGCAGCGTCACATAGGCGATCGCGATGATGACGATGAACAAGCCCTGCACGCCTGGAATTTCCTCCTTTGCCGTCTTTTTATCCGGCTTGTCCGAACGCAATCACAGCTTGAGCCCCATGTCCATCGCGGCTTTGGCAGCATGGTCTTGGTCACGCGATTCAGGCGCAAAGCCCGGGTGCGGCCAAGGTGCCGTGACGGAAAGAGAAAGCGGTTGCTTTCTCCTTTTTGCCCATGTTGCAACCGCAGGTTTTTGTTATGTTGCCGCCGGGTCGATGCCGCAAGGACGGAACGGCAGCGCGGCCGGTCATGACAAGGAGGGTCGAATGCTGAAAGAATTCCAGGAATTCGTTTCCAAGGGCAATGTGATGGACTTGGCCGTCGGCGTCATCATCGGCGCTGCGTTCGGCAAGATCGTCACTTCGCTGGTCGACGATGTCATCATGCCTTTCATTGGCGCGCTCGGAGGGGTCGATTTCAACAACTACTTCATTGGCCTGTCGCACAATGTAACTGCCACCAACCTTGAAGATGCGCGCAAGCAAGGCGCGGTCTTTGCCTACGGCAGCTTCATCACCGTGGCGCTGAACTTCCTGATCATAGCCTTTGTCATTTTCCTGATGGTCAAAGGGGTGAACAATCTGCGCCGGCGGCTCGAGCGCGAGAAGCCTGCTGCCCCGGCCGCACCGCCCCCCGCCGATGTCGCACTGCTCACCGAAATCCGCGATCTGCTCGCGAAGCGATAATTCAGCCGGCCTTGCTGGACCAAAACCCCGGTCGCTCACGGCCGGGGTTTTCTGTTTTCGTATCTGGTAAAGAGCGGCAAGCCTAGAGCAATTCCAGGAAAAGTGTGAAACGGTTTTCCGTCCGGAATTGCGTTAAAACAAAGAGTTAGAGCGGTCTGCCGTTTCCGTGAAACGGTGAACTGCTCTAAGGAAAACGGATTTGTCATGAGCCTGATCGACAGCTTTCGCGCCGAAGCCCGCGCCGCGCCGGAAAGCGGCATTGTCGCCGTGGTCAACTACGGCCGCCTGCGCGAGGGTCTGATCCCGCTCTGGGCCGGCGAGGGCGATCTGCCGACGCCCGCCTTCATCACCGATGCCGCGTCGAAGGCGCTGGCCGGCGGCGAGACATTCTACACCTGGCAGAGGGGCATCCCTGACCTCAGGCAAGCGCTGGCCCGCTACTACACCAGGCATTTCGGCAAGACGTTTCCGGAGGAGCAATTCATCGTCACCGGGTCCGGCATGCATGCCATCCAGCTGGCGCTGACGGCTCTCGCCGGCGCCGGTGACGAGGCGATCTATCTGTCGCCGGCCTGGCCGAATTTCGACGCTGCGGCGGCACTGTCGGGAGCTGTTCCGGTCGCGGTCACGCTCGATCATTCCGGCAATGGCTGGTCCTGCGACGTCGAGAAGATCGCCGCGGCAATCACCCCGCGCACCAAGGCGCTGTTCATCAACACGCCGTCGAACCCGACCGGCTGGACCGCCGATCACGAGACCTTGCAGGCGATCCTCGATCTTGCTCGCGCCAAGAACCTCTGGATCATCGCCGACGAGATCTATTCGCTGTTCCACTACGGCCACGGCCGCGCGCCGTCCTTCCTCGACATCGCCGCGGCGGAAGACCGCATCCTGTTCGTCAACTCCTTTTCCAAGAACTGGGCGATGACCGGCTGGCGCGTCGGCTGGATCAAGACGCATCCGAGCCTGCAGCAGGTGTTCGAGAACCTGATCCAGTATTCAAACTCGGGCGTTGCCCAGTTCATGCAACGTGGCGCGGTCGCCGCGCTCGACGCGGGCGATGGTTTCGTCGTCGAACAGGTGGAGCGGGCAAGGAAAGCGCGCGACCTGGTCTGCGGCATTCTCGGCGCCACCGGCCGCGCCCGGTTTACCGTGCCGCAGGGCGCGTTCTATCTGTTCTTCACCGTCGACGGCATCACCGATTCCCGCACGGCAGCGTTCGACATCGTCGACAAGGCCAATGTCGGCCTGGCGCCCGGCACCGCCTTCGGGCCCGGCGGCGAAGCCTTCCTGCGGCTATGCTTCCACCGCCGCCTCGACCAGGTCGAGGAAGCCGCGCACCGGCTGGCGAAGTGGATGAAGACCGTCTGATGCTCTGAAGCCGGTTTGAAAGCTGCTCCGGTGAGTCAGCTGGCGCGGTTTTCGAGAACCGGAGTGCAGCGGACATTTGGGTCCGTGAGCACCGGAAGCGCAGAAAACCGTGTCAGATGGCGGCCGGAGTAGAGTTTCAAACGGCTTTAGCCGCCGGACTTGGGCACCAGCAGCGGAACGATCCGATCGCTCTTGGCCACGGCGGGCCGGCCGGCGGAGCCGTAGGGAATGCCGAGCGCATCCCAGGTCTCGACCAGCGCGTCCTGCAGTCCCGCGATCAGCGCGTCGGAATGGAACGGCGTCGGCGTGATGCGCAGCCGCTCGGTGCCGCGCGGCACGGTCGGGTAGTTGATCGGCTGGATGTAGATGCCGTGCACGCCAAGCAGGCGGTCGCTGGCCATCTTGCAGAGTTCCGGATCACCAACCAGCACCGGCACGATATGGGTCGGAGACTCCATCACCGGCAGGCCGGCCGCCGAAAGGATCTGCTTGGTTCGGCTCGCTTGCTGTTGCTGGGCGTCGCGCTCGGCCTGCGAGCGCTTGAGATGGCGGATCGACGTCGTCGCCGCGGCCGCGATCGCCGGCGGCAGCGCCGTGGTGAAGATGAAGCCCGGTGCATAGGAGCGCACCGCGTCGATCACCGCACTGGTGCCGGTGATGTAGCCGCCCAGCGTGCCGAACGCCTTTGCCAGCGTGCCTTCGATGATGTCGATGCGGTCGGCCAGGCCCTCGCGCTCGGTGATGCCGCCGCCGCGCGGCCCGTACATGCCGACGGCATGGACCTCGTCAATATAGGTCATGGCGTTGTAGCGCTCGGCGAGTTCGACGATCTCTCTGATCGGTGCGATGTCGCCGTCCATCGAATAGACGCTTTCGAAGACGATCAGCTTGGCGCGCTCGCGCCCCGCCGCCTGCAACAGGCTTTCCAGATGCGCGACGTCATTGTGGCGGAGGATCTTCTTCTCGGCGCCGGAGCGCCGCACGCCTTCGATCATCGAAGCGTGGTTCAGCTCGTCCGAGATGATCAGGCAATTGGGCAAAAGCCGCGCAATGGTAGAGATCGACGCTTCGTTGGAGACGAAGCCGGAGGTGAAGACCAGTGCCGCGTCCTTGCCGTGCAGGTCGGCAAGCTCGTGCTCAAGCTCGACCAGCGGGTTGGAGGTGCCGGAAATGTTGCGGGTGCCGCCGGCGCCCGAACCCATCTTGCCGGCCGCATCCTGGAACGCGGCGATGACGTCGGGGTGCTGGCCCATGCCGAGATAGTCGTTGGAGCACCAGACGGTGATTTCCTCGGCGCGGCCGTTGGAACGCCATATGGCGCGCGGAAACTTGCCCGCGATACGCTCAAGGTCGGCGAAGACACGATAGCGACGCTCCGCGTGGAGCTGGTCGATCGCTTCTTCGAAGAACCGCTGGTAGTTCATGTCGGCTTCCCAATTTTGCGCCGGGATCATAATCATTGGCCTATTGGTCGTCCACCGGGCCGTTTTGGTCAAAATGCCACGCCCCGCACCTGTTCCCTAACGATGGCGGATCGTGGCCTATTCCCACTCCACGATACGCTCTGTGGATCACGTTTGTTTCAGCACGATGCCACATTTGGTGAACGCCGGTTACCGAGGGTTCTAATGGCCATGTCGCAGGCTTTCCAGTAAGGCGGTGTTTGAGACAGTTTCCGATAAATCTTGAGATGCGAGGATGCGGATGACGGTTTTGGTGACAGGCGGTGCCGGCTATATCGGCAGCCACATGGTCTGGGAATTGCTGGATGCCGGCGAAAGCGTGGTCGTGCTCGACCGTCTTTCCACTGGCTTCGAATGGGCGGTCGCGCCGGAGGCAAAGCTGGTGGTCGGCGATGTCGCCGACAAGGAATTGGTCGGTTCGATCATCAGGGACAATCATGTCGATGCGATCATCCATTTCGCCGGTTCGATCGTGGTGCCGGAATCGGTCGCCGACCCGCTCGCCTATTACGAGAACAACACCTCGAAGACCCGCACGCTGATCGAAACCGCGGTGCGCGAGGGCGTGCCCAATTTCATCTTTTCCTCCACCGCCGCCGTCTATGGCGGCGCCGGGCTGGAGCCGGTGCGCGAGGATGCCCGCCTGGCGCCGGAATCGCCCTATGGCCTGTCCAAGCTGATGAGCGAGTGGATGTTGCGCGATGCCGGCCTCGCGCACGATATCCGCTACACGGCGCTGCGCTATTTCAACGTCGCCGGCGCCGACCCGAAGGGCCGCACCGGCCAGTCGACGCCGGGCGCCACCCATCTGATCAAGGTCGCCTGCGAGACCGCGCTCGGCAAACGGCCGTTCATGCAGGTGTTCGGCACCGACTATCCGACGCCGGACGGCACCTGCATGCGTGACTATATCCATGTCAGCGATCTGGCCGCGGCGCATCGCCTGGCCTTGCAGCGGCTGCGCGCAGGGGGCACGAGCCTCGTCGCCAATTGCGGCTACAGCCACGGCTATTCGGTGCTCGAGGTCATTGAGAGCGTTCGGCGTGCCTTTGGCCGCGATTTCGAGGTGAAGATGGGCGACCGGCGCCCCGGCGACGCCGCCGCTGTTGTCGCCAATTCGGACCTTGCCCGGGCCGAGCTAGGCTGGGCGCCGCAACGCGACGACCTCGACCAGATCGTTGCCGATGCGCTCGCCTGGGAGCGCATCCTGACCAGCAAGAACTCCGCGCGCGGCTGAGCCAGGTCCCCCAGGGCTCGCAAGCCACGCGGTGACGCGCTATGGAAGCAGTCGCGACACAGCGTGGAGGCGCCGTGCCGCGAAGAGCTTTGGGGGATCGCATGAAGATAGTGGTGCTCGGAGCCGGCGTCGTCGGTACGGCGGCCGCCTATTACCTGGCCGCCGACGGTCACGAGGTCACCGTGATCGAGCGGCATCCAGCGCCGGCGCGCGGCACCAGCCAGTCCAATGCCGGGCTGGTCTCGCCAGGTGACGCTACCGCCTGGGCCTCTCCGGCGGCGCTGAAGACGTTCCTGCGCGCGCTCTACAACCATGATCTCGGCATCAAGGTCAGGCTGCGCTTCGATCCCTATTTCCTTGCCTGGAGCCTGCGCTTCCTGCGCCAGTGCACGGTGGCCCGCCTGCGCGCCAACAGTGAGGTCAAGCTGCGCCTGGCGCTCTATTCGCGCGACTGCATCAACGCCATCTCGGCCGGCACCGGCATCCACTACGACGAGCGCAAGAAAGGTATCCTCTATTTCTTCCGCTCGCAGCACAGCCTCGACACCGGCACCGACAATTACCGCTATCTGGCCGAGCATGGCCTGCCGATCGAGATTGTCGGCCGCGACCGGCTGGTCGAGCTGGAACCCGGTTTGGCCGGGGTGAAGGAAAAGATTGCCGGCGGCGTCTATTCGCCGATCGACCAGACCGGCGATTCCAGAATGTTCGTCGACAATCTCGCCGCCTATATCAGCGAAAAGCTTGGCGTCAAATTCCTGTTCGGCACCACGGTCGAAGGCCTCGATATCGACGGCGACCGCGTGCGCGCGGTGATGACCTCGGCTGGTCCGATTGCAGGCGACGCCGTGGTCATCTCGATGGGGCCGGAGAGTGGCCTGCTCGGCCGCCGCTATGGCATCGACCTGCCGGTCTACCCGGTGAAGGGTTATACGGCGACCATTCCGCTGGAGGACGAGAGCAAGGGCCCGACCATGGGCGGTGCCGACGAGGACCAGTTGATGGCCTATTCGCGCCTTGGCAATCGGTTGCGGCTGGCTTCGACCGCCGAATTTACCGGCTTCGACCGCACCCACAAGCCCAGCGATTTCGCCACCATGTTCAAGACTGGAAAGGACCTGTTCCCCGGCGCCTTCGACGAGAAGAAAGCCGTACTCTGGGCGGGGCTCAGGCCGATGATGCCGAACTCCGTGCCGGTCATCGGCCAGGCGCGATACAAAAACCTCTATCTCGACACCGGCCATGGTCATGTCGGCTGGACCATGGCCTGCGGCTCGGGAAAGTTCCTTGCCGACCTCGTTGCCGGGCGAAAGCCTGAGATCGACCCACAAGGATTGGTCTACAGGGGATAAGAATGTCGGGACCGCAAGTCGCCATCGACCTTGGCCGTATCGAGCGCAACGCCCGCACCATCGTCGACCGCTGCGCTTTGTCTGGCATCAAGGTGTTCGGCGTCACTAAGGGCACCTGCGGCATGCCGCAAGTGGCGCGTGCCATGCTGCGCGGTGGCGTTGCCGGTATTGCCGAATCGCGTTTCGAAAACATCCGCCGGTTGCGCGACAGCGGCATCAACGCCCCGATCATGCTGCTGCGCAGCCCGCCCATGGCGCGCATCGAGGAGGTGGTGCGCACCGTCGATATCAGCCTGCAATCGGAACTCGCCACCATCCGCGAGATCTCGCGCATCGCCGAGCGCATGGGCCGCGTGCACGACATCATGCTGATGATCGACCTTGGCGATCTCCGCGAAGGCATCTGGCCGAGCGACCTGATCCCCACTGTTGAGCGGATCCTTGAGTTCAAGGGCGTGCGCATCGCCGGCATCGGCACCAATCTCGGCTGCTTCGGCGCCATAATGCCGACGCCGGAGAATCTCGGCCAGCTCGTCGCCCACGCCTACAAGACCGAGCGCCTGTCCGGCAAAAGCCTCGACTGGATCTCCGGCGGCGCCTCGTCATCTCTCACGCTGCTGCTCGAAGGCAAGCTCCCGGCCGGCATCAACAATCTCAGGGTCGGCGAGGCGATCCTGCAAGGCGGCGTCGAGACCTTCCGCGATGTGCCGTGGCCGCAACTCGAACCCGATGCCTGCCGCCTGACCAGCGACATCATCGAGGTCAAGCTCAAGCCGTCGCGGCCGATCGGCGAGTCCGGCTACGACGCTTTCGGCAACCAGCCCGTCTTCCCCGACGAGGGCGACCGGCTGCGTGCCATCGCCAACATCGGCCGCGAGGATGTGCTGGTCGAAGGCCTGACGCCCATCGCAAAAGGGATACGAGTGCTCGGCGCCTCCAGCGACCATCTGCTGCTCGATGTGCAGGACGCCGATCCGCGGCCCACTGTCGGCGACCGCGTCGCCTTCCGCATGAGCTACGGCGCCATGCTGCTGGCGATGACCTCGGAATATGTCGAGAAGGCGCCGATGCATGACGTCGCCGACTTTTCCGGCCGCAAGATGGTGTCGATCTCCGCGGAACAGGAAGCCGCCGGCATCCTCGCTCGCGAGGGAACCGGCGCGCGGCTGGAGGCGATGAATTTCGACGTCGTCGAACTTGCCGACATCGAGCGGCCGCCCTCGGGCTTGATCCGGCTCGCGGCCGGCGCCGACCGCCGCGTTGCGCACAAGGCGCTGACCGCAACGGCGCGTGCGACGCATTCGTTCGGCCTGATCTGGATCGATTCCATCGCCGCCCTGATGCCGGAAGACGAAGAGGGCATAGACCTGCCGGAAGCGTCGGTGCTGGCGCGTACCCTTGGTCTCGACCATAAGGCCGGCGCGCTGCAGCCGCAGCTGTCGCCGGAAAATGTCGTCATCGTCGGCCTGCGCCATGCCGATCCGGCCGAGGCGCGGGTGCTGAAGGATTCGCGTGTCTCGGCCTTCACCATGACCGATATCGACGCCATGGGCATGCGCGACCTGATGCATGAGGCGATCCGCATCGCCACCTCGGGCACGCAAGGTTTCCATGTCAGCTATTCGCTGACAGCGACCGAATTCGCTGGCTGGGCGGCTGGCTCCGGCGGGCTGACCGTGCGCGAAACGCATCATGCAATGGAGGCGATCGCACTCTCCGGCGGTCTGCTGTCGATGGATGTTTCGGGGCTGACCGCCGATCTGGAGCCGAGGATCGCCACCGATGCCGTCAGCTTCGTCATGTCGGCCTTCGGCAAGCGGATTATCTAGCTATATTGACTTGCGATCGGAGCGGAACGTAACCTCAATTCACAAATTTTGACGTCAGTTGGGTGCCTGGATGACGCTAGATTGGAACGTCGATAGATTTCATTCCATCTTGTTCGCGGCAACGGCGTTTTTAGTAGGAATTTTTGCTTGCATTGTAGATAAAGCTAATAATTGCGGTAATTATGTCGGGATGGGAATAACTTATGGCGACGGCGGATCGGAATGTGAGTCGTATTTGTCTGTTAAGTATGGTATAAATTTATTTTCGAACTCTAGCGATTCTCAATTTGATTTTTTAATTATTCCGCTAGTTCTATACGCGACTGTGGTGTTTTTTATTTATTTAACGTGGTTGGTATCCCGGAAATTTAATTTTCCGATCCGGAATTATCTTTCCGTCAGTAATATTGGAATTTTATATTCTTCGTACTTTTTATCATTGGTCATGCTCTGATATTCGCATCCCGCGCTTCGACCGCCGCGCGCCACGCGCTGACATAGGCCGCCCAGATCGGGTCTGTCTGCGGTTGTATCCTCTCGCCCTTGCCGTGCACCGGCGTCTCTTCGGATGCCAAAAGCGCCGCGCCGATGCTGGTCCCGGTTGCGGCCTCTGATGCGATGACGCCACGTGCAGTCGCTGCCGCTAGCATGCCGACAAACAGCCGGTTGCGGGCAAAGGGTCCTTCGACCGTGGTCGGGCCAGCGGCGCCGATCAGGTCGAGGCAGGTCGCCGTCATCAGCGCCAGATAGAACGAGACGGCGGCAAAACGCTGGCCGTTGCTGATGCCATCGGCATTGAGCCATGTTGCGGCCTGGTGTGGGAACGGCCCTGACCCTTGCTGGGTCGAAGGCAGCAGCAAAGTCTTTCGCCCCAGCACGGCACCGATACCGTCTTCGGTCCAGTTCTTCGGCTGGCCTTCCGTCAGCACGGAAAATTCGCGGCCACCCATGAAGCGGGCCGAGGGGACGGGATCGCCCAGCGCATTGACATTGACCAGCGTATCGCGTGCCGGATCGAGTTTGACCGGCCTGCCTCCCACGGCCATCGACACCACCCAGGTGCCGGTCGAGACGACCGAGAAGGGTGGCGCGTCTGACAGGAGATGCGGCAGCAGCGAGGCGTTGGAATCGTGCAGGCCGCAGAACACTGGGGTTTGCGGATCAAGGCCGGTGCGCGCGGCAAGCACGGGCAGGATTGGCCCGAGACGATCCCTGGCCAGCCGCACCGGCGCCATCAGCCGGCGCCATTTCAGGCCGTCGACCAATGATGAAAAATCCGCGGTCCACGGGTTCCACAGATCGGTGTGGCAACCAAGCGAAGTCACCTCATTGGCGGTGACGCCGGTCAGACGCAAAGCCCAATATTGCGGGTACATCAGAATCGCGGCCGCACGCGCGAACTCGGCCGGGAAGTTTTTCTGTTGCCAGAAGAATTGCGCGCCAAGATTGAGGCCGAGTGGCAGCCGCGGCGTGCCGGTTTCAGTGAAGAGTGGGCGGATCGCGTCATACTCCGCAGCCAGCCTGTCGGGGCCGTCGAACTCATAGTCGAGGACAGGCAAAATGAGTTCACCCGCAGCATCGACCAGCGCGCCTGTCGCGCCGTGGGTGGTGATCGAAATGGCGTCGATATGCTGTTCGCGGTTGAGACTGGCCAGGCTGTCGAGGATGAACGTCCACAGCGCCTCGACATCGTGATGCGGGTAGGGCGCCTGCCGCAGCGGTGCATTAGCCATTCGGCGCAGCGCCACCTCGCTCAATGTGGCGAGATCGACCAGCGCCACCTTGGCGTTGGTCTTGCCGATATCGATGACGGCGATGTGGCGCGGAGCACTCATGCCATATGGAACATTGTTTCCAGCGGCACGGCCACCGGCTCGTCGTCCGGCCTGGTCTCCATGATGTCGGCCATATGGCCCCACCAGCGTTGCATCACCGGATGCCCGGGCAATTCGGCCATGCCGTGGTCGTCCCGACGCCACAGCACGCCGAACAATATGTTGGTCTCTTCATCCAGATGGATCGAGTAATCGGACACGCCGGCTTGCTTCAAGAGCGCGACCAGCGATGGCCAGATCTCGTCATGGCGCTTCTTGTATTCGGCCTTCATGCCCGGTTTGAGCTTCATCTTGAACGCGTACTTTTCCGGCATCAGCGACCCCCGCGCAGCCGCCGCCAGACGATCGGCAGCGCGATGACGATGATCAGCAGCAGGCCGATGAATATCGACATGACGATGCCGGGCACGTTGAGCAGGCCAAGGCCAAAGGTCACCAGCCCCATGATGAAGGCGGCCAGCACGACGCCGACTATGCTGCCGGCGCCGCCCAGGATGCTGACGCCGCCGAGCACCACCATTGTGATGACTTCGAGCTCATAGCCCTGCGCGATCGACGGCCTTGTCGAGCCGAGGCGCGAGGTGATGAGCACCGAGGCTATGCCCGACATCAGCCCGGTCAGGCAGAACAGGATGAATTTGATGCGGCCGACGCGCACGCCCGAAAACTGTGCCGCGACCGGGTTGTTGCCGATGGCAAAGACGCGGCGGCCGAAGCTCGTGCGGTGCAGGAGGAACCAGTAGGCAACAGCCGCGATGAGGAAGAGCACCAGTTCGAACGACACCACCCACCAGACGTAGCCCTGGCCAAAGAAGGCGAAGCTTTCGGGATAGCCCTTGTAAGCCTGGTCGCCGAGGATGATGAAGGCGATGCCGCGGAACAGGCTCATCGTGCCGATGGTGACGACGATGGAGGGAAGGCCGAGCCTTGTCACCAGCAACCCGTTGAAAGCACCGCAGCCAAGCCCGACGACAATGCCGATCAGCACCAGCACCGGCGTGCCTGCACCCGCCTGCACCGCCATGCCCATCATGGTCGAGGCGAGCGCGATGATGGCGGCGACCGACAGGTCGATCTCGCCCGAAATGATCAGCAGCGCCATGGCGAAGGCGATCAGGCCCTTCTCGGTGAAGTTGAAGGTCAGGTCCGACAGCGAATAGGGGTCGAGGAAATAGGGCGAGGCGAAGCTGTTGATGGCGAAGATGGCGACGGCCACCACGACCAGCAGCGCTTCCCAGGAAAAGATCGCTGAAGAGAGCGGCTTGTCGAGCCGGTCGGGAATATGGCGCGGGGCAGGGACGTCGGTCATGCCGCCTCCACTTTTCGCAGGATGATGCGGCCTTGCTGGCGTTCGCCGCGCGCGTTGAGCACGACGGCGAGAATGATGGCGCTGCCCGAAATCGCCATCTGCCAGAAGGGCGAGATGTTGATGACCGGCAGCGCATTGGAGATGATGCCGAGGAACAGCGCGCCAAGCACCGCGCCGCCGACCGAGCCGATGCCGCCGGCGATCGAGATGCCGCCGATGACGCAGGCGGCGATGATGTTGAGCTCATAGCCATTGGCGACCTCGACCGAGGCAATCACATAGCGCGAGATCCAGAGGTAGCCGGCAAGCCCGCCGATCATGCCGGAGATGCAGAAGACGATGAATTTCGTGCGGCCGACATCGATGCCGGCATAGACCGATGCCGTCGGGTTGACGCCGATGGCATAGATCGAGCGTCCGAGTGCGGTGCGCGTCATCAGGATGAAGAACAGCGCGATGACCAGGATGGCGATCAAGGACAGCACCGGAATGCCGAGGAAAGCCGCGCGCTGGAAGCCGATGAACTCAGGGCTCATCTTGTCGGCGTTGACCCAGGCGCCGCCGGACAGGACGAAAGTGGCGCCGCGATAGATGGTGAGCGTGCCCAACGTCACCACGATCGAGGGGATGTTCAGCCGCCAGACCAGCAGGCCGTTGATGGCGCCCAGTACCAGCCCGACTACCAGTGCGATAATGATCAGCAGCGGGATCGGGATCGCCGGGTGTGCTGCGTTCAGCATCGCCACCACCATGCCGGTGAAGCACAGGTTCGAGGCCATCGAGAGGTCGATCGAGCGCGTCAGGATGATCACCATCTGGCCAAGCGCCAGGATCATCAGGATCGAGGTGTCGTTGAACACCTGGCGCAGATTGGCGGGATCGGCGAAGGCCGGGAAACGGGTCGAGATCAGCCCGATCAGCACGATGATCGCCGCAGCCAGCCAGACCTCGCGGTATTTCAGGAAAGCCATCATGCCGCGATCCCCGCTGCCGTCCGGACCAGCGTCTCGGCGTCCAGTCCCTTGTTGTCATAAACCGCCGCGACAAGGCCCTCGCGCATGACGACGACGCGGTCGGACATGCCGAGAATTTCGGGCAATTCCGATGACACCATGATCACCGACAGTCCCTGCGCCACGAGCTCGGCCATGAAGCCGTGCACAGCCGCCTTGGAGCCGATATCGATGCCCTTGGTCGGTTCGTCCAGGATGATCACCTTGGGCGCGGTCGCCAGCCATTTGGCGATGACGATCTTCTGCTGGTTGCCGCCCGACAACGTGCCGACATCCTGGCTGAGCGACGAGGCCCTCAGATCAAGCCGCTCGGTGTAGGAGCGGGCAAGCGAAAACTCTTCCGCCAGCCGCAGCAGGCCTGACTTGGATGTGCGCTTGAGTGACGGCAGCGAGACGTTCTGGAATATCGGCAGGCCGATCACCACGCCCTGCTTGCCGCGCTCTTCCGGCACATAGACGATGCCGGCTTCGATCGAATCCGCCGCCGATTTGGGCGCGATCACCTTGCCGTCCAGCGTGATCGTACCACCCGATGTGCGGGTGATGCCTGATATCGCCTGCATCACCTCGCTGCGTCCTGCGCCGACGAGACCATAGAAGCCGAGGATTTCGCCCTTGTGCAGCTCGAAGCCGATATCCCTGAACTCGGTCGGGTGCGACAGGCCGGCGACGGACAGCACCGGCGCGCCGATCTCGGCCTTGCGCTGCGGAAAGATGTGGTCGACCGCGCGGCCAACCATCATGCGCACGATCTGGCTCTGGCCGGCATCCCTGATCAGCCCTTCGCCGACCATCTCGCCATCGCGGAATACGGTGTAGCGGTCGGCGATCCGATAAATCTCGTCGAACTTGTGGCTGATGAACAGGATCGCCTTGCCCTCGCTCTTGAGGAATTCGATGAGCAGGAAAAGCTCCTCGATCTCCTTCATCGACAGCGCCGCCGTCGGCTCGTCCATGATGACGATCTGCGCGTCGATCGACATGGCGCGGGCAACCGCGACCAGATGCTTGTTGGCGATGCCGAGGTCCTTCAGCCGCGCATCGGCGTCGATATGGCCGGCATGCATGGTGTCGAGCACTTCGCGCGCATTTTTGCGCATCATACGCCAGTCGATGGTGCCGAAGCGCGAGCGGGGCGCATGGCCGAGAAAGATGTTTTCGGCGACCGAAAGATCGTCGAACAGCACGGTTTCCTGATGGATGGCGGTGACGCCATGGCCGAAGGCGGCGTGCGCGCTTGGCAGGGTGACGGCCTGGCCGTCGATGCTGATCGTGCCGGCATCTGGCTGGTAGATACCGGTCATGATCTTGACCAGCGTCGACTTGCCGGCGCCGTTCTCGCCGATCAGTGCTGTTACCTGGCCGGGATAGAGCGACAGGCTGACATCGTGCAGCGCCCGCACGCCGGGAAAGCTCTTTGAGATGCCGGACAGTGTCAGGCGTGGCGCCGCTTCACCCCTCCCCCTTGTGGGGAGGGTCGCGAACAACGTGAGCAGGGTGGGGGGTTGTCTAGCATATCAAGGTCCTGGTGCGTGGAGATGTCGCCACCCCCGCCCCGTCTCGCCGGTTTTGCTTCGCAAGACCGCCTCGCCGACCCCTCCCCACAAGGGGGAGGGTGCAAGTGCTCCAGATCAATAGATCTTGGAGAACTTCTCGATGTTGGTCTTGTCGAACTGGAAGGGCGGAGCCATCGCAGCCGAGTTCGAGTCGTCGAGCGTGACCTTGCCGACGCGGCCGATCGACAGCGTCGCACCGGGCTTGGCCTCTTCCTTCTTCACCGCCAGATCATGGGCGAGGTAGACGGCGGAGTAGCCGAGGTCGATCGGGTTCCAGAGAGCCACGGCCTGTGAAGCACCGTTGTCGATGAACTTTTTGAACTCGGACGGCAGCGCGAGACCCGTGACGTTGACCTTGCCGATCAGGTTCTCGTCGGTGACGACCTGGGCGGCGGCAACGACGCCGACGGTGGTCGGCGCGATGATCGCCTTGAGGTTCGGGTACGACTTCAGCAGGCCCTTGGCTTCGTCGGTGCTCTTGGCCGAGTCGTCGTCGCCATAGACGGTGGCGACGAGTTTGATCTTCGGAAACTTCTCCGGCAGGATTTTCTTGGCCGCGTCGATCCAGGCGTTCTGGTTGGTCGCGGTCGAGGAGGCCGACAGGATGGCGACGTCGCCGCCCTCCGGCAGGTAGTCGGCGGCGAGCTTGATGATGGTCTCGCCGATTAGGCCGGTGTCGGACGGGTTGAGGTGAAGCTGACGGCCTTCCTTGGCGACGCCCGAATCCCAGGAGATGACGGTGATGCCGCGCTCCATGGCCTTCTTCAGCACTGGCACAAGTGCGTCGGCGTCATTGGCCGAAATCGCGATGGCGTTGACCTTCTGGGCGATCAGCGAGTTGACCACTTCGATCTGCGCTTCGGCGGTCGCCTTGGTCGGGCCGGTGTAGATGATATCAACATCGCCGAGTTCCTTGGCCGCCTCTTCGGCGCCCTTGTTGGCGGCGTCGAAGAAGCCGTTGCCGAGCGACTTCACCACCAGCGCGATCTTGACGTTTTCCGCATAGGCGGCATTCACGAACATGGCGGCTGAAAAGGCCGCCGTAACCATCAATTTCTTCAAGAAGCTCATCGAATATCCTCCCTTGAGCGTTGCATTCCATCACCGCTGCGGGCGTGAGGGTGTCTCAGGCCTGCAGTGAAGATTCTTCCTTTGCCGTCTTGCGGGCGACGATCAGCGTTACGCCCGCGGTCTCCAACATCTTGGCTTCGCGATCCTCGATGCCGTCATCGGTGATGACGGTGGCGATGCGCGACAGGCCGCACAGGATCAGGCTGGAGCGCTTGCGGAATTTCGAGGAGTCGACCAGCACCACCAGCTCGTCGGCCTGGTCGATCAATTTCTGCTCGGCCTGGATCAGCAGCGGGTCGCCTTCCATCAGGCCGAGCGGCCCCAGCCCTTGAGCGCCCATGAACATGCGGCGCGCATAAAAATTGCGCGTCACATCATTGTCGAAGGGCGACAGGATGATGTTCTGCTCGCGATAGATGGTGCCGCCCGACAGCATCACCGTGTTCTTGGAGTGCTTGAGCAGATGCTCGGCGATCGGGAATGAATTGGTGAAGATCGGCATGCGGCGGCCGGTCAGGAAATGCACCATCTGGAAGGTGGTGGTGCCGCCATTGATGATGATCGGTTCGCCATCCCCGCACAATTCGACCGCTTCTCGCGCAATCGCCCGCTTCTGCGAAGCGTTGATCGTTTCGTTGACGGAAAACGGCCGGCCGGCCAGGCCGATGAACTGCGGCGGCGCGATCGCCTCGGCGCCACCGCGCACCCGGCGCAGGCGCTTTTGCACATGAAGAGCCGCGATGTCGCGCCGGATCGTCGCCTCGGACGACTCCGTCAGGTCGACCATTTCCTGCACCGTCACCACAGGTTTTTCCTGGACGGCGGACAGAATGATCCTGTGGCGCTCTTTTTCGTGCATGGTTCCTCCCTGCCTGGCCATCTAGGCACTCAAAACGAGCAGTGTCAATCATTTCCGATCATATAATTTCATTGTGCAGTGCAATATGATTGATGTTGATCGTTTGTGATTGACAAGCGGCCGGCTTGCGTAGACATTCCCGGCAAAATGGACTGCGGTTTTTTGCGTCCCAGGGAGGATACCTATGCTCGACAAGCGCTCCGGCTCGCGCCTTGCCAATCTGTGGGATGATGCGAAAGCCCAGGGGATGAGCGATCCCGAGCTTCTGGTCTATCGCTCGAACACGCTCGGTTCCGACAAGCGCGTCACCAACTATGGCGGCGGCAACACCTCCTCCAAAATCTGGCAGAAGGATCCGCTGAGCGGCGAGACCGTCGAAGTGCTGTGGGTCAAGGGCTCCGGCGGCGACAGCGCCTCGATCAAGCTCGACGGCTTCGCCACGCTCTACATGGACAAATTGCGGGCGCTGAAGGGCCTTTATCGCGGCGTCGAGCATGAGGACGAGATGGTGGGATATCTGCCCCACTGCACCTTCAACCTCAATCCGCGCGCGGCGTCGATCGACACGCCGCTGCACGCCTATGTGCCGAAGCCTTTCGTCGACCACATGCATCCCGATGCCATCATCGCGATTGCCGCGGCGAAGGATTCCAGGGCACTGACCAAGGAAATCTTCGGCGATGCCATCGGCTGGCTGCCATGGAAACGCCCCGGCTTCGAACTTGGCCTGTGGCTGGAGAAATTCTGCCTCGAACACCCCACCGCCAAGGGGGTCATCCTCGAAAGCCACGGCCTGTTCACCTGGGGCGACACGCCCAAGGAATGCTATGAGACGACAATCTCGGTGATCAACCAGGCGATCGAGTGGTTCGAGCGCCGCTCCGAGGGCCTTGCCATTTTCAGCGGCGAAGTGGTCAAGTCGCTCGATGCCACTGAACGCCGCGCCATCGCGGCGAAACTGATGCCGAAAATCCGCGGCTTGATCTCGGAAAAGAGCCACAAGCTCGGCCATTTCGACGATTCCGCCGCCGTGCTCGAATTCGTCAACTCTAGGGATCTGCGCCCGCTGGCGGCACTCGGCACCTCATGCCCGGACCATTTCCTGCGCACCAAGATCCGCCCGCTGGTCATCGAGTTCGATCCGGCAAAGCCTGATGTCGAGGCGGTGATCGCGCGCCTCGCCGACGACATCGCCGAATACCGCGTCGGCTACCAGGCCTATTACGACAGCTGCAAACATCCGGACTCGCCCGCCATTCGGGACCCCAACGCCGTGGTCTATCTGATGCCCGGCGTCGGCATGTTCACCTTCGCCGGCGACAAGGCGACGGCGCGCATCTCCGGCGAATTCTACGTCAACGCCATCAACGTCATGCGCGGCGCCTCGACCGTCTCGTCCTATGTCGGCCTGCCGGCCCAGGAAGCCTTCGACATCGAATACTGGCTGCTCGAGGATCTCAAATTGCAGCGCATGCCGAAGCCGAAGTCGCTCGCCGGCCAGATCGCGCTGGTCACCGGTGGCGCCGGCGGCATCGGCCGCGCGACCGCCAATCGCTTGCTGCGCGAAGGCGCCTGCGTGGTGCTGGCCGATATCGATGAGGCTGCACTTGCCAGCGCCAATGAGGAACTGGCCAAGGCCTATGGCAAGGATTTTGTCCGCCCCGTGGTCATCAACGTCACCTCGGAAGACCAGGTTGTTGCCGGCTTTGCCGAGACGGCGGTCGAGTTCGGTGGCATCGACATTCTGGTCTCCAACGCAGGTCTCGCCTCCTCGGCGCCAATCGAGGAGACGACGCTGGCGCTGTGGAACAAGAACATGGACATCCTGTCCACGGGCTATTTCCTGGTCTCGCGGGAAGCGTTCCGGCTGTTCAGGGTTCAAAAAATCGGTGGCAATGTCGTCTTCGTCGCCTCCAAGAACGGTCTTGCCGCATCACCCAACGCCGCCGCCTATTGCACCGCCAAGGCCGCCGAAATCCATCTCGCGCGCTGCCTGGCACTGGAAGGCGCGGAAGCGCAGATCAGGGTCAATGTCGTCAACCCGGACGCGGTGCTGCGCGGCTCGAAGATCTGGACCGGCGAATGGAAGGAACAGCGCGCCGCCGCCTACAAGATGTCCACCGACGACCTCGAAGAGCACTACCGGTCGCGCTCGATGCTGAAACGCTCGGTGTTTCCGGAGGACATCGCCGAAGCGATCTATTTCTTCGCCTCCGACATGTCGGCCAAGTCGACCGGCAACATCATCAACGTCGACGCCGGCAACGCGCAAAGCTTTACGCGCTAGGCCTTCTTCCTTCTCCCCGTTTCACGGGGAGAAGGTGGCCCGAAGGGCCGGATGAGGGGCAGCGCTCATGGAACGCATTTGGGAGGAATAGCAGTTTGTCCGAAACCATCATCTCGGCCGACCTCGTCGCCAGCCACAACACCGCGCGTAAGCCCGACCTCGAGCGCGACTACGCCTCGCTCGGCGAGCGCCTCGACCGTCGCGGCATCGCCATCGACGCCATCCGCGACAAGGTCGAAAAATTCGCCGTTGCCATCCCCTCCTGGGGCGTCGGCACAGGCGGCACCCGCTTTGCCCGCTTTCCCGGCGCCGGCGAACCGCGCGACATCTTTGACAAGATCGAGGATTGCGCCGTCATCAGCCAGTTGACGCAGGCGACGCCGACCGTTTCCTTGCACATTCCATGGGACAAGGCCGATCCGAATCGGCTGAAACAGGCCGCCTCGCGCTTCGGCCTCGGCTTCGATGCCATGAACTCCAACACCTTTTCCGACGCGAAGGACCACACGCTCTCCTACAAATTCGGCTCGCTGTCGCACGCCGATGCCGGCACCCGCCGGCAGGCGGTCGAGCACAATCTCGAATGCATCGAGATCGGCAAGACGCTCGGCTCCAAGGCGCTGACGGTGTGGATCGGCGACGGCTCGAATTTTCCCGGCCAGGTCAATTTCGCCAAGGCGTTCGAGCGCTATCTCGACGCCATGAAAGAGGTTTATGCAGGGCTGCCCGCAGACTGGAAGCTGTTCACCGAACACAAGATGTACGAGCCGGCCTTCTACTCCACCGTCGTGCAGGACTGGGGCACCAACTACCTCATATCAAAGGAATTGGGCGACAAGGCCTTTTGCCTGGTCGACCTCGGCCACCATGCGCCCAACGTCAACATCGAGATGATCGTGTCGCGGCTGATCCAGTTCAAGAAACTCGGCGGCTTCCACTTCAACGATTCGAAATATGGCGACGATGATCTCGACGCCGGTTCGATCGATCCCTACCGGCTGTTCCTGGTCTTCAACGAACTGGTCGATGCCGAACTGTCCGGCGCCGAAGGTTTCGATCCCGCCCACATGCTCGACCAGAGCCACAACGTCACCGACCCGATCGAAAGCCTGATGTTGTCGGCGGTCGAGGTGCAGCGCGCCTATGCACAGGCGCTGCTGGTCGACCGCAGGGCGCTCGAAGGGTTTCAGGACGGCAATGATGCGCTCATGGCGACGCAGACGCTGAAGGCTGCCTACCGCACTGATGTCGAGCCGATTCTCGCCATGGCCCGGCTGAAGACCGGCGGCGCCATCGATCCGGTCGCCGCCTACCGCGCAGCGGGCTACCGCGCCAAGGTTGCGGCCGAACGCCCGGCGGTTGCCGGCGGTTCGGGCGGAATTGTCTAACGCCGAGCCAGCCTCCTCATCCGGCCGCTTCGCGGCCACCTTCTCCCCGTTGGGGAGAAGAGGCTGGCGTCGCCCCGAATTGCCCTTCGCAATCCGGGTGAGGGGGGGGCTCTTTCTCCCGCTCCTCCAATTGTTAGTGGACTCGATCACTCCAACACGGTCTTCTAGGCGTCCCCCGCCCGGAGAACCCGCCATGCATCTCACCCGTCGGACACTGATCGCCGCCAGTCTTTCCATCACCTTCGCGCTCGTGCCTTTGACCAGCGTCTTCGCCGCTTCGCCGGCGCCGGCCAAGGGCGAGCATGGCATGGTGGTGACGGCCCAGCATCTGGCCTCGGAAGTCGGCGTCGAGGTGCTGAAGAAGGGCGGCAATGCCGTCGATGCGGCGGTCGCCGTCGGTTATGCGCTGGCCGTCGTCTACCCCAATGCCGGCAATATCGGCGGCGGCGGCTTCATGACCATCCGTTTCGCCGATGGCAAATCGACTTTTCTCGACTTTCGCGAGCGCGCGCCGCTGGCGGCCACCAAGACGATGTATCTCGACAAGGATGGCAAGCCAGTGAAAGGCGCCAGCTTGGATGGCTATCTCGCCGTCGGCGTGCCGGGCTCGGTCGCCGGTTTGGAAATGGCGCGCGAGAAATATGGTACGCTTTCAAGACAGGATCTGATGGCGCCGGCAATCGCCTACGCCAGGGATGGCTTCGTCCTCAATCAGGGCGATGCCGCCTCATTCGCCGGCAGCGCTGACCGGTTGGCGAAGGACCCGGCGGCGGCTGCCGCCTTCCTGAAATCCGATGGCAAGCCCTATGGGATCGGCGATCGGCTCACCCAGCCTGATCTGGCCGCGTCGCTCACGGCGATTTCCGAGAAAGGCCCCGATGCCTTCTACAAAGGCGCCATCGCGGATGAGATCGTCAAGGCGAGCGGCGCCAAGGGCGGCATCCTGGCCAAACAGGATTTCGAGCAATATGCGGTCCGCGAACTCAAGCCCGTGACCTGCTCCTATCGCGGTTACGAGATCACCTCCTCACCGCCGCCGAGCTCAGGCGGTGTCATCATCTGCGAAATCCTCAACGTGCTTGAAGGCTATCCGCTGTCCTATCTTGGCGCCGGCTCGGCCGAGACGGTGCATGTCATGGTCGAGGCCATGCGCCATGCCTATGTCGACCGCAATTCCGCGCTCGGCGATCCCGATTTCATCGACAATCCGGTCTCGAAGCTGCTCGACAAGGCCTACGCCAAGGACATCCGCGACAAGATCGATCCGTTCCGCGCGGGCGTCTCGCAGGATCTGATGCCGAAGGGTTTTGGCGAGTCGAAAGAGACCACGCACTATTCGATAATCGACAAGGACGGCAACGCGGTCGCGGTCACCTATACGCTGAACGGCTCCTTCGGTGCCGGCGTCGTCGCCGACGGCACCGGCATCCTGCTCAACAACGAAATGGACGATTTCACCCAAAAACCGGGCGTGCCCAACCTGTATGGTCTGGTCCAGGGCGAGGCCAATGCCATCCAGCCGAAGAAGACGCCGCTGTCATCGATGAGCCCGACCATCGTCGCCAAGGACGGCAAGCCGTTCATGGTCATCGGGAGCCCGGGCGGCTCGCGAATCATCACCATCACGCTGGAAGCGATCGTCAACGTCATCGACCACGGCATGAACATCCAGGAAGCGATCGACGCGCCGCGCATCCATCATCAATGGCTGCCCGATACGGTCTATGTCGAGCCGTTCGGCCTGTCGCCGGACACCGAAAGACTGCTGGCCGGCATGGGTTACCACCTTGATCTCGGCGGGCAGACCTGGGGGCAGGCGGCCGGCATCTTGGTCGGCGGCAAGAGCCTGGCGGAAATCGAGAAGGGCGGCGGCGCGCGCTACAATGGCGCCATCGACAGCCGGGCAGCCTCGGGCGAGGCGCTCGGATATTGATTTACCCGGGTGAATTCTTGGCGCGCGCCGGCTCACGGCCGGGCCGGGGCCGTCAGGTAACCAGCGTGATGGTCGATGCGATCAGCATCAGGGCGGCGATGCCGACGAACAGCGCGTAGATACGCGGCCGGTCGAGCAGAAGCGCGTTTCCGGAGATCCAGGCCGACGTGGCGCCGCCGAGCGCGAAGAGGAACCCGTTGCGATGGCCGAAGGTCATTGACGCGGCCATCAGTCCGCCAATGATCAGGGCGCCGAACACGATGATCACGGCAACCGCATACTTCTCGAAATCGTTGCCGCCACCCATGGCTGGCCCGATCGCATTCAGATTCGGCAGGTCGTCCGGATCGAAGGGGTTCGCCGACCCGTATTCGTCTTGACCGATCGATTCTCGCATCACTCATTCTCCGCTGACCGGCAACAAACCATCAACACTTGCCGAGTGCAACCCGATCGCACGCCCCTCTCCGTGTTGGCCGTCATCTTCAGCACGTTCCGGCGGCGCTTGTCACCGCTTTTTCGGGGCACCTGGCTCGAATGCAACACGCGCCCGCGCTCGGATGGCACGCCGTGATCTCCTTTCGATATAAGCCCCGTTCGCGGGGAAAAGATGATGCCGCCGATCAATTCGGCGTCGTCATGCGCCACGCGGCTGCGGCGGGGAGTCGCAGCATCCAGGCATGCGACAGCCAGATTGTTGATGCCCGGCTGCATCTTCAATGTTGACTATGAAAATCATGTTTTATAGTCAACCGACATGGGCCGCTCGAGGCCGTCGTCCGCTGACAGGCACGCCACATTGGAAACAGACCAGAAAGCCCGGCCCGGAGGGACAGCCAAACCCGCGCGCGGCTGCATGACCCGGCGCGGCGCTTTGGCGCTGTTCGCGTTGCCCTTGGCCGCTTTCATGCCACGGGCGGCCGCGGCGAAGCCATTGCGCATCGTTTGCGTGGATGACGGGCTAGCGGAGACCTTGCTGATGCTCGGCGTTACACCAATAGCCGTCGCCGACCATGAAGTCTGGGAGAAGTGGGTGGTCGAGCCGCCACTGCCGCCTGAAGTTGCAGATATCGGCACGATCCTGGAGCCCAATCTCGAATTCCTGCAGCAGCTTCGCCCCGACATCATCCTTTCCACTCCCTATCTCGACGGCATCAAGCCGCTGCTCGAACGCGTCGCGCCGGTGACGACGATCGGCATCTACACGCCGGACGGCCAGCCCTATCGACGCGCCATCGAGGCGACCCGGCAACTCGCGGCACTGGTCGGCAAGGAAAGCGAAGGAGAAGCGCTGATCGCGGCGACGGAAGCCTGTTTCGCTGATGTCAGGCAGAGGCTGGAGCTGCTTTCGGCGCGGCCGATCTACGCCGTCAGCTTTCTCGATCCGCGCAATGTGCGCGTCTATGGCGAGAAAAGCCTGTTTCAGGCGGTGTTCGATCGCATCGGCATCCGCAACGCCTGGACTGGCGAGACAAATTACTGGGGATTTGCCACCGTCGGCATCGACGGCCTGGCGACGTCAAGTGACGCGCGCCTTGCCTATCTCGAGCCCCTGCCGGAAGGGGTGGGCGGCACGCTGACCGAAAGCCCGGTCTGGAACGCCATGCCTTTCGTGCGCAACCGCTCGATCATGCGCCTTGCCCCAGCGCTGATGTTCGGCGCGCTGCCTTCGGCGAGCCGCTTTGCCCGGCTGCTGGCCGCGGCGCTGACGGCGGAGCACGCCGATGGCTGAGCAGCAAGCAATCTTGTCCGGCGACGCCAGCCTCGTCTCCGGTCGTGGTCGACGGCTCGACTATCAGACAGATATCCCGTAGGCGCGATCCTGCTTTGCGTCGTGCTTCTTAGCGCTGCAGCCGCAGCGACCCTCTCCAACCTCGTCGTGCAATTGCCACCAGCGCTCTGGCTCGATGCGCTCGCAAGCCCCGATATCGACGACATGCGGCAGGTGCTCGTCCACTATGCCTTCCTGCCCAGGCTCGCCGTCAGCCTTCTCTGCGGCGCGTCCCTCGGTCTTGCTGGAACGGTGCTGCAACAGGTCCTGCGCAACCCGCTCGCCTCGCCCGAAACCGTCGGCGTCTCGGCCGGCGCCCATCTGGCGCTGGCGCTGGCGACGCTTCTTGCGCCGTCCCTGCTTGCCTACGGCCGCCAATGGGTGGCGCTTGCCGGCGCCTTCACGGCTGTTGCCGCGGTCTTCGCGCTGTCCTGGCACAAGGGCCTGTCGCCGCTTTCGGTGGTGCTCGCCGGGCTGGTCGTCAGCCTCTATGCTGGCGCCATTGGAGCGGCCCTGGTGGTGCTGCGGCATGAATGGTTGGCCAGCCTGTTCATCTGGGGCGCCGGTTCGCTCGGCCAGCAGGACTGGTCGACGACGCTGTGGCTCCTGCCGCGCCTGGGCGGTGCCGCGCTGCTGATCGGGCTGATGGTGCGGCCGTTGACCTTGCTTGGCCTCGACGATGAAGGCGCGCGCAGCCTGGGCGTCCCGCTTGGCGCCTATCGTTTCGCCGGACTGGCGGCGGCGGTCGCGCTGATCGCCTTCGTCGTCGCCGCCGTCGGTGTCATCGGTTTCGTCGGCCTTGCCGCCGCGGCCCTTGCCCGCATCGGCGGCGCCCGGCGGCTTAGCCAGCAGCTGGTGATGGCCCCGTTCATCGGCGGCGCTTTGCTGTGGGCCGCCGATCAGGGTGTGCAGATCGCAACCGGCCCGCAAGGCGACCTGCTGCCGACCGGCGCGATGACAGCGCTTCTCGGTGCGCCGCTGCTGCTCTGGCTGCTGCCGCGCCTGGCGCTCGGGCTGGAGACGCCGGCGCTCGGTTCGGAGCGCCTGCCGCGCGCTCGCCACTCCGCCCTCGTGCTGGTGGCGATCGGCGGCTTGCTGCTTCTGCTGCTCGGGCTGGCCCTGCTTTATGCGCCGGGGCCGCATGGCTGGGCATTCGCGTTTGGCGACCAGTTGCAACCCTTGTTGTCCTGGCGGCTGCCCCCGGTCTCCGCTGCGCTGTCGGCCGGCGCCATGCTGGCGTTGGCCGGGCTGATGATGCAGCGGCTGACCGGCAATCCGATGGCCAGCCCCGAAGTGCTCGGCATCAGCGCCGGTGCCGCGCTCGGCATGATGGTGGCGTTGTTTTCGCTGTCCGATGCCGGCCGTGCCGTCCAGACCGTGGCCGCCACCATCGGCGCCTTCATCGCTTTGCTGGTGACGCTGGCGATCGGCCGTCGCGCCGCCTATGCGCCGGAGCGGCTGCTGCTTGCCGGCGTCGCCCTGACCGCCCTGTTCGACGCGCTGATCCTGGTGCTCACCGCCACCGGTGACCCTCGCGCCATGCTTCTGCTCAACTGGCTCACCGGCTCGACCTATGGCGTCGACGCGAACTCGGCGCTTTTGACCTTGACGATCGCCTTTTGCCTGTTCCTGGCAGCGCCGCTCTTCATGCGTTGGCTGGACATGCTTCCGCTCGGATCGGCCGCAGTGCAAAGTCTTGGCGTCAACCTCAGGGCAACGCGGCTTCTGGTGCTTCTGATGGTTGCAGCCCTCACCGCCGCGTCGACGCTGGTCGTCGGGCCGCTGACCTTCATCGGCCTGATGGCGCCGCACCTTGCCCGCCGTCTCGGCCTGTCGCGCGCGCTGCCGCAAACCATGGGCGCGGTGCTTGCCGGCGCGCTGATCATGGTCTGCGCCGACTGGATCGGCCGCACCGCCATCTTTCCGCGCCAGATCCCGGCCGGCCTCGTCGCCACGCTGCTCGGTGGCCCGCTGCTGATGTGGCTCTTGCGCCGCCGCTGATTTGTCCCCGGAGATCGCCATGACCGTCTCGCCAAAGGCGTCACCCGCCCTGATCGCCGACACCACTGTCCACGATCTTGTCCCCAGAGCAGGCGGCGACCCCTGGCGGATCTTCATCCATGTGCCGCTCGGGCCGGCGCCCGAGGCCGGCTGGCCGGTGCTCTACATGACCGACGGAAACGCCGTCATCGGTACGGCGGTCGATGCCATGCGCGCACAGGCCTTCTATCCCCTGGGCACCAATGTCGGCTGGGGCGTCATCGTCGCCGTCGGCTATCCCGTCGCGGGCGCCTATGACCCGCTGCGCCGCTCCTGGGACCTCGGCCCGCCGCCGGGCAAGACCTATCCGCCCTTCTATGAGGGCACGCCGGAAGTCAGGACCGGCGGGGCAGGGGATTTTCTGGCCTTCATCGAGGAGGAGTTGAAGCCATGGGTCGCCAGCCGGACCAGGATCGATGAGAAGCGCCAGGCGCTTTACGGCCATTCCTTCGGTGGCCTGTTCGCGCTCTACGCCTTGTTCACCCGCCCGCGCGCGTTCCGGACCTTCATCGCCGCCAGCCCCGCCATCTATTGGGAAGACCGCGCCATCGATCGCTTCCTCGAGGCTTTCGAGGCGGCTGTTCCCGCAGACCTGACGGCGGATGTGATCCTGTCGGCCGGCGAGTACGAGACCGAGAAGCTGGCACCATTTCAGATCGGCGCGGAGGATGAGGAAAAACGCCTGCAGCAGAAGAAGCTGACATGCACCGACGAATTCGCGCGGGCGATGGCCGAGCGCCTCGACGCCCTGCCTGGGATCCGCGCGAGCTTCGAGCTGCATGCCGGCGAAAACCACATGTCGATCCTGCCGGTGACGGTCAACCGCGCCATGCAGGCGGCGTTCGCGGTGAAGGAAAGGAATACCGCCCTTGAACACCTGCCTCGGTAAGACGGTAGGCACCGCGCGCCGTCATTCCTGTGAAGGGGAGGCGCTCAATCGACGATAGGGGACGCCATCGAAGCTTGCCGTCACAAAATCCGTGACGGACATCTTGCGCTTGCGTCCGTCGCTGCAGGCGTAAACCGGCCAACCGGCATCGCTGCATTCGCTGGCAGCGCAGATACGCGCCAGGCAGTTACCGATAGTCAATCGGAAGCCGCCCTTGCCGACGAAGCCTTGCAACAAGCTGCCGTCCGCCGAGCGCCATGTCCGCGCACGGAATTCCGCCCGCAAAAGCGATGGTTCGAGAGAGACCGCAAGATTGGTTTCGCCGGGACGCCCTGTGAGCTGCAGACGGAAGCGCGCCATTGCAGTCGCGTATGCGGTCACAAGATCTGGTTCGCGAAAATAGGCGATCGGCAGGTTGGAGCGGTCAAGCAGATGAGACATGCGCTCGCTTGCCTCTACCGGCGTCAGCAAGACAACAAAGGTAAGAAAGGCGAAGCAAGCTCGCGACATTTTCCAGCAGCCATATCGATCTCGGCCTGCCGGTTTGGCCCCGGTTGCCCGTCCAGTAACATCCCGCCAATCGTCGCCCTGCGCAAGCGGCTTGCTGAGGCAGTCCATAAGGTGGCCGAGTTGCGGACGGCGTTCGCGGTGAAAGGCCGCTAGGCGCCCGGCGCCTTGATCCTCGAAATCATGTCTTCCTGTTTTGCGGCCATGTCCGCGTCCATCGCGCCGAAGCGAAGGGTGCAGCGGAACATCCCTTCCGGAGCGACGCGAATGAGGCGGCCTCTTTCCTCCGCCGCGCGATAGCCATCGGGTTCGGCAGTTGCCGGCAGCACAAGGCCGAGCGCGTCCTGGTCGCGGCCGCGCGTGATCCAGCGCACCGCATAATTGAGTTCATCAGGGCGAAAGCTGACGAAATCCGCTGTCTGGTCAGGGTGGATCTGCAATGCGTGCGCCCAGCCTTCGGCATCCGCCCTTGCCTTCATTGTCAACACGAGTTCGGGGTCGATCGGCTCACCCTTGGTCAGCAGACGATGCCGCGAGGGATCGGCGACTATGGCATCGCGGTAGGCAAGGTAGCTTTCGCTCGGCGTGAAAAAAGGGGGAAGCACCTGGCGCACGACAATGTCGGCGCGGTCATCGACCACGCTGTCGACCAGACGACCGTCATCCGCCGGTCTGAAGTTGATGTGCGCCAGATACATCAAATTCATAGGCGAGCGCTTCAGGTTGGTGATAGCGATGTCTACGGCAACGCCGCTGGCGTCGCGCTGCAGCCGCACGGTCGGTTGCGTCACATAGTCGTGGCTGAAGGCGACAGTCTGGCGACAGCGCCCAGTCAGGGCCATGAATGGCCCTTCGGCATTGTCCCCGATGATCAGCTGGACATCCCCATAGGGTGCATTGGGCAGGTCGCCATGCAACGGATGGCGGTCGTCCGGACCCGGATTCCCCATCGCAGTGGCGCCACAGTGAATGAAGAACGCGCCGTAGTTGGAGAGATAGTCCCGGGTCGCAACCGGCTCGTCGAACATCGAGCGCATGGTCAGCGAGCGGTTGAGGAACGTTGCGTCCCAAATCTGCTGGCCCTGGAACGGCAGGATGACGATTTCGCCCTTCGCATTGCTGATGCGAAGGCCGGCAACGCCGGATCGATAGCGGAAGGCGGTGGCGACAAGCCCGCAATATCGCGCCACGGTGGTGTCCAGCGGACCAAACTGTTCGGGCACGAGGTCGACGAAGACATGATCGGAATTTTCGTAATGCATTGTTTCGACCTTCATCTGCCGCAAGCGCGCATGCCGATAGTCGCAGGAAGCGCCTGGAAATCAACGGCAGTGCGCCTCGTATGCTCCGCCAAGCCGGCTGACGTTCTCGACAGGGCGGACCGGCAGTTTGAAGATCGCGCCGGGTGTTGGTCCGAGCTTGACGAATTTCACCGGACAATGGTCCTAAATGTCGGTCGGTACCCGTCAAAGTCGGTAGACTTCTCCCGGTTCGCCAGCTAGGCAGATCGATATCAAAAGAGGGCAGACTCGGGGACCATCCAAAGTGAAAATCAGATACGTCGCTGGCATAAGCTGGCCACGCAGTGGGCATCACCTGATGCATCGGCTCGCCCTGAGCTATTTCGGCAACGATTTCAATTATTGCCTGTTTTATCCCACTGATAATCCTGATTGTTGCCGCACCTTCCGTGCGTCCGGCGGGGGTCAAATTCTCGAAGAACCATGATTTCGATCTATCCGGGCGGATCCTGCCGGATGTTCCTTATCTGGTCCAGCATCGCTCGTTCATGCCTGGAACCGTATCGGACTTTGAACTGTATCTCCTCGATGGCGGCGCGGACACCAAGGAAAGCTTTAAAGAATTCGCACTCATCCGAACCGATGGATGGGCTGCCTTCATGGCAAAGTGGGTGGACAGCCGGATTAAGTTCGACCGCCTGCTGGTGGGCTACGAAGATTTTGTGTCCGACCCGCAAGGGACCATGAAGAGGGTGATCCCGTTCTTTGCGCCAGGAGAGAAACCTGATGAAGAACGCCTGGCGCGCATTGTGAAGAACGAAACCCACGTCGCCGTCACCAAGCAAGGCGGCGAGGAGTGGACGGCCAATGCCGGTGTCAAGGCGTTCCGGAAAGTCGAGGCCTTTCGGTTCTATGACGCTGGATTGTTCCGGGAACTGGAACTCATTGCGCAGGAGAAGCGCCGCGTGATTGCCAAAGAAGCCTCGCCACGCCCCTCGAGTGGCCGCTTCAGGCTACCGCTGATGAAAGCCATCTTCGGACGCTAGGTGGCGCCCGCAAAACCGGGGCGGCTCCTCGACGCCTCCGCGACAGCTTCAAAACCAAATGCGGGCGCAGACCGACAGGTCACCCGCGGTTCTATGCAGCGCGGGCCGACGGCAGTTCGAACAAATTGGCGCCGTTTTCCTGGCCGCGCTCGACATAGCCGATAATGCCGAACCATCTGGCGACGTCAGGCCCCTGCAGCCAGCTGCGCGAATGGATGGGCAGATTGCCGGCGAGCGCCTGGATGTGCCTGATATGCCGCTTGCAAAAGCGCACGGTGGAGGCGCGGAAGAAATCCTCCTGCGCGGCAAACAGCGTATCGGCGGCGTCGCTGTTCTCGTGCCAGGCGATGATCGCCACGGCCTTCTCGCCCTCGACCAGCGCGTGCGCCCGGCCTTCCTTCAAATTCATCATCAGATTGTCGTAGGCGATCTTGCTGTCCTTGCCGGCCGCCGCGTATTCGTCCGACATCCGCTTGGACAGGCCATGGAAGACATCCTCGAGATCCCCGAGCGTCGCTGCACGTGCTCTCATTTCACCTCCTGCAGCCCCACGGGAAGTTTGCCCTAGGGATGAGGGGGCGCCAAGCAAATTGAATCCGGATGCCGGCCTATCCGAGCAAAGCGATTTCGGCCGGGTTGCGCGGACGTGCCGATCATCCCGGGAAACGTCCTAAAATGAACGGCAGGGCGTCTCGTTGCCGCTGCATGCATGCGTTCGGGAATCTTGGTCAGGCAGATCGGCTGCAATCACCGCAATTCGTCAAGAAACGCCAATCGATCCCTCCTTGCCCGTTGGCAAAACAGAGATCGCTCTATTAGGATATTACGAATTGCTGAATTGCCTTATACTTGCACCGCGGCATGGAGGCTGGGGGTCTCTGGCATGATCGATTCAGACGTATTCGACTTTGTCGAACGCTGCAGGAGGCATACCGCAACCGGGCCGTTGCTGGGCGATTTGCTTGAGACTGTCAGGAATCTTGGCTTCGAGCACCTTATCCTGAGCGGCGTTCCCCTTGGCGGCCAAAAGCTGGCGCCGATGGTTGAATTGAACGGCTGGCCGGCGGGTTGGTTCGAGCGCTATGTCGCCGCCGAGCATGCCGCTGTCGACGGCGTTTGCATTTACTCTGCCAAGACGCTGAAGCCTTTTTTCTGGGCCGATGTTCCAGCGAAATGGTCTGATACGGAAGGCTCCAGACGCGTTGCGGGCGAAGCGACGGAATTCGGCATCTTGAGTGGTTTTGCGGTGCCGATGCTCAGCGTCCACCATTGGCAGTCCGTCCTGTCCTTCGCCTCCTCGCACAAGAGCTGCAGCTTGTCGCCACGCCAGCAGGTGCAACTGGTCACAATGGCGGTCTATGCCGGCATGTCGATCCAGGCCCTGTCGAACAACGATGACGGCGACGAAGGCCCGCTGAGCGATAGGGAGAAGGAAGTGCTGTTGTGGGCCGCGGCGGGCAAAACGTCATCGGAAACGTCCCAGATCCTCGGCCTGGCCGAGCGCACGGTCAAATGGCATTCGACAAGGGCGCGCGAGGCGTTTGGCGTCGCGACCACCATGCAGGCTGTCGTTGAAGCCGTGCGCAGGCGACTGATCCACCCTTAATGCATGTCGCCCAAAAGTGACCTCGATTTTGGGAGAACGACATGCATAAAAACAAAGACCTAAAGCGCGTCGCATGAATCCGTTTCAACGCGACGCGCTTTAGCCACGTCAACTGTCCGATCGGACAGGTGACGTACTTTAGAACGGCTGCAACTATTCCTCCGAGATCGATCGGGGGATCGCGCAATGATAAAAGTCCATGTCGTCAATGCGCTGAACAAGCATCTCTACGAAAACGAATTCGACGAGTTTCTGCGCCGCCGGCACGACTTTTTCGTGCATCAAAAACACTGGCGCCCTCCAAGTCCAGACGGTCGCGAGCTGGACCAGTTCGATACGGATACGGCGACGTATCTGCTCGGTATCGAGGACGGTCGCGTGGTGACCTCGGCTCGACTAATCCCAACGAGCGAGCCGCACATGGTCTCGGAGGTTTTTTCTCACATGTGCGAAAAATCGGGCGTGCCCAGACGTCCTGACTGGGCTGAATGGACGCGCACATTCGTCGTTCCCGACAAACGTTCGACCGGGCTGCGGGGCACACTGACGCAGCTGTGCTGCGCGGTGATGGAATACGCGCTCGACGAGGGCCTTGCCGCGGTGGGGGGCGTCCAGGAAACCTATTTCATGCCGCATCACGGCGCGCTCAAGTGGCAGGCCGAACCCATGGGCATGGCCAGGGAGCAAAACGGCGAGTGGTACATCGTCGCATACATTCATGTGAATGAGGCCGCCCTGGCGAGCGTTCGTAAAATACTCGGCGTGGATCACTCACTGCTGGTGCGGCGCGGCATCCAAACGCCCTTCAACAACAAGACCCTGCATTCCGTGTCTGCGTAGAAGACAATCGATCCCAAGGAGGAAAGCGTGAAAAACGCCGTCGTGGTCATCTCTGTAGCTATGTTGCTTGGATTTGCATCTGGTGCCCAAGCGAAGAAAGTCACCGTCTCCGGATGCGCGGAAGCTGGTGTTGAAAAGAGCTGCGTCGTGCTGAAGAGCGGAAAAAAGCTCTACAACATCACGCACGCCACCCCAGCGCCGACGGTGGGAACGTACGGCACGGTGACTGGAACGGTGAGCCGCGACGTGGATCCCTGCCAGCAGGGGACCATTCTCAAGCCGGCGAAATGGAAGCCTGATCCGAAAAAGGTCTGCGCCAACAACAAGTAGGAAAATTTCGAGGATCTCGAGATCGCACCGGTAGTCGGCAGCGACTCATCCATACGGCGGATCACTATCGGGACCTCGGCGAGGACAAATGCAATGGCCGACAAACTTGTTCGCGTTTATCGCCCAGACGGAAGCCTGCAATGCGGACTCGGTCGAGCCAGAACGCTGAGAGAAGACCAGGAGGTCCTTTCAGGACTGGGCGGGCACGCCATAAGCGCCGAAAAGCGGACCATCCCGGTCTTTATCCCTCAAATCTGCGGAGCGCCAACGGGACGCGCAAATACCTATGTGATCAAATCCGCCGAATGGGAACTAATCCTGAAAAGCTTCGTCGGACCGGCTGGCTTCGCTGAATGGCCCTACGACACGGCTACAAGCAAAATCTATAAGTATGATGGCACGTTGCAATGCGGACCTGGCCAACAAATACCTTTGGCAGAGATGGCCCAAGAGTTGCTCGATGCCGGCATACCAGTTATCTCAAGTCAGCAATCGTCTGACGGCCTGTTGCATATTGCCTTGTGCGGCGCCTTGACCGGTCAGATCAATGTCTACGAGATTGCTACGGCGGACTTGCTCAAGGCATTGCAGCTTGGTTTTGCTCCCTTGGCAAGTATTCCGGCCAGCAACCCCAAAACTGTAGCCGTCCGCGACGGACTACCGGTGCCTTGGCCATTTCCTTGGTAGCAGTGCACCTTGCAGATTTTTCAGCCGAGCCAACATCCTGGCTGGGGTAGTGGTGCCCAGAGGCGGATTCGAACCACCGACACGCGGATTTTCAGTCCGCTGCTCTACCAACTGAGCTATCTGGGCCTGTTCCGGCAAACGAAACCTCGCGCACCGGATTTCATCAAGGCGCCGTGGGGCGCCCCTTGAAAGCGCGTGGGTTATAGCACGGGAATTTAGCCTGTCCAGCGCTTAGGTGGCGATTTCCGGCAGGAAAAGAGAGGCTGTGGAAAGGGTGGCTTCATCAGGCGCATTCATCTCCGCAATGGCGCGCGGGTTGCCCCTTTCGGCCGTTGGGCATCGCGTGCACGTGCCGCCATGGCGCGCGGCAACTGCCGGGATCCGTCCTTAGCCGACGATCATGATGCCGCAGTGCCAACGGCAAGCGGCGACGGGCTGCCGCACTACCTGGCGCCGGCCACGCTTCTGCGAAAATCAGACGGCGTCATGCCGGCCAGCTTGCGGAACGATTTGTTGAAGGCGCTGAGCGAGCCGAAACCGGAGTCCATGGCGACACGCAGCACATTGGCGTCCTGGTGCATCAAAAGCGCCTGCGCGTAGCTCAGCCGCAACAGGTTGACATACTCGTTGAGCGTCATGCCGGTCGATTTCTTGAACAGGCTCATGGCATATTTGGGATGGATGTCGGCGGCGGCCGCGATGTTCATGCAATCGATGTCGTAGAGGAAATTCTCGGCGATGAAATCGCACATGCGCCCGACATTGCGCGACGATTGCTGGTCGAAGGCACTGCCGGCTTCCTGTCCGGCCGCCGTTTCGGGCACCAGCCGGTAAGGCTCGAACCGCACCCGCTCCAGCCGCAGCAGAAGCTCGTTGACGGCGTGCTCGGCCTTGGCCGGGTCGCCCGAGCGGGCGTAGCGGTTCCAGCGGGCGAAATTGTCGTTGTCGGATTGATCGGTGGCGGCGGTCACCAGCGTGGCACCCGTCATCAGTCGGTGGCGCACATCCGCCGGCAGATGCAGCCGGAAGAAATGCACCAAGGGCAGATGCGCACCGGCATAGATGGCGTCGTCGCTGAGATCGTCCATCTGGTGCGGCAGGCCGCCCCAGAAGAAGCACATCTCGCCGGCCGAAAGCGAAATCTCGTGCTCGTTCATGCGGTAGTGCACGCTGCCGCGCACGATGAAATTCACCTCGACCTGGGCATGCCAGTGCGGCTTCAGCATCACCAGCGGAGCGGTGTGAAACATCTGCAGGAGCAGCGGCAGGCCTTCCACGCTGCTGGCGCCTGGTTGGTAAAACGGCCGTTCCGGCATCTTACTTTCCGCCAATTCCGTATTCCCTTTGTCGGCGACAAGCCTTCCGCACTGCATAGTCTAGCCCGGCTCGCAGAGAGAGCAAATGAAATGGGAGGATTTCAATGCGCATCACACTGACCTGCGCCGCGCTCGCGCTTGCCCTGGGCTCAGCCCCGGCCTTTGCGCAGTCCGGCGAAATCACCATCTGGAGCTGGAATGTCGCCGCTTCTTCGCTGAAGGCGACAGTTGCCGGCTTCAACAAGCTGCATCCCGACATCAAGGTCACGGTCCAGGATCTCGGCAACCAGCCGACCTACGACAAGTCGATCGCCGGATGTGCCGCCGGCGGCGTCGGCCTGCCCGACATCGTCACCATCGAGAATGGCGAGGCCGAGAATTACTGGAGCCAGTTCCCCGACTGCTTCGTCGACCTGCACACGCTGGGCTACACGGCGGAAGACCAGAAGAAATTCCCCGATTTCAAACGCACCGAGCTCGAGGTCGGCGACAAGGCCTATGCCATGCCGTGGGATTCAGGCCCGGTCGCCGCCTTCTATCGCCGCGACTTCTACGAGAAGGCCGGCGTCGATCCGGCATCGATCAAGACCTGGGACGATTTCATCGCTGCCGGCAAGAAGATCCAGGCCGCCAATCCGGGCGTCTCGATGACCAACGCCGATTTCAACGGCGACAGCGAATTCTTCCGCATGATCTCCAACGAGCAGGGCTGCGCCTATTTCTCCGAGGACGGCCAGTCGATCACGGTCAACCAGCCCAAATGCGTCGACGCCATGACCAAGGTCAAGGAGATGAAGGACGCCGGCATCGTCTCGTCGGCCGACTGGGGCACCAAGATCACCAACAACACGGCCGGCGCCGTCGCCACCCAAATCTATGGCGGCTGGTATGAAGGCACGATCCGCACCGAATCGGCCGGTGAAAACGGCAAATGGGGCGTCTATCTGATGCCGAGCCTGACCGCCGACGGCCCGCGTGCCGCCAATCTCGGCGGCTCGTCGCTGGCCATCACCTCGGCCTCGAAAAACAAGGAAGCGGCCTACGAGTATCTGAAATACACGCTCGGAACCAATGAAGGCCAGATCACCATGCTGAAGGAGTTCGGCCTCGTCCCCTCGCTGGTCTCGGCGCTTGACGATCCCTACGTCAGCCAAGGCCTGCCCTATTGGGGTGGCCAGGCGGTGTGGAAGGATATTCTGGGCACCTTGCCCAAGGTCGTCCCCAGCCGCGGCACGCAGTTCCAGAGCGATGCCGAAATCATCGTTCGCGCGGTGCAGACCAAATATCTGGGCGGCGGCTATCCCGACGCCAAGGCAGCACTCGACGACGCCGCAAAACAGATCGCCGCGGCGACCGGATTGCCGGTCAAATCATAACCTCCCAGGGCCGAGGGTCCGGGACGGCTCTTGCTGCCCGGACCCTGCGCCTGCGAGCTTGTCTGAAACACCGGATATGAGGGAGGAGGAAGATGCGCAACCGCAACGCCACGGCCTATCGTTTCCTGGCGCCCTATCTGCTGATCTTCTCCGTCTTCTGGGTGTGGCCGATCATCTCTTCGTTCATGATCTCGTTCCAGGCGACACGCACCGTGCCCTGGCGCTTTGCGCCGGGCTTCAACTGGGGCCGGCTGATCGGCGATCCGGCCTTTTTCAACGCGCTGAAGAACACGCTGCTCATCCTCGTCATCCAGGTGCCGGTGATGATCGCGCTGGCCATGGTGATGGCCGTGCTTTTGAATTCGCCGCTGTTGAAGGCGAGGGGGCTCTACCGCTTCGCCTTCTTCGCTCCGGTCGTTGTCGGCGAGGTCGCCTATTCGGCGGTGTTCCGGCTGATGTTCAGCCTCGATTTCGGCATCGTCAACAAGCTCCTGAACAGTGTCGGGCTGCCCAAGATCGACTGGTTCTCCAATGTCACGCCGGCCATGGCGCTGATCATGATCGCGGTCACCTGGCGCTGGGCCGGCTACAACGCCATCATCCTTCTGGCCGGCATGCAATCCATCCCCGAGGATGTCTACGAGGCGGCGACGCTCGACCGCGTCAGCAAGCTCAAACAGTTCTTCCACATCACCTTGCCGCTCTTGAAGCCGGTCATCGTGTTCTGCCTGGTGCTGTCGATCATCGGCACCATGCAGCTGTTCACCGAGCCCTTCCTGATCACCGAGCGCGGCGGGCCGGGCGGCGGCACCGAGACGCTCGGCCTGCTGCTCTACCGCCAGGGGTTCCGGTCGCTCAATTTCGGCTATGCCTCGGCCGTCGCCTACACCATGGCGGCGCTGGCGATCGCCATCACGCTGGTGCAACTGTGGCTGACGAGGGAAAAGCAATGAGTTCGCTCTCTTCCGCCCGCCTGCGGCGCAGCATTGCGCTGCATCTTTTCCTCACCCCGCTGGCGCTGGTCTGGCTGTTCCCGCTGTGGATGATGGTGGTGTTCTCGACCATGCCCGACAACGGCATCTTCAGCCCGGGCATCGAGCTTTTGCCGCACGGCAATTTCATCGACAATTTCAACAATCTGCAGCGCGACACCAACTTCGTCGGCGCCATCGGCATCTCCGTTTCCGTGGCGGTGACCTACACCTTCCTGTCGGTGCTGTTGACGTCGATGGCCGGCTGGGCGCTGGCGCGCTACCAGTTCTTCGGCAAGGGGGTGGTCGTCGGCATCATCTTCGGCACCATCACGCTGCCCTATGCGGTGGTGCTGATCCCGCAATTCATCATGGTGGCGCGCGACTTCCAGCTCGCCAACACCTGGGTGGCGCTGATCGTGCCGCCGCTGTTCAATTCGCTCGGCGTGCTGTTCATGCGCCAGAGCTTTTCGATGATGCCGGACGATTTGTTCGATGCAGCCCGCGTCGAAGGCGTGAAGGAATGGCGCATCTTCCTCTTCGTCGCGCTGCCGCTGGCGCGGCCGATGCTGGCCGCGCTCGCCATCATCCTGTTCCTTGCCTCCTGGAACAATTATCTCTGGCCGCTTTTGATCAACAGCCAGCCGGGCTCGATGACGGCGCCGGTGGCCCTCGGCACGCTGATCGGCCTCACCAAAGTGTCGTGGGGCGGCATCATGGCCGGCGCCGTGATGCTGACCGTGCCGATGCTCATCGTCTTCGTGCTCCTGCAGCGCCATTTCATCGCCGGCATCGCCGCCGGCGCAGTCAAGTAAGAGGCAGCATGGCAACCGTTACGCTGAGCAATGTGGTCAAGCGCTTCGGCGCCTTCGAGGTCGTCCATGGCGCCAACATCGACATCAAGGACGGCGAGTTCGTCGTCTTCGTCGGCCCCTCCGGCTGCGGCAAGTCCACCTTGCTCAGGATGATCGCCGGGCTCGAGGACATCAGCGGCGGCGAGATCGCCATCGGCGGCAAGCTGGTCAACGATGTCGAGCCGGCCGATCGCGGCATCGCCATGGTGTTCCAGTCCTACGCGCTCTATCCGCATATGAGCGTCGAGCAGAATCTCTCTTTCGGGCTGCGCATGACCGGCAATCCGAAGGCCGACACCGAGCGGCGGGTGAAGCGCGCAGCGGAAATCCTGCGCATCAGCGAATTGATGGACCGGCGCCCGAAGAAACTCTCCGGCGGCCAGCGCCAACGCGTCGCCATCGGCCGCGCCATCGTGCGCGAGCCGCAGGTCTTCCTGTTCGACGAGCCGCTCTCCAATCTCGACGCCGAACTGCGTGTCCAGATGCGGGTCGAGATATCGCGCCTGCACAAGGAACTTGGCGCCACGATGGTCTATGTCACGCACGATCAGACCGAGGCGATGACGCTCGCCGACCGGATCGTCGTGCTGCGCGCCGGCCACATCGAGCAGATCGGCCGGCCGCTCGATCTCTATGACGATCCCGACAATCTGTTCGTGGCCGGCTTCGTCGGCTCGCCGAAGATGAATTTCATCAACGCGCAAATCGTCGGGCACGACGCGCGTGGTGTCGTGGTCGAGCTGGCGGGCCAGGAGAAGACCCGTATCACCCAGCCGCTGACCGGCGCTGCGCCGGAAGCGGGCAGCAAGGTGATCGTCGGTGTGCGGCCCGAGCATTTCGGCGATGCCGGAGAAGGCGACACCGACCTCGTCGTCGCCATCGACGTGGTCGAGCATCTGGGCGGCACGAGCTTTCTCTACGCCCGAACAGCCCATGGCGAAGACGTGGTGATCCAGCGCGACGCGGTGAAGGTTCCCACCACCTCCGAGGTCACCGTTTCCATCCGCAAATCCTATCTGTTCGACGAAAACGGGCTGCGGCTGCGCTGACCCGCCGCCCCGTCCAGCCTTCAAGGAGTATGACAATGACCGCAACCACGCCTATTCGCTGGGGCATTCTCGGCCCGGGCAGCATCGCCCAGGCCTTCGCCGGCGGCGTGGCCGCTTCGCGCACCGGAACACTGGTCGCCATCGGCGCGCGCAATCCCGGCAAGCCGGGCCTCGCCGAGGCCTTCCCCGGTGCCCGCATCGTCGACGGTTATGAAGCGCTGCTTGCCGATCCCGACATCGATGCCATCTACATCGCGATACCGCATCCCGGCCACGCGCAATGGGCGATCAGGGCGGCGGAAGCGGGCAAGCATGTGCTGTGCGAAAAGCCGCTGGCGCTGACCGCCTTCGAGGCAGACGCCATGATCCATGCCGCGCGCAAGGCCGGTACCTTTCTCGGTGAAGCCTTCATGTACCGGCTGCATCCGCAGACACTGAAATTAGTGGAACTGATCAAGTCGGGCGTCATTGGTGAGATCAGGATGATCAAGTCGAGCTTCGGCTTTGCCATGCCGCGCTTCATGCCGGAGCACCGGCTTTATGCCAACGAGTCTGCCGGCGGCGGCATCCTGGACGTCGGCGGCTATACCGTCTCGATGGCGCGGCTGATTGCCGGGGCGGCATCGGGACAACCTTTTGCCGAGCCCGACAAGGTCGTTGGCACGGCTCATCTTGGCCAATCCGGCGTTGATGAATGGGCCTCGGCACTGCTGCATTTTCCCGGCGGCATCGTCGCCGAGGTCTCCTGCAGCATCTCGCTCAACCAGGACAATGTGCTGCGCATCTTCGGCACCAAGGGCCGCATCGAGGTGCCGGACTTCTGGTTCGCCGGGGGAAATCGCGATGTCGGCCTCGGCCGCATCGACGTGATCGGCGCTGACGGTGCGCGCCAGACGATCAGCGTCGACGAAAAGCGCCATGTCTATTCCTTCGAGGTCGACGGCGCCGGCGAGGCGATCCTTGCCGGACGGCAGGAATTCGCCTGGCCGGGCATGGATTGGGCCGACAGTCTCGGCACCTTGCGCGTGCTCGACAGATGGCGCGCCGCCGTCGGGCTGGAATACGAGATCGAAAAGGCCCCGTTGCGCACCAACACCATCTCCGGCCGGCCCTTGCGCTCCGGCGGCACCGCGATCGGCAAGCGCGCCATTCCGGGCCTGGCGAAGCCGGCATCGGTGGTGGCGCTCGGCTTCGAGGATTTCCGGACCTTCTCCTCGGGCTCGATCCTGCTCGATGCCTTCTTCGAGGCCGGCGGCAATCTGTTCGACACCGGTTTTGTCTACGGCGCTGGCTACACCGAAAAGCTGCTTGGCGAATGGCTGAAAAACCGCGGCGTGCGCGAGCAATCGGTGATCATCGCCAAGGGCGCGCATTCGCCGCTTTGCTATCCCGACGTGATCGGCAAGCAGCTCGCCCAGTCGCTCGACCGCCTGCAGACCGACCATGTCGATATCTATTTCATGCATCGCGACAATCCGGACGTGCCGGTCGGCGAGTTCGTCGACGCCATGGACCGTGAGGTCAAGGCCGGCCGCATCCGTGGCCCGTTCGGTGGCTCGAACTGGACGATGCAGCGCATGGACGAGGCGATTGCCTATGCCGAGCGCACCGGCAAGCAGAAGCCCGGCGCGCTCTCCAACAATTTTTCGCTGGCCGAAATGCTGGAGCCGATCTGGGCGGGTTGCGTCACCTCGTCCACCGACGACTGGAAGGCCTGGCTGACATCCAGGCAGATGCCGAATTTCGCCTGGTCGAGCCAGGGCCGCGGCTTCTTCACCGAGCGCGCCGGGCGCGACCGGCGCGACAGCGAGGAATTGGTGCGGGTCTGGTATTCGGAGCGCAATTTCGGCCGTCGCGACCGCGCCATCGAGCTCGCCACCAGGCTGCGCAAGAGCCCGATCCATGTTGCGCTGGCCTATGTGCTCAACCAGCCTTTCCCGTCGGTTCCGCTGATCGGGCCGCGCACGCTGGGCGAGCTGGAAGACAGCCTGCGGGCGCTGGATATCGCGCTTTCGCCGGCTGATCTTGAGTGGCTGGACGGCGGCAGCCTGCACGCCGCCTGATAGGGCAAGCCTCAAAGCGGCGTCAGGTCTCGTCGTCCGACAGCCTGACGCCGCGCCTGGCCGGCGTTCGCAGATTGGCATACATGCCGGTGGTGCGGAACTGGCTGGGCGTGGTGCCGTAGAGGCGGCGGAAGACCTTCGAAAAATAGTTCGCGTCCTCGAAGCCGCATAGGATGGCGACTTCCTTGACCGGCAGGAAGTCCGCCTTAGTCAATAGCTTCGCCGCCCGCTGCAGGCGCTGCTGCAGTACGAACTCGGCCGGCGGCAGGCGCTTCGCTCTCGGCGAAGCAGCGCGAGAAATGGGCACGGCTGAGGCCGCTGATCTGGACGAGCTCCGCCACCGGCAGCGGCTTGTCGAGATTGGCGTTGATGTGGTCGATGACAGGCTGCATGGCGCTCTGCTTCTCGGCAAAGGCATGCGAGCCGAAGACATCGTCATAGAGCGCCATCGCCGCCTCGTAGGCGATAGCGGACGCGGCACCCGGTGAGGCCGCCCCCTTGATGAGGCGCAGGCTGCAATCGGCAAGGTGGTCGACGGTCGCCGGCTTAAGCCGGAACACCGGGCCGGAGACGCTGAGGATCGACTTGTGGATGCGCAGCGCCTCCTCACCGTTCATCGAGATCCAGAAATATTCCCAGCGCTCGTCGCTCGCCAGCCAGTAGCGGTGGTTGTGCGGCACCAGCACCAGCAGCGTGTCATTCTCTTGCAGGCGGTAGTTGCGGTTCTCGTAGCGCAGCTGGCCGGTTCCGCTGATCGTGTGCTGGAGCACGGTAAACGGGGTCTGGCCGCGTTTGCGCCCGTCCCAGTCGTAAGTCTCGTCCTCGCGCACCTCGTAGCCGGTGCTGGTCGGCATGGCATGCAGGCGCTGGCGGCCGCGCGGCAGCGAGATCGTGCGCATCGACTGTCCGTTGGTGATCAAATCCCGCAGCACAAAATTACCCTTGAAAGCATAATCCTTCTCTGGTCGCGCTCGTGAATAAGGGCATAATCCCCTTCGAAAAGCGAGAGAGATCCGCAGGCGAGGAGCGGGCAGGGAGGTTGGCAGGCCGGAATCCGGCTTGTCGCGCACACATGCCACGGCATGTGGCTGCGACCCACCCCTGTCGTTCCCGGTCTGTTATTAGACTAGGGTGAGGTGCGGCTGATGAGTTTCAAAATCGCTATCATTGGTGCCGGCAGCGTCGGATTCACCAAGAAACTGTTCACCGACATCCTCTGCGTGCCCGAATTCAGGGATATCGAATTCGCGCTGACCGACCTCAGCGAGCACAATCTCGGGATGATCAAGGCGATCCTCGACAGGATCGTCGAGGCGAACGGATTGCCGACAAAAGTGTCGGCGACAACCGATCGCCGCAAGGCGCTGGAAGGCGCGCGCTATGTCATCAGCTGCGTGCGGGTCGGCGGTCTCGAAGCCTATGCCGACGATATCCGCATTCCGCTGAAATATGGCATCGACCAGTGCGTCGGCGACACGATCTGCGCTGGCGGCATCCTCTATGGCCAGCGCAACATCCCGGTGATCCTCGACTTCTGCAAGGACATACGCGAGGTCGCCGCGACGGGCGCCAAATTCCTCAACTATGCCAACCCGATGGCGATGAACACCTGGGCGGCGATCGAGTACGGCAAGGTCGACACGGTCGGCCTCTGCCACGGTGTCCAGCATGGCGCCGAGCAGATCGCCACGGTGCTGGGCGCGAAGTCCAGGCAGGAACTCGACTATGTCTGCTCTGGCATCAATCACCAGACCTGGTTCATCGATCTGCGGTTGAACGGTCGCAAGGTCGGCAAGGACGAGCTGGTTGCCGCCTTCGAGGCGCATCCGGTCTATTCGCAGCAGGAAAAGCTGCGCATCGATGTGTTGAAGCGCTTTGGCATCTATTCGACCGAAAGCAACGGACATCTCTCCGAATATCTGCCCTGGTACCGCAAGCGGCCCGACGAGATCACGCGCTGGATCGACATGTCCGACTGGATCCACGGCGAGACCGGCGGCTATCTGCGCTACTCGACCGAAACCCGCAACTGGTTCGAGACGGAATATCCGCAATTCCTCGAAGCAGCATCGAAGCCGATCGATCCGACAAAACGCTCCAACGAGCATGCCAGCCACATCCTCGAGGCGCTGGAGACCAACCGTGTCTATCGCGGCCATTTCAACGTCAAGAACAATGGCGTGATCACCAATTTGCCGCAGGACGCCATCATCGAATCGCCCGGCTTCGTCGACCGCTTCGGCATCAACATGGCCGCCGGCATCACGCTGCCGGAAGCCTGTGCGGCCACCTGCATATCGTCGATCAATGTCCAGCGCATGTCGGTCCATGCCGCCATATCAGGCGACATCGATCTCTTGAAGCTCGCCGTGCTGCACGACCCGCTGGTCGGCGCGGTGTCGACGCCGGAGGAGGTCTGGCAGATGGTCGATGAGATGGTCGTCGCCCAGGCCGCCTGGCTGCCGCAATATGCGCATGCGGTTCCGGCCGCCAAGGAACGGCTATCGAAATCGCAGGTGAAGACCCGCGAATGGGACGGCGCCGCACGGCGAAACGTGCGCTCGATCGAGGAATTGCGCGCCGAGAAAGCCGCGCTCAAACAGGCCGGCTGAAATCTTGGGCGCAGCGACGGACCTTGGGAGGCAGGTCCGCCGCAGTCAGCGTCCGGGCAGAAGACGCGCAGCAGCAAACGTCTGAACACGAGGGAGGAGATCGATAATGAGGAATCTACGCAGCATTGGCATTGCCGCCGGACTGGCGCTGAGCGTCTCCGTTCCGGCGCTCAACGCCTTCGCATCAGAGCCGACAGTCCCGCCGGTGCCGGCGACCTTTCCGGCCGAGGGCAAGATCAAGTATGTCGCGCGCGACTCCATCCTGGAGTTCAAGGCGCTGCCGGAATATCACGAGCCGGACTGGGTGACCGAGAAATACGTCAAGACCGGCAAGCTGCCGCCGGTCAAGGACCGGCTGCCGAAGGAGCCGCTGGTCTTCAAGACACCCAACATGCCGGATGGCATCGGTGTCTATGGCGATACGATGCGCCATGTCATCGGCGGTCGGCCGGAGGGCTGGAACTATGGCGCCGGCCAGACGCAAGGCTGGGGCGGCATCGATATCGGCCTCTCCGAATGCCTGACGCGCACCGCGCCGCTGTTCCAGGTCGAAGCCAAGGACACCGAGCCGCTGCCGAACCTCGCCAAGAGCTGGGAGTGGTCGAAGGATGGCCACAAGCTGACCATGCATCTGATTGAGGGCGCCAAATGGTCCGATGGCGTCGCCTTCAACGCCGACGATGTCATGTTCTACTGGGATGACGAGGTGGTCGACCCGAACGTCTCGCCGCTCAATGGCGCGACGCCGGAAACCTTCGGTGTCGGCACGACGCTGAAGAAGATCGACGACTACACCGTCGAGTGGACGTTCAAGGACGCCTTCCCGAAACAGTACCTCTACGCCATGGCCTACGGTACCTTCTGCCCCGGCCCCGCGCACATCTTGAAGCCGCAGCATCCGAAATATTCGAAGAACACCTACGACCAGTTCAAGAATGCCTTTCCGCCGGAATATATGAACATGCCGGTGATGGGCGCCTGGGTGCCGGTCGAATACCGGCCGGACGACATCATCGTCATGCGCCGCAACCCCTATTACTGGAAGGTCGACGAAAAGGGCAACCAGCTGCCTTACCTCAACGAGCTGCAGTACAAGCTGTCGACCTGGGCCGACCGCGACGTCCAGGCGGTCGCCGGCTCGGCCGATTTCTCCAATCTCGAGCAGCCGGAGAATTTCGTCGCCTCACTGAAGCGCGCGGCGGAGGCGAATGCGCCGGCGCGGTTGGCCTTCGGCCCGCGCCTCATCGGCTACAATCTGCGCCTGAACTATTCCGCCAATGGCTGGGGCAACCCGGACGAACGCAGCCAGGCGGTCCGCGAGTTGAACCGCAATGAGGACTTCCGCAAGGCCGTCACCATGGCGCTCGACCGCAAGGCGCTGGGCGACTCCCTCGTCAAGGGGCCGTTCACGGCGATCTACCCGGGAGGCTTCTCCTCGGGCACCAGCTTCTATGACCGCAAGTCCACCGTCTACTATCCCTTCGATCTCGCGGGCGCCAAGGCGGAACTCGCCAAGGCCGGCCTCAAGGATACCGACGGCGATGGTTTCGTGAACTTCCCGGCCGGCACCGCCGGCGGCAAGAATGTCGAGATCGTGATGCTGGTCAACAACGACTACGGCACCGACAAAAGCCTCGCCGAAGGCGTCGTCGCCCAGATGGAAAAGCTTGGCCTTAGGGTTGTGCTCAACGGTCTCAACGGCACCCAGCGCGATGCGTCGCAATATTCCGGCCGCTTCGACTGGCTGATCCGGCGCAACGACCAGGAACTGACCTCGGTCGTGCAGAACACCGAGCAGCTCGCACCCGTCGGTCCGAAGACCAGCTGGAACCACCGCGCGCCGGAAAGCGGCGAAGTCGACCTGATGCCTTTCGAAAAAGACCTTGTCGACATCGTCAACAAGTTCGTCGCGTCAGAGGACAATGACAAACGCGCCAGTCTGATGAGGGAGTTCCAGAAGATCTCGACCGAACATGTCTACAATGTCGGCCTGACGGAATATCCCGGCGCGCTGATCGTCAACAAGCGCTTCTCGAACATTCCGCAGGGCACGCCGATCTTCATGTTCAACTGGGCCGAGGATTCGATCGTCCGCGAACGGGTCTTCGTCAAGGCCGACAAGCAGGCGAAATACGAATTGTTCCCGCAAGAGCTTCCCGGCAAGCCTGGAGACAAAGGCCCGATGTAAGTTTACCTCCCCTGACCAAGAGACCCGGCCGCGCTGCTGGCGCGGCCGGGAGAACCAACCCTCCGAACGGCCCTCAACGGGAGCGTCCGGCGAATGAGGAAGCAGACCGACCATGTTGCGATTCTTGGCTATGCGCATAGCGTCGGCAATTCCGGTCCTCGCCATACTGAGCCTCGTCACCTTCGCCATCATCCAGGCGCCGCCTGGCGACTATGCCGACTACATCCGCTCGCAGCTGATCAACCAGGGCGGCGCGTCCTTCGCCGAGGCCGATGCGCAGGCGCAGGCCTACCGTGTCGAACACGGCCTCGATAAGCCACTGCCCGTCCAGTATCTCAACTGGATCGGCGGCATCATCACGCGCGGCGATTTCGGCTACAGCCTCTACTACAACAAGCCGGTGGCCGATGTGGTCGGCGAGCGGCTGCCGCGCACGCTGCTTCTGGCGCTGGTCTGCCATCTGCTCGCCTCGGTGCTGGGCATTACCTTCGGCATATGGGCGGCGACAAGGCAATACACCTGGATCGACTCGACACTGTCAGCCATCTCCTTCCTCGGCATGACGGTGCCGCGCTTCCTGATGGCGCTGATCATCGTCTACTTGCTGGTCTTCCAGTTCAACGTCTCGGAGATCGGCTCGTTCTTCTCGCCGCAATATGGCGGCGCGCCATGGTCATGGGCAAAGTTCGTCGACCTCGTCAAGCATGTCTGGCCGGTGGTGGCGATCGCCACTTTCGGCGGCCTCGCCTACAATATGCGCGTCATGCGCGGCAATTTGCTGGATACGCTCAACGCCCAATATGTCGAAACGGCGAGAGCCAAGGGCCTGACCGGCAGCGCGGTCGTCATGCGCCACGCCGTGCCCAATGCGCTGCATCCGCTCGTCATGTATCAGGGCGTGGTGCTGCCCTACATGCTCACCGGCGAGATCGAGACGGCGATCATCTTCGCGCTGCCGACCGTCGGCCCGGCGGTTGTCGGCTCGATGGCGGTCGGCGACGTCTATGTCACCGCCACCTTCATGATGGTGCTGGCGGCGACGCTGATCGTCGGCAACATCTTCGCCGACATGCTGCTCGTCCTGCTCGACCCGCGCATCCGCCAATACGGAGAGAGCTAGATGCTGGCCCGCGATCCATCGCCCCCGCCGCTGCCGGCCGAAGGACCCATCGTCGCCAGACCGGCGCGCGGCAATGAGAGCTATATCGCGCTCGTCTGGCGCCGGCTGAAGCGCTCCTGGACCGGCATGGCCGGGCTTTGGCTCGTCGTGCTGCTGCTGGTGATGGCCGTCTTCGCCGAATTCCTGGCGCCGATGGATCCGAAGGCGACCGATGTCGGCTTCGCGCCGCCGCAGCTGCCTTCCTTCCACGACAAGGACGGCAATTTCGTCATGCGGCCGCGGGTCTATGCGCTGGCCGATTCGGCCGACCTCGATCCGGTCACCTTCCAGCCCGTCGTCGGCCCCGACTACGACCATCCAAGGCTGCTTGGCTTCTTTGTCGAGGGCGCGCCTTACAAGCTCTTCGGACTGATCCCGGCGGACCGGCATTTCTTCGCTTCGACGGACGGCCAGCCGGTGCATTTCCTCGGCACAGACAAGTTCGGCCGCGATGTGCTGTCGCGCGCCATACATGGCTCACGGGTCTCGCTGATGATCGCGCTGACGGTCGTCTTCATCATTACCGTCATCGGCACCACCGTTGGCATGGTTTCGGGCTATTTCGGCGGCCGGTTCGATATCTGGACGCAGCGCTTCGTCGAGCTGGTGCTCGCCTTCCCGCAGCTGCCGCTCTATCTGGCGCTGACGACGCTGATCCCCGTCACCGCGCCGACCAATGTCTTCCTTGCCTTTGTCATCATCGTCATGTCGGCATTGGGCTGGGCGCAGATGTCGCGCGAGGTGCGCGGCAAGACGCTGGCGCTGGCGCGCATCGAATATGTGCGCGCCGCCATGGCGGTCGGCGCCACCGACCGGCGCATCATCCTGCAGCACATCTTGCCTAATGTGATGAGCCACGTGATCGTCGCGGTCACCTTGGCGATCCCGACCGTGGTGCTGCTCGAATGCTTCCTCGGGTTCCTCGGCTTTGCGGTCAAGCCGCCGCTGATCTCCTGGGGCTTGATGCTGCAGGACACCGCAACCTATTCCGTCATAGGCACCTATCCCTGGATCCTGTCGCCGGTCGGTTTCGTGCTCGCCACCGTTTTTGCTTTCAACGCGCTGGGCGACGGCCTGCGCGACGCCGTCGATCCGTACTGAGGTGGCTGGGATGACCGTCGTACTCGCCGAGTCCTTCGCACCCATCGTTCGTCATGACCATGACGGGCGCCAGGATCAGCCCATCATCGACGCCCGCAATATCGAGGTGGCCTTCAAGGTCGAGCACGGTGTCGTCGAAGCGGTGAAGGACATCTCGTTCCAGCTCTATCGCGGCGAGACGATCGCCATCGTCGGTGAGTCCGGTTCCGGCAAGTCGGTGACGGCGCGCGCCGTCATGGGGCTGCTGTCCAGACGGGCCACCATGTCGCCGAGATCGAGCATCTGTTACGACGGCCAGAACGTCTTGAAATTCCCGGAGAGCGAGCGGCGCAAGCTGCGTGGCAACCGCATCTCGATGATCTTCCAGGAACCGATGAGCTCGCTCAACCCGATCTATACGGTCGGCAGCCAGATCGTCGAGGCGATCCGGGTGCATCGCAAGGTGGGCCGCCGGCAAGCATGGGCACGGGCGCTTGAACTGCTGCGGCATGTGCAGATTCCCGAGCCGGAAGCGCGGCTCAAACAGTACCCGCACCAGCTCTCGGGCGGTCAGCGCCAGCGCGTAATGATCGCCATGGCGCTGGCCAACAATCCCGACGTTTTGATCGCCGACGAGCCGACCACCGCGCTCGACGTCACCGTCCAGGCGCAGATCCTCAACCTGATCCGCAACCTGCAGAAAGAGCTGCGGATGGCGGTGATCCTGATCACCCACGACCTCACCGTGGTGCGCAAATTCTCCGACTACGTTTATGTCATGCAGCATGGCGCGATGTGCGAGCACAACGTCACCGAGCGGCTGTTCGCGGACCCACAGCACCCCTACACGCAGCGGCTGCTCGCCTCGGAGCCGCGCGGGCGTCCGCAACCGCTTCCTGAGGGCAGCGGCGCCATCCTCGAGGCGAATGATGTGCGCGTCTGCTTCATGCTGCGCCATGGAAGTTTCCTGAAACCGGACTGGCGCGAACTGGTCGCCGTCGACGATCTCGGCCTCAAGCTTTGCCGCCACGAGACGCTGGGGCTGGTCGGCGAATCCGGCTCCGGCAAGACCACCTTCGGCCAGGCGCTGCTGAGATTGACCGACGCCAAGCGCGGCGAAATCCGCTTCGACGGCCAGCCGATCCACGGCCTGTCACGCAACGAGATGCGGCCGTTTCGCTCGCGTATGCAGATCGTCTTCCAGGATCCGTTCTCCTCGCTCAACCCGCGCATGACGATCGGCCAGATCATCGAGGAAGGGCTGATCGTCAACAGCATCGGCGCGACGCGGGCCGAGCGGCTCGACCGGGTGCGCGAGGCGCTGGTCAGCGCCGGCATGCCCGGCGATATCCTGTCGCGCTTTCCCCACGAATTCTCCGGCGGCCAGCGGCAACGCGTCGCCATCGCCCGCGCCATCGCGTTGGAGCCCGAATTCATCCTACTCGACGAGCCGACATCCGCGCTCGACCTGTCCGTGCAGGCGCAGATCATCGATCTGCTGCGCAAGCTGCAGGACGAGCGCGGTCTGAGCTACCTTTTCATCTCGCATGACCTCAAAGTGGTGCGCGCGCTGTGCCACCGCGTTATCGTCATGCAGAACGGCAAGATCGTCGAGCAAGGCCCTGTCGACGAAGTCCTCACCAATCCCAAGACCGCCTACACCGAACGGCTCGTCAGGGCCGCATTCGACGTGGCGTAGCAAAGTGCCGGAGGTTTAAAGTGGCAAGAAATCCCAGGATCACATTCATCGGCGCCGGCTCGACGGTGTTCATGAAGAACATCGTCGGCGACGTGCTGCAGCGCCCAGCACTCTCGGGCGCGACGATCGCGCTCATGGACATCAATCCGCAGCGGCTGGAAGAGAGCGCTATCGTCGTCAACAAGCTGATCGCGACGCTCGGCGTGAAGGCAAAGGCCGAGACCTATTCCGACCAGCGCAAGGCGCTTGCCGGCGCCGATTTCGTCGTCGTCGCCTTCCAGATCGGCGGCTATGAGCCCTGCACCGTCACCGATTTCGAAGTGCCGAAGAAATACGGCCTGCGCCAGACGATCGCCGACACGCTCGGCGTCGGCGGCATCATGCGCGGCCTGAGGACAGTGCCGCATCTGTGGAAGATCTGCGAGGACATGCTCGCCGTCTGCCCCGAAGCGATCATGCTGCAATACGTCAATCCGATGGCGATCAACACCTGGGCGATTTCGGAGAAATACCCCGACATCAAGCAGGTCGGGCTCTGTCACTCGGTGCAAGGCACGGCGATGGAACTCGCTCACGACCTCTCCCTGCCTTATGACGAGATCCGCTACCGGTCGGCCGGCATCAACCACATGGCCTTCTACCTGAAATTCGAGCACCGCCAGCCCGACGGCTCCTACCGCGACCTCTATCCGGATCTTGTGCGCGCCTATCGCGAGGGCCGCGCGCCCAAGCCGGGCTGGAATCCGCGCTGCCCCAACAAGGTGCGCTACGAGATGCTGACCAGACTCGGCTATTTCGTCACCGAAAGCTCGGAGCATTTCGCCGAATACACGCCCTATTTCATCAAGGAGGGCCGCCCCGATCTGATCGAGAAATACGGCATTCCGCTCGACGAATACCCGAAACGCTGCATCGAGCAGATCGAGCGCTGGAAAGACCAGGCGCAGGCCTACCGTTCCGCCCAGCGCATCGAGGTCGAGGAGTCCAGGGAGTATGCCTCCTCGATCATGAACTCGGTTTGGACCGGCGAGCCGTCGGTGATCTACGGCAATGTCCGCAACAATGGCTGCATCACCTCGCTGCCCCGCGACTGCGCCGCCGAGGTTCCCTGCCTGGTCGATGCCTCCGGCATCCAGCCGACCTATATAGGCGGCCTGCCGCCGCAGCTGACGGCGCTGATCCGCACCAACATCAACGTCCAGGAACTGACGGTGCGGGCGCTGATGAGCGAGAACCGCGAGCACATCTACCATGCGGCGATGATGGATCCGCACACGGCGGCCGAGCTCGACCTCGACCAGATCTGGTCACTGGTCGATGACCTTCTCGCAGCTCACGGTGACTGGCTGCCGGCCTGGGCGCGCACGAGCCGCAAGACCGAGGCGGCCTGACCGGCGGGCGTCGGCCTTACTTGGGCTCGTCGGCGTCGGGTTCTTCCTCGTCGTCGCGGGCCTTGATGACATAGGCGCCCTTCAGCCAGCGGTTGAGGTCGATGTCCTTGCAGCGCGTCGAGCAGAACGGAAAGCTGTCGCGCGCCGACGGCTTGCCGCATTCGGGGCAGGGGCGCTTTGGCCGCAGCGGCGTGACTTTGGAGTCAGAATTCATGGCCGCGCTGACAGCCAGCTCTGATGGGTTTTAAAGCCTTCGCCAGACAGCAAGGCCACCGTCTCATAAAGGGGCAGGCCGACGATGTTGGTGTAGGAGCCGACGAGCTTGACGACGAAGGCGCCGGCGAGGCCCTGGACGGCATAGCCGCCGGCCTTGCCGCGCCATTCGCCCGAGGCGACATAGGCGTCGATCTCCTCGCGCGGCAGCCGCTTGAAACGTACCCGCGTCTCGACCAGCCGCTGGCGCAGCTTGCCGCCCGGCGTGATCAGGCAGATGCCGGAATAGACGCGGTGCGAACGGCCGGACAACAGCCCGAGGCAGTTGGCGGCATCGTCCAGCGTCTCGGCCTTGGGCAGGATGCGTCGGCCGACCGCCACCACCGTGTCGGCGGCCAGCACGAAGCTCGGTGCATAATCCGTCTCGGTCTTCAGCGACGCGAACGCCTTCTCGGCCTTGTCCTTCGACAGTCGCTTGGCCAGCGAACGCGGATGCTCGGCACGCAACGGCGTTTCGTCGATATCGGCTGGCAGGATACGGTCCGGCTCGATGCCGGCCTGCTGCAACAGTTCGATGCGGCGCGGCGAACCCGAGGCAAGCACCAGCTTCTGCAAAATGCTCATCGCGGACCAGTCGGGCTTGATCTTACTTGAAGCGGTAGGTGATGCGGCCCTTGGTCAGGTCGTATGGCGTCATCTCGACCAGAACCTTGTCGCCGGTCAGCACGCGGATGCGGTTCTTGCGCATGCGGCCGGCCGTATGGGCGATGATCTCGTGTTCGTTTTCGAGCTTCACCCGGAACATCGCGTTGGGCAACAATTCCGTCACGACACCCGGAAACTCGAGGACTTCTTCCTTCGGCATTCGATACCTTTGCTTGGATGGCAGTTCCAGCGCCCCGGCTGGAATTTCGGCGGAACCTATATGATAATCGTCCGCTTGTGAACACGCTTAATCCGCCGCGTTTTTTGCTTCTGGAGGCAAAAAACGTCGGCTTATGCGCAACTTCAGCCGCTCGCGCACATCGCGGTAGGCCGCCATGATCTGCTCGCGCGTGCCGCTCGCACCGGTCGGGTCCTGTGTCGGCCAGTATTCAACCTCGACAGCGAGCGAGCGGGTGAGCTCCAGCGCGGCATGGTGCGCCTCCGGCGCCAGCGTGACGATCAGGTCGAAATAGTCGTCCTCGAGGTCGTCCAGCGTCCTGGGATGACGTTCGCCAAGCGTGAGACCGTCTTCGGCCAGCACCGCATCGACGAACGGGTCGCGTTCACCGGCGCGCACACCGGCCGAGGCGACGAAGATGGTGGCGGGCAGCATCCGGCGCGCCAGTTGCTCGGCCATCGGCGAGCGCACGGCGTTCATGCCGCACAGGAACAGGATCGAGCGGGGCAGGGCGCCGGGTACCAGGGCTAGCCCCGCCAGTGCAGCACGCAGACCAGCGTGAACAGCCGGCGCGCCGTGTCGAAGTCGATGTCGATCTTGCCGGAGAGCCGGTCCATCAGCGTCTGCGAACCTTCATTGTGCAAACCGCGCCGGCCCATGTCGATCGCCTCGATATGGCTCGGTGTCGAGGAGCGGATGGCATCGTAATAGCTTTCGCAGATCATATAGTAATCCTTGACGATGCGCCTGAGCGGCGTCAGCGACAGGATGTGGGTGACCACTGCGGCCCCGTCCTCGCGCGCCACGGCGAAGACCAGGCGCTGCTCGGCCAGTGACAGTTTCAACCGGTAGGGGCCAGCGCCACCATCATTAACGGGTTGAAAACTGTTCTCCTCGATCAGGTCGAAGATCGCCACCGCCCGTTCGTGCTCGACATCGGGCGTCGAACGGCCGATCGATTCGTCGAGTTCGACATCGATCAGCCTTGCGCGGGTTCGATCGTAGTCCGACATAGTGGCCTACATGTTCAGCCGTATGGCGACGGAGCGGCCATGTGCGTCGAGCCCTTCCGCCTTGGCAAGCGCGATCGCCGCCGGCGCCAGCACGCGCAGCTGCTCCGGCCCGAGCTTGAGGATCGAGGTGCGCTTGACGAAGTCGAGCACAGACAGACCGGACGAGAAGCGCGCCGAGCGCGCCGTCGGCAACACGTGGTTGGAGCCGCCGACATAGTCGCCGATGACTTCCGGCGTATGCCGGCCGAGAAAGACGGCGCCGGCATTGCGCATTTTCGCCAGGAAGCCCTCGGCGTCATCGATGGCCAGCTCGACATGTTCGGCCGCGATGCGGTCGACCAGCGGCAGCGACTTTTCGATTGCCGGCACCAGGATCACCGCGCCGAAATCGCGCCAGCTTGCGGCAGCCGTCTCGGCGCGCGGCAGGCTCTGCAACTGACGTTCGACGGCGGCTTCGACCGCCTTGCCGAAGGCCTGATCGTCGGTGATCAGGATCGACTGTGACGAGACGTCATGCTCGGCCTGCGCCAAAAGATCGGCGGCGATCCAATCCGGGTCATTGCTGCCGTCGGCGACGACAAGCACTTCCGAAGGGCCGGCGATCATGTCGATGCCGACGGTGCCGAACACCTGGCGCTTGGCCGCCGCGACATAGGCATTGCCGGGGCCGACGATCTTGGCGACCGGCTTTATCGTCTCCGTGCCGTAAGCAAGTGCTGCGATCGCTTGCGCGCCGCCGACGCGGTAGATCTCCGAGACGCCGGCGATATCGGCTGCCACCAGCACCAGCGGATTGATAATGCCTTGCTGCGCCGGCACCACGATGACGATGCGCTCGACGCCGGCGACCTTGGCCGGCACGGCGTTCATCAACACCGAGCTGGGGTAGCTCGCCGTGCCGCCCGGCACGTAGAGCCCGACCGCCTCGATCGCCGTCCAGCGCCAGCCGAGTTCGACGCCGGCGGCATCCGTGTAACGATCATCCCTGGGCTTCTGCCGCTCGTGATGCGAGCGAATACGGTCGCGCGCGAAATGCAACGCTTCGACTGTCCGCGGATCGGCCTCGGTGTAGGCTCTGGCAATGTCGTCCCTGGAGACGGCGATGCCCAGCGTGCCGAGGTCGCCGCCGCCAAATTTCTGCGTGTAGTCGATCAATGCCTTGTCGCCCTCGGCGCGGACGCGCGCGATAATGTCGCGCACCACGGCGTCGACATCGGCCGACACTTCCCGCTTGGTCGTGAGGAAGGCGGCAAAACGTTGCTCGAAATCGGCGTCAGACTGGCGAAGCGTGATGGCCATCGACGGTCAAGCCTTGTGGACAGGACGTGACGTGGCTTCCCACGCGCCGCCTATGTCGGCAAGGCGGGCCTCGATGCACTCGACATCGAGCATGATGGTGCCGCCGCCCGAAAAGATCAGCTCGACGATGCCGGCCGGCTTGCTGATCTCGATGAAGCTGATCGCCAGCAGGGACAGCACCTCGGCCGGCTTGTTACGGGCGATGCCATTGGTCTTGGCGCCCAGCACCCGGTCGAAATGCAGCACGGCCTGCCGCCGCTCATTGTGCTGCCGAAACAGGCCTGACTTCGCCTCCCAGACGAAACGGTTCATGGTCAGCACGAAACGTTTGGCCGCAGGCAGGTATTCGAGGTCGCTGACTTTCAAGACGGCGTCCTGGACATGAGCCGAAACGATGCTCAGGTCCTGGTCGTCGAGCGCGATAAGCTTGAGGGCCATGCGGAATTTGCACCTAAGGTTGGTTTCAGCCTTCTGTTAGGCGGTCTTTCCGGCCGGCGCAACCGCGACACGACCGCCGCCCGAAGCAATCGCCTCGGGTTTTGCGGTATTGGCAGGGGGTTGAAGGCGGTACGGGCAGTCTCCGTCTGACGCGGCTGCCGTCCGATCGTCAGGCGGAAATCCGCTCGATCACCGCGCCGCAATTGGACAGTTTTTCCTCCAGCCGCTCGAAGCCACGGTCGAGATGGTAGACGCGGTTGACCGTGGTCTCGCCTTCGGCGGCGAGGCCGGCGATGACCAGCGAGACGGAAGCGCGCAGATCGGTGGCCATGACCGGCGCGCCTTTCAGCTTCGCCACGCCGTCGACGATCGCCGTCTGGCCTGAAAGCGTGATGTGGGCGCCGAGCCGGGCGAGTTCCTGCACATGCATGAAGCGGTTTTCGAAGATCGTCTCGGTGATGCGCGACTTGCCCTTTGCCATGGTCATCAGGCCCATGAACTGCGCCTGCAGATCGGTCGGGAAGGCCGGGAACGGCGCGGTCGTCACGTCGACCGGCGAAATGCCGGCGCCGTTGCGCTTCACGCGGATGCCGGAATTGGTCTGGGTGATCTCGGCACCCGTCTGCGAAATCACGTCGAGCGCGGTCTGCAACAGCTCCGGCCGCGCACCTTCGAGCACGACGTCGCCGCCGGTCATGGCGACCGCCATGGCATAGGTGCCGGTCTCGATGCGGTCGGGGATGACGCGCACGCGCGCACCCGACAGCGATTCGACGCCATCGATGGTGATGGTCGGGGTGCCGGCACCGGAAATCCTGGCGCCCATGGCGTTGAGGCATTCGGCGAGGTTGACGATTTCGGGCTCGCAGGCGGCGTTTTCCAGCACCGTCTCGCCCTTGGCCAGCGAGGCCGCCATCATCAGCACATGGGTGGCACCGACCGAGACTTTCGGGAACACAAAGCGGTTGCCGACCAGGCGGCCATTCTTGGTCTTGGCGATGACATAGCCGGTGTCGACGTCGAGATCGGCGCCAAGCGCCTGCAGGCCCTCGAGGAACAGGTCGACCGGGCGCGTGCCGATGGCGCAGCCGCCGGGCAGCGACACCTTGGCCTCGCCCATGCGGGCCAGCAGCGGCCCGATCACCCAGAATGACGCCCGCATCTTCGACACCAGCTCGTAAGGCGCCGTCGTGTCGACGATGTTGCGGGCGGAGAAGTTGATGGTGCGCGAATAGCCTTCATTCTGCTTCTCGCGGCGGCCATTGACCGAGTAATCGACGCCGTGATTGCCGAGGATGCGGATCAGCTGCTCGACATCGGCCAGATGCGGCACGTTTTCCAGCGTCAGCGTGTCGTCTGTCAAAAGCGAGGCGATCATCAAGGGCAAAGCGGCATTTTTCGCGCCCGAAATCGGAATGCTTCCGGAGAGCTTGTTGCCTCCGACAATTCTGATGCGATCCATTGGAGAACGTCCCTCTCGGCCAAAAAGGCCGCTTCAATCGTTTGAGTATCGGCCCGTCTAGACCATTGGCCGGTCCGGTTCAAGAAATAGGATTTCCAAGCATCCGGGCCAAGAGTGGCCGATTTGAGTTAATCTTTCTGTATTTCCTTGGCCGAACCGAGCCCGTCCGGCCTTTGGTCGGCTTCACCCGTACGGCGCGAGCGCGATTGCGCCTTGCGCTTCTGCAGATTGGCGCGCAACTGCTCGGCGAGCCGGTCCTTGCGGTCCGTGCCGCCCTTTTTCGGTGATATCGTCTTGTCGCTCATCGTCCCGTCCCGGCCGGCGACCGGCCAAACCTGCCGTTCAGGGATAGCCAACATTGTGGCGCCGCCATGTCATTGAAAGCTATCCGGCAAAGGCTTTCACAGAAGCGTTGTTCTTGGCCTTGCGCTTGCCGGTTCGATATGGCAGAAGCCCCGCCATCAGCGGCTGCGGTAGCTCAGTGGTAGAGCACTCCCTTGGTAAGGGAGAGGTCGAGAGTTCAATCCTCTCTCGCAGCACCAGTCTATCCCATTGAAATCATTGGATCCCTTGACATACAAGGGTTTACGTCCATTCTGATGTTACAAATGCCGTAACAAATCGGATGGAATTGATGACAGGCCGTGTTCGAAATCTCCTGAATCGCGACGGCCGTTATTTCGCGCGGCTTGTCGTTCCGAAAGAGCTCCGGCCATACATCGGGAAGGCCGAGTTGCGAAAAGCGCTCGGTCCCGACTACCGGACAGCCCTGAAGATGTTGCCAGGCGCTGTCGCTGTCCTGCAGCACGAGATCGCACTTGGCGAGCGCCGCGCCGTTGCGGCAGGCGAACAATTCATCATTGTGGGCCGCTACCCGCTTCTTCCACCACAAATAGCCAGCCGAGACTATCAAAATGCGCCTTGGGGCGTCACAGGGGTCATTTTGCGGGGCGTCACATCGTTACAACGTCGTCATAAACAGTTGATTTTATTACAGAAAGACAGAGTTCAATCCTCTTGCCGATCCGAACGGATGGACAGGCAACAAGCGACCAACCATTCTGAAGGCGGTCTCCTCCCAAGAGCTACACGGGTCTCGCTGAACCTCGCCTAGGCGAGGTCCCGAATCTCACGCGACGGCTAGGTCGGAATACTCAAGCACATGCCCGCTATCCATCGCGACGATCGCCAAAGCTTGACCAGACCCACTGCCGTCCGCGTCATAGTAAAGAACGTCATTGGCAGTGTTAAACCAGAAAACTTGGTTTGTATTAGTCGATCCCGTATCGTTTGCAACGAAATGAGATGCGTCTAATATTCCAATGTCAGCGCCCCCGCTCGCAAGACCTCCGCCGTATTTAGCGTGATCGAATTGGAAAATGTCGCCCGACGTAAAGCCGGATACGTGATTCAATCCGGTATCTGGTGATCCCACCCGAATGGCTGTATTGGCGCCAAGCAGATTGACGGTGTTGTCAGCCCCAGAAAGAAGGATGTTATCACTGTTGCCCGACACGTCCACGGTGTTCTGCGGCCCGACGAGCGAGATGGTATCGCCGGAGCCGGTGACCGTGAGATGGTTGCTACCGGACGGGTTGCCCGGGTTGGGGTCTGTAATGAAGTTCAGCGTGAGACCGTTTCCGCTGACGCCGATCTGGTCGTTGTAGGCATAGAGGGTCTGCGTCGTGTTGCTTGAAGAGACCGAGACCGTGTGTCCGTAGCCATAGAGCCTTGAGGTGCCATCGGTGCCGAAGATGTTGACGGTGTTGTAGAAGCCGCTCACCAGCAGCTGGTCAGTGGCGCCTTCCATGCTGATGGTGTTGTTGAATCCGCCCTCAAATACCAGGCTGTCGTTGCTGCCGCTGACGTGAACCTCGTTGGCGTCGGCATTGTCATAGTAGGTGCCTACCGTGACGGCGTCATTGTTGCCTGTCACGTTGACATGGTCGTGGGTGCCGGCGACGGTGACAGTATCGTTGGAACCGGTGCCGGGGAGAGGACCTGCCCCGATGGTGATGACGCTGTTACTGGCGGCCAGCGTTGCGCCGGTGTTGTCGGACACAAGGTGGATCGGTGAGCTGCCGTTGACGGTAACGGAATCGTTGGTTCCAGAGACGATCACGCCCCACGGATCGGAGAACTGTCCGGTGACGGTCACGTTGTCGTGGGCGCCGGCGACGGTGACGGTTGCGCCTGTCACACTGCCGGTGGAGGAAACCGACAAGGTTTGATTGTCGCCCTCCAGGGTGACACCCGTCCAGTTCGCCAGCGCGACGTTGTCGCCGCTGCCATTCAGATACATCGTGCTGTTGATGGCGCCGGCCATGCTGATGGTGTCGTTGTCGCCGGACAATATGATCGAGTGACCGCTGCCGCTGATGTTCACATTCGTGCTGCTGGCGGTGACCGTCAGATCGCTGTCGCTCTTGAGGCCGCTTGAGGAGCCGGCGCCGGAGAAGTTGATCGTATCGCTGCTGCCGGTGACCGCGACGACATCGTGCGCGCCCGAAAGGTTCAGCGTGTCGCTGTTGCCCGAGACGTTGATCGTATCGCTGCTACCCGCAAGCGTGATAGTCACTCCATTGTCGCCTGCTCCTAGCGTCACGATATTGCCGCTGCCTGCATTGACGGCCAGGTTCTGCCCATTCCTCGAGGCAAGGCTTTCGCCTGTGCCGGTGAGATTGAAGTTTTCGAATCCGCTGAAAGCCGCAAGGCTGTTGAGGTCGAACGATCCCGACCCGGAGATGCTGAGAGTGTCGATACCGCCGCCGCCGGTGAGGCGATCCCCGGCGTTTAGTGTCTGCGGTGTAGCGAACAACGTATTGCTTCCACTCGCGAAGCTGACGGTCGCATTGCCAGGCCCAAGTGTGACGCTATTATTGTTTGATCCTGCTCCGAATGATACTACGTGATTATTGCCATACGAGATGTTCACCGAACTGTTAGATCCAGTGATGTTGACCGCGTCGTCGCTTTGACAATCAATTTGAACGACCGCATTGTTTCCGGAAATATTGACAGAGTTTAAAGAGGCATAATAGCCAAATAAAACAGATGAATTGTCTCCTACTATGGAAACAGTCGCGAGATGGCTGGAGCCAAAATCAAGATTAGTATTGTCGCCGGTAACGGTTATCGTGTCGGAGTTGTTTCCAATGCTGAGGTTGTTTCCATCTCCCGTAATGCTAACTACATTGCCGCTTCCCAGATGTAATGTCCGAAACAAGGCGTTGTCAGCGTTAAGATGGAAGGTTGTCCCCGAGGACAAGAAGGTGACAACGTTTCCTGTGCCCGTAAGAGTGAGGCTGTCATTCGCTCCTGAGACGGTCACGGTCTCATGATCGCCTGCCACTGTTACTGTATCGCTGGTGCCGCCAACGGTGACCGCGTTGCCGCTACCGGACACCGAGACCGCAACACCATCATTGCCGGTCGCCAGCGTCACCGAGTTGCCGCTTCCTGCGTTGACGGCGAGATGCTGACCATTCCTTAGGGTCAGGCTTTCGCCTGTGCCGGTGAGATTGACGTTTTCGAAGCCACTAAAGGCCGCGAGACTGTTGAGGTCGAATGATCCCGACCCGGAAAGCACCAGCGTGTCGATGCCGCTGCCGCCGGTGAGTTGATCACCTGAATTGAGCGTCAGCGCGTTGCCAAAAACCGTCGTATCGGCTGAGGATACAGGTATGACATCGTTTGCCGGCGTCAGATTTATGTATCGGCCGGTGCCGTCGACGAGGATCTCTATCGACCCTTGGGCGAGGATTGCGTCACGCTGGGCGGCCGTGAAGTCGAAGCCATTGGCTGCGATCGTGTCTTGACCAAGACCGCCGTTAATCTGGAAGGCGGTTGCAGCGCTCGACACCGTAAAGGTGGTGCCGGTGGCATTGGTGCTGGTGAAGTGGACGTCAGTGGCGACGGTCTTGCCGGAAAGATCCACGCTGGTCCCCGAGGCTTGCACCTCACCTGATCCAATGAATTCATTGAATTGAGATATGGCGCCTTCCGCGGCAACAACCGCGCCATTCAGAAGATATAGATCTGGAACGCCACTGATCGTGGTCCCCGAAAGATCGTAGACACCATTTCCGCCATAAACCTGGACGCTGCCACTCGAATTCCCGCTGCCCTGGATGATATCTCCCGCGTGGAATTGTGAAGGATCAACGGCGACATAGGCGCTGTTGGCATTATTGGAACTATAGATTTGATACGTGCCGGTCGAAAGGAAGAAGTTGTCAGTGCCTTGGTCGTAGATCGTGGCCGACCCGCTCGAAAGATAGTAAAGGCCGATATGACCAAGCCCACTTTGGTCGTCGTAAATTGTGGTCGAGCCCGAGCCCAGATAAACATGGTTGAAGGATCCGGCCCCGATGTGAGCCGCAACAGTGCCCGCATTGAACGTCAGCGTCTCATTGCCGAAGCCGGTGGTGTGGAGCGTCCCGCTGAACGCACCGGAAAGGGTAAGCGAGGTTGCTCCATTGCTCGCCAGGTCAATCTCTTCGAAGCCGCTGAAGTGCGCCAGGCTGTTGAGGTCTACGGTGCCAGACCCGGAGATGCTGAGCGTGTCGGTGCCGCTGCCGCCGGTGAGGCTGTCGCTGCTGTCGAAGGAGGAGGGCGTAGCGAATACCGTGTTGGTTCCACTCGTGAAGCTGACCGTCCCGCTACCACCTCCAAACGTTACGCTGTTGTCCGAACCAGCTCCGAACGACACCACGTGATCATGGCCATATCCGAGGGTGACCGAACTATTGGATCCCGTGATGTTGACTGTGTCGCTGGCCTGGCACTCCACGTTAACGGTCGTGTTGTTGCCGGTGATGTTCACGGTGTCATATGTCGAATAAAAACCAAATCCGATAGAACTGTTGTCACCAACTACGGATACAGTTGCAACATGGCCATCGCCAAAATCAACGGCCGTTCCATTTCCAGCAATTGTCCAATTGTCAAAATTATTGTGTAGCGTAAGGCTGTTGCTATTTCCTGTGATATTCCCTACCTCGGCGCCACCAGGATAGGTCGATGTCTCCACGGTGTTGTTGTTGCCTATGATCGATACCGTATCATTGGAGCCGTGGATGTTGATCGCATCCCCGCTGCCGGACACAGAGACGGTAACGGCGTCGTCGCCTGCTGCCAGCGTCACCGTGTTGCCGCTGCCAGCGTTGACCGTGAGGTTCTGACCATTCCTCAGGGTCAGGCTTTCGCCGGTGCCTGTGAGATTGATGTTTTCGAAGCCGCTGAAGGCCGCAAGGGTGTTGAGGTCGAACGATCCCGCCGCGGAGAGCACCAGCGTCTCGGCACCGCTGCCGCCCGCCAGACTGTCCCCGCCGTTCAGCGTCGCGCCAGCGCCGATCGTCGCGTTGACGGTGTTCGTGCCGCCGGCGAAGCTCACGGTGTCCACGCCCGTGCCAAGCGTCACGGCATTGTTGTTAGATCCTGCACCAGAAAATGATACAAAACCCTCGTTACCGGTCATTACAACCGTATTATTCGATCCTGAGATGTTTACGGTATCGTTGGTCCCGCCCAGCGTGACGCTGTCGTTGTTCCCCAACAGGGTCAGGGTGGTGTTGTCGCTTGTCGTGACGCCATCGTTGCTTGCGGTGAGGCTTAGTCCAGCTTGGCTTCTCGCGTAGCTGACTGGCCCACTACCTTGCACGAGAACGTTGCCGTTTCCGGCAAGGCCGGTGCCTGAGTAGCCGCTCACCACTACAAGGTTGTCCGTTCCGTTTACAGACACACTTCCATAGCTGCCGGTCACGGTCACGAAGTCACTGCTGCCATTGACGCCAACCGAGCTGTAATCGCCGTTGACGGTGACGGTATCGTTGGCCCCATTGACCTGCACGATGTTTCCACTGTCGCCTCCGGGTTGGGCAACCACGACGGTGTTGTTGTCACCTATGACGTTCACCCTCTCGTTGTGGGTGGCCAGGGTCACACTGTCGTTGCTGCCCAGGAGATCGATCGAATTGTTGACCTGATAGGCATTCAGGCCATTGCTGGCGGTCAGCGTCAGGCTTGTATTGCTGGCGGTGAAGGCGACGGCATTGTTGTCACCCGCAATCGTCACCACGTCGTCACCGCCAGTCAGCTGAATGGTGTTGTTGGTGGACGTCACGCCCAGGTTCGCGCTGTTCGATCCGAAGACCAGCTTGTCGTTGGTCCCGCCCAGCGTGACGCTGTCGTTCGTCCCGAACAGGCTCAGCGTGTCGTTGTTGCCCGAGAGGTTCACCGTGTTGCTGCTACCCGTCAAAGTGACGGTGTCGTTGGAGCCCGTCCCGGGGAGGGGGCCTGTTCCAATGGTGATGACGCTGCTGCTGGCGGCCAGCGTTGCGCTGGTGTTGTCGGAGACGAGGTGGATCGGTGAGCTGCCGTTGATGGTAACCGAATCGTCGGTCCCTGAGACGATCACGCCCCACGGGTCGGAGAATTGTCCGGTGACGGTCACGTTGTCGTGGGCACCGGCCACTGTGACGGTCGCGCCGGTGACACTGCCATTGGAGGAGACCGACAGGGTTTGATTGTCGCCCTCCAGGGTGACACCCGTCCAGTTCGCCAGCGCGACGTTGTCGCCGGTGCCATTCAGATACAATGTGCTGAAGGAGGCGCCCGCCATGCTGACGGTGTCGTTGTTGCCCGCCATGACGATCGAGTGACCGCTGCCGCTGATGTTCACATTCGTGCTGCTGGCAGTGATTGTGAGGTCGCTGTCACTCTTGAGGCCGCTCGACGAGCCGGTGCCCGAGAAGTTGAGCGTATCGCTGCTGCCGGTGACCGCGATAACGTCGTGCGCGCCCAACAGGTTCAATGTGTCGCTGCCGCCAGAGACGTTCACGGTGTCGTTGTTGCCGGTTACGTTCGCAACGTCACCGTCGGCCTGCAGGTTCACCACGTCGCTGTTGCCGGTGACGTTTGCAGTGTTGGATGAGCCGTCTACGGTAAGGCTGCCATTGTCGCCGACCAAGGTGGCGGTGTTGAAGTGAGAGTAGATGTCAAGGGAGATGCTTCCATAGTTGCCGGTGAGTGTCACGGACCCATAGTTGGTGTCCGTGGAAATGTGGTTGTGGTCTCCGGTGACGCTCGCGGTCTCGTAGTTGCCGCCGACCAACACCGAATTATTGCTGCCCGTTACGCTGACAACGTCGCCCCAACCGGAGATTGTGGTTGAGTTGTTGTCGCCAGTGACGCTCATCGTCTGGCTGGCTCCCTGGTAGCCGTCGGCATAGAGGGTGGCGTTGGTCGCCGTCACTGCCAGGTTGGTGTTGTAAGTCGTGAAGTGCAACACATCACCGATGCCCGTCATCGACACCGTATCGTTGCTGCCAGAGACGTTCACCGTCTCATTGTCACCTGAGACCGACACCGTATCGTTGGCGCCGCCAACGTTGACCGCGCCGCTGCCGCCAGACACCGAGACCGTAGCTCCATTGTCGCCGGTTCCCAGCGTCACCGTGTTGCCGCTGCCGGCGTTGACAGCTAGGTTCTGCCCGTTCTTCAGGGTCAGGCTTTCACCCGTGCCGGTGAGATTGACGTTTTCGAAGCCACTAAAGGCCGCGAGACTGTTGAGGTCGAATGATCCCGACCCGGAAAGCACCAGCGTGTCAATGCCGCTGCCGCCGGTGAGTTGATCACCTGAATTGAGCGTCAGCGCGTTGCCAAAAACCGTCGTATCGGCTGAGGATACAGGTATGACATCGTTTGCCGGCGTCAGATTTATGTATCGGCCGGTGCCGTCGACGAGGATCTCTATCGACCCTTGGGCGAGGATTGCGTCACGCTGGGCGGCCGTGAAGTCGAAGCCATTGGCTGCGATCGTGTCTTGACCAAGACCGCCGTTAATCTGGAAGGCGGTTGCAGCGCTCGACACCGTAAAGGTGGTGCCGGTGGCATTGGTGCTGGTGAAGTGGACGTCAGTGGCGACGGTCTTGCCGGAAAGATCCACGCTGGTCCCCGAGGCTTGCACCTCACCTGATCCAATGAATTCATTGAATTGAGATATGGCGCCTTCCGCGGCAACAACCGCGCCATTCAGAAGATATAGATCTGGAACGCCACTGATCGTGGTCCCCGAAAGATCGTAGACACCATTTCCGCCATAAACCTGGACGCTGCCACTCGAATTCCCGCTGCCCTGGATGATATCTCCCGCGTGGAATTGTGAAGGATCAACGGCGACATAGGCGCTGTTGGCATTATTGGAACTATAGATTTGATACGTGCCGGTCGAAAGGAAGAAGTTGTCAGTGCCTTGGTCGTAGATCGTGGCCGACCCGCTCGAAAGATAGTAAAGGCCGATATGACCAAGCCCACTTTGGTCGTCGTAAATTGTGGTCGAGCCCGAGCCCAGATAAACATGGTTGAAGGATCCGGCCCCGATGTGAGCCGCAACAGTGCCCGCATTGAACGTCAGCGTCTCATTGCCGAAGCCGGTGGTGTGGAGCGTCCCGCTGAACGCACCGGAAAGGGTAAGCGAGGTTGCTCCATTGGTCGCCAGGTCAATATCGTCGAAGCCGCTGAAGTGGGCCAAAGTGCTCAGGTCAAAGCTACCGGCACCTCCCAGAGTCAGCGTGTCAATGCCGCTGCCTCCGGTCAGACTGTCGCCGCTGTTCAAAGTCGACGCCGTCGCGAACACCGTGTTGGTGCCGCTCAAGAAACTGACCGTCGCGCTGCCCGCTCCGAGTGTGACGCTGTTATCCGAGCCCGCACCGAACGCCACCACGTGGCCGTTGCCGTATGCGAGCGTCACCGAACTATTGGATCCGGTGATATTGATCGTGTCGCTGGCCTGGCAGTCCACATTCACGATCGAGTTGTTGCCGTTAATGTTGGCAGTGTCATACGTCGAATAGAAGCCAAATCCGACCGAGCTGTTGTCGCCCACTATCGATACGGTGGTGCCATGGCTATCGCCAAAATCAACGGACGTTCCGTTTCCGGAGACCGCCAAAGTATCGTTGTTATTGTGCAGGGAGAGAGTGTTACCGTTCCCCGCAATGCTCACCGTATCGCCGCCGCCTGGATAATAGGTCTGCACAAAGGTGTTATCAGCAGTGAGATGGAAAGTTGTGCCGGCGGCAATCAGGTTTACGCTGTCGGCCGTGCCCAAAATCGTCAGGCTTGCATTGGTGCCCGCGACGTTGATCGTGTCGTGGGCCCCAGTGACGGTCACCACATGATCGCCGCCCGACAGGTTCAATGTGTCGTTATTCCCCGAGAGGTTTACCGTGTCGCTGCTGCCCGTCAAAGCAACGGTGTCGTTGGAACCGGTGCCGGGGAGAGGACCTGTTCCAATGGTGATGACGCTGTTGGTGGCGGCCAGCGTTGCGCCGGTGTTGTCGGAGACAAGGTGGATCGGTGAGCTGCCGTTGATGGTAACGGAATCGTTCGTTCCAGAGACGATCACGCCCCACGGATCGGAGAACTGCCCGGTGACGGTCACGTTGTCGTGGGCACCGGCCACGGTGACGGTTGCGCCGGTGACACTGCCAGTGGAGGAGACAGAAAGGGTTTGATTGTCGCCCTCCAAGGTGACACCGGTCGAGTTCGCCAGCGTGACGTTGTCGCCGGTGCCATTCAGATACATCGTGCTGTTGACGGCGCCAGCCATGCTGATGGTGTCGTTGTCGCCGGACAATATGATCGAGTGACCGCTGCCGCTGATGTTCACATTCGTGCTGCTGGCCGTGACCGTCAGATCGCTGTCGCTCTTGAGGCCGCTTGAGGAGCCGGCGCCGGAGAAGTTGATCGTATCGCTGGTGCCAGTGACCGCGACGACGTCGTGTGCGCCCGACAGGTTCAACGTGTCGCTGTTGCCGGAGACGTTGATCGTATCGCTGCTACCCGCAAGCGTGATAGTCACTCCGTTGTCGCCTGCTGCCAGCGTCACCGTATTGCCGTTGCCGGCGGCGACCGTCAGGTTCTGACCGTCCTTCAGGGTGAGGCTCTCGCCGGTGCCAGTGAGATTGATGTTTTCGAAGCCGGTAAAGGTTGCCAGGCTGTTGAGATCGATAGAACCTGCGCCGGAAATCACCAGCGTGTCGGTAGCGCTGCCGCCGGTGAGGCGATCACCGCTGTTGAGCGTGGCACCCGCGCCGATCGTCGCGTTCACCGCGTTCGAGCCGCTGGTGAAAGTGACGGTATCGTTACCGGTCCCGAGCGTCACGGCGTTACCACTGCCGCCACTCACGGTGAGGTTCTGACCATTCTTCAGGGTCAGGCTCTCGCTGGTGCCGGTGAGATTGATGTTCTCGAAGCCGGTGAATGTCGCCAGGCTGTTGAGGTTAAATGATCCCGATCCGGAGATGCTGAGCGTGTCGGCGCCGCTGCCGCCGGCGAGGGCATCACCAATATTCAGGGTCGCGCCCGCCCCGATTGCCGCGTTTATCGTGTTCGAGCCGCCCGTGAAAGTCACCGTGTCATTGCCGGTCCCGAGGGTAACCGTATTGCCGCTGCCGGCGGCGACCGTCAGGTTCTGACCGTTCTTCAGGGTCAGGCTTTTGCCGCTGCCGGTCAGAAGTATGGTCTCGAAGCCGGTGAAGCTAGCCAGGGTGTTCAGGTCAAATGACCCCGACCCCGAGATGTTGAGCAAGTCGGAGTTGATGCCACCCGAGAGGCTATCTCCACTGTTCAACGTCGCGCTTGCGCCGATCGTCGCGTTCACCGTGTTGGTGGCAGAAACGAAAGCGACCGTGTCGTTCCCAGTCCCAAGCGTCACGGTATTTCCGATACCCGCGTTGACCGTCAGGTTTTGCCCATTCTTCAGTATAAGACTTTCGCCTGTGCCGGTGAGATTGACATTTTCGAAGCCGGAAAAGGTCGTCAGACTGTTGAGGTCGACCGAACCTGCACCGGAGATGCTGAGCGTGTCGGTGCCGATGCCGCCGGTGAGGCGATCACCGCTGTTGAGTGTGGCACCCGCGCCGATCGTCGCGTTGACCGTGTTCGAGCCGCTGGTGAAAGTGACGGTATCGTTACCGGTCCCGAGCGTCACGGCGTTACCACTGCCGCCACTCACGGTGAGGTTCTGACCATTCTTCAGGGTCAGGCTCTCGCCGGTGCCGGTGAGATTGATGTTTTCGAAGCCGGTGAATGTCGCCAGGCTGTTGAGGTTAAATGATCCCGATCCGGAGATGATAAGCGTGTCGGCGCCGCTGCCGCCGGTGAGGCGATCACCGCTGTTGAGTGTGGCACCCGCGCCGATCGTCGCGTTGACCGTGTTCGTGCCGCCGGCGAAGGCGACCGTGTCATTGCCGGTCCCCAGGGTAACCGTATTGCCGCTGCCGGCGGCGACCGTCAGGTTCTGACCGTTCTTCAGCGTCAGGCTCTCGCCGCTGCCGGAGAGATTGATGTTTTCGAAGCCGGTGAAGGTAGCCAGGCTATTGAGGTCGAACGAGCCAGACCCGGAAATATTGAGGCTATCGGTGGCACTGCCGCCGGTGAGGCGATCCCCACCGTTCAGCGTCGCGCCAGCGCCGATCGTCGCGTTGACCGTGTTCGTGCCGCCGGTGAAGGCGATCGTGTCATTGCCGGTCCCCAGGGTCACCGTATTGCCGCTGCCGGCGGCGACCGTCAGGTTCTGACCGTTCTTCAGGGTGAGGCTCTCGCCGGTGCCAGTGAGATTGATGTTTTCGAAGCCGGTAAAGGTTGCCAGGCTGTTGAGATCGATAGAACCTGCGCCGGAAATCACCAGCGTGTCGGTAGCGCTGCCGCCGGTGAGGCGATCACCGCTGTTGAGTGTGGCACCCGCGCCGATCGTCGCGTTCACCGTGTTCGAGCCGCTGGTGAAAGCGACGGTGTCGTTACCGGTCCCGAGCGTCACGGCGTTACCAATGCCGCCACTCACGGTGAGGTTCTGACCATTCTTCAGGGTCAGGCTCTCGCTGGTGCCGGTGAGATTGATGTTTTCGAAGCCGGTGAATGTCGCCAGGCTGTTGAGGTTAAATGATCCCGATCCGGAGATGCTAAGCGTGTCGGCGCCGCTGCCGCCGGTGAGGCGATCACCGCTGTTGAGTGTGGCACCCGCGCCGATCGTCGCGTTCACCGTGTTCGAGCCGCCCGTGAAAGTCACCGTGTCATTGCCGGTCCCGAGGGTAACCGTATTGCCGCTGCCTGCATTCACTGTGAGGTTCTGACCATTCTTCAGGGTCAGGCTCTCCCCGGTGCCGGTGAGATTGACGTTTTCAAAGCCGGTGAAGGTTGCCAAGCTGTTGAGATCGAACGATCCCGACCCAGAGATGCTAAGCGTGTCAATGCCGGTGCCGCCGGTGAGGCGATCGCCGCTATTCAGCGTCGCGCCCGCGCCGATCGTCCCAAAAACCGTGTTCGAGCTCGATCCGTTGAAGGTAACAGTATCGTTGGCGGTCGTAAGAGTTTTTGATGGCATGGCGTCCTCCCGTTTTTTGCTTGAAATCGGCAGCTGTAAGGCAGCTGAAATCCAAGCTAGGAGCCGCTCAAGACCTCCGCGAGATTTATGCCGTTAGATATTTGCCAGTTGGGAGGGCGCCCTAAACTTTTATCGGCGGGCCGGCCGCGATGTCCGTAGGGGCCTGCGGCCCGGGCAAAAGCAACTGCCTCGAGCAGAATACGCAAATCGTTGCATATCGAGCGCATTGCAATGTATGTCCCATCGGAGTTAATTAAGAAAGCACTAATATTGCGAAGAGTCGAGAGGAGAACACGAGCTTGCGCCATTTTCTCGAACACTGGACTCGAGAGTCGCCCACAGCTGCGAACGTGCGAGTCATAGGAACGGCCGCACTGGCTGCCTTGGACATGCCGAGCGACTCCATGAGCTGTGCTAAGCAAACGATGACGAAGCTCCAGTCGTGAGCGTCAGGCTCTAGGGGAGACAGGCGGCTTCCATCGCTTTCTACGGAGTCAAGTCGATGGAGCAAAAGCTTCCGGCGACATAGTGACCTTCGAGGCAGCTTTAGGGGGAAGCAAATTTGGATAAGCCACGCAATAAAAATACAAACGTGATGTCCAAGAGCGTGATTGAGATGGGCCTGTTCTCGGCAGTCATCAACGCGTTACTCCTAGTTATCCCGTTATACATGGTTCAAATCTATGACAGGGTTCTACCTGCGGCTAATATAAATACGTTAATATATCTAAGTATAATTGCGGTGTCGTCCATTCTATTGTTTGCAGTTCTTGAGGTCCTGCGGGGTATGTATGCGAGCCGACTCGCTGCGAGGCTCGATGTGAGGTTGGGCTCGACATCCTTTCTCGCAGCGATGAATGGACCGCGGGCGGGGCTTGGCGATGTCCAATCTTTGCGCGACCTGGCCACCGTGCGAGGTATAATCGCCTCGCGGACCATCTTTTTCCTCTTTGACTTACCGTTTGGGCTAATCTTCGTGGGGCTACTCTACTTCATTCATCCTTTGCTGTTCCTGGTGACCGCAGCCGGAGCGATTCTTATGGTTGCCATCGCGGTGCTCAACCAAGCCGCGAGTTCAAATCCGAGTAGAGGGGCGGCAGAGAACCTTGCCGCCGCAATGAATTCGGCTCAGGCCTTTTCACGAAACTTCGAGACAATCCGCGCGCTTGGCATGGTGTCTAATGCAATCGAATTCTGGGGAACCGGTTTCTCCGGTTTCCTGCACGCCTCGGATCGGGTTGCTCGTATCAATGCGTTGTATAGCGGTATCTCCAGAGCGACGCGAACGGGCCTGCAAATCGCTATATTGGGTGTCGGCGCCTATTTGGTTCTGCACAACGAAATTACAGCGGGTATGATATTTGCGTCCTCGATGGTTGCAGCCCGTGCGTTGCAGCCTCTTGACCAGATAATTGGAAGCTGGCGGCAAATTGTCGAAGCAAATCTGGCATGGAAGAGACTTTCGATCGCGGCTAGCAATGCCCCCAATCGGGATCAAGTGGCACTCCCGCCCGCTAAAGGGACGTTGACCGTTGACCAGGTTGTGTATCAGGTTCCCGGCTCGGTCGACGGCTCGTTACCCCTAATAAAGCGGGTGAGCTTTGAGGCCGCAGCCGGTGAAGCAATTGCTATTGTCGGGCCTTCCCAAGCTGGAAAATCGACGCTGGCACGCCTCATAGTCGGTGCCATTGAGCCTCGCTCGGGTTCGATCCGGATCGACGGTGGCGAAGTTCGAAACTGGGATCCAGAGGAACTTGGTCGGCACATCGGCTATCTTCCGCAAGACGTGGAACTGTTCCCAGGCACAATCGGCCAGAACATTGCCCGTTTCGACCCGGTTGCCTCGAATGAAAGCATCGTTGAGGCGGCACAGCGAGCGCAGGTGCATGATCTCATCCTCGGTCAAAGACACGGATACTCGACTGTGATCGGCCCCACTGGCGTTCGCCTCTCTGGTGGCGAGCGTCAACGCATTGGGCTCGCGCGCGCCTTCTACGGCGATCCCAAGGTCCTGGTTCTTGACGAGCCAAATGCAAATCTTGACGCCCTCGGCGAGGCCGCACTTGAGCGTGCGATCATGCAAGCTCGATCGCAGAAGAGAACAGTGCTTGTCATAACCCACCGGCCGTCTCTCGCTGGGAAATGCGATCGCATACTCATGCTGCGCAATGGCCAAGTAGAGATTTTCGGATTCAGCAAGGAAGTGCTCGACGAACTTGCCCAACGGCAGAGCCCAGTGCAGCCGCCGGAAGCGTCGCAAACCCTTCCGCCTCGCCCTCTTCACGTTGATGAGGATAGGCGCCAATGACGGGTCCTAGCCAAGGCATGCAGATAATGCCGCGAACATATCGCTGGCAGGACCATGTCAACACGCGCACAGACCGGATTGCGTTGGTGGCATACGGGGTCATGGCTGTGTTTTTGCTAGGATTCGGATTGTGGGCCGGCACTGCGCCTATCGCGGGAGCAATGATTGCCCCGGGCCTGATAGTGGCTGCCGGACAGAACGTTCTGATCCAGCATCTCGAAGGAGGCGTAGTCCGCAGCATCAGGGTCCGGGAGGGAGACAGGGTCTCACGGGGTCAAGCCCTTCTCGTGCTCGATCCGACACTGGCCGAAGCGCAACTGAACCGAGTGCTGAAACAATGGGTTGCTCAGAAGGCTGAGATCGCCCGCCTTGAGGCGGAGCGCGATGGACTGAACGATATCGCATTTTCCGGCGACCTGGCCGACTATTCCAATGGTTCCGAGTTCGGTGATGTCTTCCGGGAACAAGCCAAGGAATTTCGGGCTCGGCTGGCTCGTTACACCGCCGAAGGTGAGATTCTCAAGCAACGGGTGACGGCCCTTCAGGAGGCTGTTGTTGGGCTAAGGGCTCAAAAAAAGGGAATGGAAAATCAACTTACGGTCGTCAACGAGGAGACGGAGCGGAAGAAGAACCTGTTGGAGAAAGGGCTTACAAACCGTTCCGAATATACAGATCTTCTTCGCAGCAGCGCTGAATTGGTTGGCCAGGCGGGATCGCTGGAGGCGCAAATCGCCAGTTCGGCAACCCAGATCGTAGAGGCTAAAGAGCAAATCGAGCGGCTTACGACCAGTCGAGTTGAAGACGCAGACTCGGAGCTTAATAAGGTCCGCGCCGAAGTTGCAGATGTCGAGGAGCAGATCAAAGCCGCTCGTTCGGTGCTTGATCGCACGACCATTCGGGCCCCGGCCGATGGGATCATTGTTAGGTCGCTCTACAATTCAGAAGGCAGTGTCATCCGAGCTGGTGAGGCGGTGATGGAGCTTCTGCCGACCACGAACGAATTGATCGTCGAGGCCAAAATAAAGCCCGAAGACATCGACGCTGTCCGGGTAGGACAAGATGCGAACATGATGTTCACGGCAATGAATGCGAGGACGACCCCGAAGGTCCCAGGAAAGGTATTCTACGTGTCTGCAGACCGGCTGGTAATGCCCAGCACCGGACAATCTTACTACACTGTGCGTCTGCGTATGGCCGACCCACTGCCACCGCAAATCAAACGCGACCAGATCTATCCGGGTATGCCGGTGGAGACTTTCATATCAACCGGGGAACGAACGTTCTTGGCTTATTTGACCAAGCCGCTGATGGACTCGTTCCAGCGCGCTTTCCGGGAGCGGTAGACGATTGCATTGATTCCATGCGTCTAGCGGCGGCGATGATGTCGCCTGCATGGGCCTTCCATGCGAGGGGCTGGGGCTTGTGATTGTGCTGCTAGATGACCGTCCGTCTAACCGCCACCGGCTCGGCGGCGGACTGCGTCGCGCCCCGCTTAATCCGCGTCGAACGTCGAAAGGCCGAGTTCCCTCGACCAAGGCGCACTTCTCGTGTGGGTTTTGACGAACGCGTGACCCCGACCGCTTCACACCGTTGACGTGACTGGCGGCGGCCGTAGTTCCACGACCAGCCGCTGGATGTCAGCGAAGAGGTTCTAGGACTTGCAACCTCGGCGAGTTCCGCCGGCCTACCGGGTTCGCCGGCCGAGAGGCAGCGCAAACTCCAGATTGCTATTTCGGATGGCAAGTTGGACCAGGAGATCGCCAGACTACTCGGCATCATTGGCTGCGCTGTGCGCGAGCACATAAGGCCGGATCTCCACCAAAACTGAATATCGGGCGGCGATCGGCAATTCGCCCTTGCATACCGGCCGGCCGGATTTTCGCCAAGACTATGGCCTGATAGGGCTCCGGGGTGTAGTCCAATCCGGTGTGGTGTAGTTCAACGCACGCAATAGGTTATGGTCCATTTTGACGTCCGTCACAATGTTACAAACAGCTATGTAAGTCATTGAAATTATTAAAGATATCTAGAGTTCAATCCTCTCTCGCAGCACCAGTCTTTTCCGCGCGAGCGCGGCTGACCTTCAAACTCCTCACCGCGGCGTGATCTATCCGATGTGTGATGAGGTTCCAGCGGCCTTGATCAATTCGTCCTCGCTCCTCACCCCATGTCGGTATGCGGCAACGATTTCCTCCGCTATGATTTCCGCCTCCAACGAATGGTCGTCTACCAGGCGTTGACGACATGCCGTGTCGAACGCACGACTCAATAGAGCCAACTCCTTGGCACTTAGGATGCCGTATTTTAGTGCTTGGTCGGTAACGGACATCGCCCAGGTCCTCCGCAACCTTGGTTGAGGACGGCCCCCTGTCCTCAAGGCCCGGCTCGGAGGGCCAGTAGGAGGAGCGTCGCGGAGGGGGAGGCGACGGATAGGCCTGCACTGGGGGGCGGTAGGCCTACTCCTCCTACCTGTTGCCGAGCCTGAGCTAAACAACGGCTGATTATACCCCTGAATGGCGGTAGCGCCAGTATTGTTTCATGGTGTTATAATTGTTGAACGCAGAGAGAGGGCTCATGCGGCGGGGGGCTCGATGTCCGCCCGCTCACAATACCACTTTATTAGGGGATGGCCTCAGGCGACGGACGAGTTCACCGCGCTGTGTGGCAGCGAGAGCGCTTACTTGGTGCCACGAAGAAATATCGCCTCAAGGCTGCCCGTGGAGGATCAAACTCAGCACCCCGTAGTGCCGATCCACAGCGGGATGGCCGCCGACGCCAGCAGGGCGTGGATGGGCGGGATCATGAAATCGAGCAGCCGCCCCCAAAGCGCCCCAGCGGGTTGTCAGCTGTGGAGATGCGTCAGTTCGAACCCGGCTTCATCCTGCGCGTCGGACAGGTGCTGTTCGGCGGACCGGAACATGTCCGAGAACTCCATCTCGTTTTCCAGCATCACGCCGCCGACCTTGATGGCGAGGACATCCTCGGTGCCTTTTGGCGCGAAATAGACTTGCGCGACACGCGTGCGGATACGCTCGCCGATCTCCTTGGCCTCCGCTTCGGTCGCGCCAGAGAGGAAAACCCCGAACATCGAGGCGCCGATGCGTCCGATCAGATCCTCCTCGCGCACCGACGACTGGATGGTCGAGACGATGAGCCGCAAGGCCTCGTCGCCCCATTCAAGGCCAAAGCGCATGTTGATGGAGCGAAGGTGTTCGGGATGAATGATCAGGAAGGCGCCCGAGCGTGGTCCTGGCCCTGATCGCCTGGCTGCGCGTCGTTCAACCATCGACGTGAAGACCGGCCCGTTCAGGCAGCCCGTCAAACTGTCATACGTTCCGGACCTGTTGAGTTCCTGCCGGTAGCGGCGGATTTCGATCCGATTCCAGCCGATCAGCGCGAAAAGCGGCAGACCGATGATCACCGGCAGCAGTCCCGCGGTGATCATGCTGCGGGCGAATGGCGTCAGCGCGTCGCTGAACAGCAGCAGGTAGTTGAGGCCAAGGGAAAGGCCGAGGCTCCCGGCGGTTCCCAGGAATGCCAGCCATGCAACGTGCTTCCAGGGCTGGGCAGTGGTGGTCGCCATTGATCTGGTCATTGGCCAATCTCCTGTCGGTAGGCTGGTATAAGGCCTGTCTGCCGTAATTTCGGTTTCGCCGAATCGTACAATTTGACGGAAAAAGGCCGAATGGCGTCTTCGCCATGCCCAGAGCAAAGCCGGTTTGCCGGCTCCAGCCTATCGCGGCGGCCCGAAGACACCCATCTCTGCATTCCGGGCAATTGCTTCCGCCTTGCCATAAATGCCGCCCGGCCGCGCCATCGCCCAGCCATTGGCGACGAGCCAGGCTCCGACATCCTGCTTGCCGAGCCGGCACGGTGCGGCGATGGCAAAACGCTCGGGTTCCGGCGGCAGGAAACAATTCAGCGCGCGCCCCCGCAGCCAGGCATTGAAGGCCGCGCGCGCCCGCTGGCCGCAGGGCCAGGCCTCGTCGCGAAACGAACAGGTCTGGTCGACGCCGATATGCTGGGCCCCGCTGATGACCACTTTCCACCCCATCGCTTCGAACGTCGCCGACGACGTTGCAATCGGATGGTAGAGCAGGGTTTCGCGCCAGTCCTGCGGCATGGGTGTTTTGGGGCGGACGGCGAGGCCGAGTTCTCCAAGCGGCGGCCGGGCCCCGACCCGCTCGGTTTCCGATGCGTCAACCGGCGGCGGAGCGATAAGGCTCTCGGCGATCCGTCGTGCGGGTCCCCGCGATTGTCCGTCGGGATTGGCCGCGGCCGCCTGATTTGCTTGCTTGCCGGCAATTTGCAGGGATGGCGCAGGGACCGACCGGTCGAGAGAAAGCAAGGTTCCGGCCCGCATGATCAGGGCGATTCCGAGCACGAGCTCGAGGCCCCCGATCGCGATCACCATGCGGGCATGCCAGCTCATCAGGCCACCGCAGCGTTCGCGCAAGGTCGGGCCGGCGGCCGGTCAGAAACCCGACGTCGATTTGGCAACCAGTTTGAGCGCACCCTTTTCTATCCGGTAGAATGGCATCGACCTTTGGCTCGATCCGTCAGCGCGAAAACGGAACAAACCCGTCGATCCGCGAAACCCGTTCGGGTTTTCGAGGGTCTGTTTGCTGAAGCCGTCGGGTCCGACCGCGCTGGCAATCCCTGCCGTCAGGGCAACCATATCATAGGCATAGGCCACATTGACGTCGGCAGGGTAGTTGTATGTCGTCCGGAAGCGGTCGGCGATCGGTCCGGTTTCGCCTGGATCGAGCGTGGCGATGTATGCCCCCTCGAACAGCGGATCCATGGGGTGTTCCAGCCAACGGTCCGTTCCGACGACCGAGATTGCTTTTCCCGGAATGCCCTTTGATCTAAGGGCGGCAAGCACCGGCGCGGGGCTGCCATCGCCGCTGGCAATGATGACCGCGTCGGGAGCGTCCACGAGTGAGCCCATCTGGTCGACCGCCTTCGCGCCACCGTCGCCGGCCGAATAGGGCACGGTGACCGCGAGCGTCGCGCCATAGATGCTAAGGCCGTTCGCCACCCGCTTCTCCACAGCACTGGCGTTCGAGCCTTCCGCGACAAGCAATACGAACTTCTTGCCGCCTTTCGCAGCGAGCCCCGCGGCGCCCGCCGCGGCGCTGTCGGCTTCGCTGAGGCGCACGGCATAAACCCCGGCGCCGCCCGCGAAATTGTCGGCAAGCGCCAGAACCGGTGGCCGCTTCGATCCCGACAGCGTGGCAATATGCCGGGCCGATGGCAGTTCGGTCGGGCCGATGACGACCTTGGATCCCGTCGTGATGGCTTGCACCGCCAATTTGCTGGCCTGGGCACTGTCGCCTTTCGTGTCCTCTATCGTCAGCGTCAGCAATCCATTGCCGATATCCGTCATCGCCAGCTTGGCGCCGTCGAGCATCTTCCGGCCGGTCTCCCCTGACGTTCCGGGAGCGGACAAGGGCAGCAGCATCGTGACTTTGGCGGAACCGGTGCCGAGCGACTGGCTCGCCTGGGCCGAACCGGCGCCGGCATTCTGTCCCGCAGGCGCGGCGACCGCCGCCGGATCGAGCACTTCGGAAACGCCGCCTTTCGACTGGCAGCCCGACAAGGGCATGGCGAGCGCCAGGGCGAGTGCCCAAATCTGCGGACTGCGGCCCTGCCGGACAGCTTCCATGATGCTCCACCCCGTCTGCCGCCGGATATTTCCCGGTCTGGTCCTCAATTCATGTTACGGCGGACTTGCGGTGCCGTCTTGCTGTTCTTTCATGCGGCGCACGCAATCGGCAAAGGCCCAGCCGGTTGGCGCCGGCCAGCGTGGCAAACAGACCAAGGCTGAGCCAGGCGATCGTTGCGGCGATCGCCCATAAAATTGATCCGTCTGATGTCATGATGGCCAACAGGCGTGGCCCATGCGGTCAGTGCATGTACTCGACCATGCGGTCGTGGAAACACTCGCATTTGTTGAGCGTGTCTTCGTCCTTGTAGTTCGTCTTCAGATAGCCATAGGCCATGCCGCAGGCGACCTTGGCCTCCGATGCCCAGACGAAGGCAGGCCGGGATGAGTTGATCCATTCGGGGCTGTTGGCGACGGCAACCGATTCATCCATCAGCTTCACCACCTGCTCCTTGAGATCGACGATGTTGTCGTTCAACACCAGGTTGGACGTCCCCACGACGCGGCAATAGTCGCCCGTCGGACCTTCGATGATGTCGGCGGCTTCCAGCCCCGTCGCAACAATCGACAGCAGCCCGGCCCCGAAAGCCACACGCAAAATTCTGTTCATGCTCGTCACCTCGTCCCTTTCGCCCCTTAGGCCACGTCCGTCTTGGTGCCGTGGCTGTCATCGTAAAGTATTTTCACCGCTTCGGCAGCGCTGTGGAACGTATAGTTCTCCAGCACGGCGACCGTATGGTAGTTGTCGCCACCGCCATTCGTGTCGACCTTGACTTCGGCATTCGCCGCATTGGCCAAGGACTGCGAGATCTCCACAAAGCCGCCGGCTTCGAGATCGGTTACGCCGGCCAGACCTTTCAGCAGCGCGGAGAGATCGATCTTGTCGCCGTTGGCGCCATCGTGGAAGTCGGCGATCAGATCGGCGACTTCCAGCGAGCCGATGGCGAATGTCCTGGTACCATCGGAGGCGACAGACGGCTGCGCCGGGGCAACCAGCGATGTGTCGAGTTCCACCTCGATGTAGTTGCCGCTCGTGCCGTCGGCCATCTGGAACGTGCCGTTGCCGGTCACGGTCTGCCCGTCGATTTCGCCGACAGCGGGGTGCGCTGCCGTGTTGATGGAGGCAACACCGTTGTCGGCGAGGCTCGACAGTTCCCCGGCGTCGCTGGTGCCATTAGCATTGGCGTCCTTCCAGATCAGCAGGCTGCTGAACGCCGCGTCGTTGTGATCGATGACGCCGTCATGGTTGCTGTCGAGCGATGCCAGTGCGGCCGCGCCGCTGGCGAAATGGCCACCATCGAAGTTCGGCGTGAACAGCTCGGTGCCGTCATCGATCTTGCCGTCATGGTTGAGGTCGACCGCCAGCATGCCGTCGTTCGAGGTGTTCCAGGCCAGTTGCTCCTTGGTGCCGTCGCCGTTCATGTCGAACTGAGCACCGTGGCTGACGTCGGAGAATGTAAAGCCATTGTGGTTCAGGTCGAGGATAACGGGATCGACCGATCCCCCGATCAACGTGTTCAGATTCGCCACGGTGACGCCCTGCAGATCGACCAGCGCTCCAACGCCGGCGCTGGCGGTTGTCTGGGTATAGACGTAGGTGTGATTCACCCCGGAGATCGTTGCCGTGAATGCGAGCGTCGCCCCGGCATTGCCGATGTCCGTGCCCATAAGATACTGGACCGCTGCGGCCACGCCTGACGTTGTGGTGATCGCCAGGGGCGAGGTGCCGGCATCGGTCCCGAAGAAACTGGCGATGCCGTTCGTGACCGAATGGGACTCAACCGTGTCTCCGCCGATCGTCAGGACGGAATCTCCTGCTCCGTCGACGAGGCCGGCAGTCGCAGCCACCAGCGTCCCGGGCAGGGTCAATTTGTCGGTCCCGGCGACGAAGTCGGTGATGACGTCATAGCCGGAGATCGTCCCGGCATTGCCGGATCCGCCTATGACGGGGATGGAATCTCCTGTACCGATTACGAAGGTGTCAGCGCCAGCTCCACCTGTGAGAAAATCATTACCGCCTCGCCCAACAATGACATCGTTTCCACCTCCACCGGACAGATGATCGACACCCGACGTTCCATAGATCTGGTCGGCCAATGTGGCGTCGCCATTCACCGTGATGCCGGGATCGCCCGGGTCATGCGAGAAGAATGAGAAGCTGACTTGGCGTGCCTGGTAATTACCGCCATTGTTGTCGAAGTAAGACAGCGTCCATGAGTCGCCGGCTGTCGGTGGGTGGTCGATCAGATAGCTGGCAAGCGTTGTGGTCGTGGCGTTGCCGCCGGCATCGAGCAAGAAAACATGGTCATAGTTGACCGTCGCCTTCATCAGGCCGGTAGCGGCATCAAAGAACCAGCTCTGCTCGAATGTTCCGGCAGTCAGGTCGTCTTCGACAACCGCGAAATGGTTGGTGCCTATGATGATCTCGACCTGGACCTCTTGCTCGCGATGCGATCCTGCACTGCTGTCTCCGAACACGCCGGGATTCTGCTCCGATACAGGGATAGGCGTGTCGAAAGGGCTCTCTTGGAAGTCGGTATAGACCACTACCGTCGCGCCGTGAGGATCAGCCGTTATGGCGTTTACCGTGGCTGCAGAAAGGGTCAGCGTCGTGACCTGGTCATTTCCCGACGTAAGCGGGCTCTTGCCAGTGCCGATCTGTGATGTGTCGCTGGGCAGACTGGTCGGCGGCACTTCATGAATGCCAACCGTCTGCGTGACGTGGGCAGTGCCGTCATAGACGTCCAGCGACAGGTTGTTGTTGACCGTATCGGTTACCGTCGTGGTCGGTCTGTACACCAGGTCATCCAGCAGGTTGATGCTGGCGGACGGATTGTAGAGCACGGTGCCAGTGGTCAGGGCGACATAGCTCACGCCGTTGAAATAGAACGTGCCGGTGGGGATCGTTCCCGTCGCGGTGACAATGAGATTGTCGCCATCCGCATCCGTGGGGATTGTGACCAGAAGGGGATATCCATTGGGGTAGGTTGGCGTGCCCAATGCTTGCTGCCCTGGGTCGCTCGACATCCAGTTCTGGGTGTTGGCGACAACTGGTGCATCGTTGATGTCGGTCAGGTTGATGGTGAGGGTTGTCGTCGACAGGTCGCCGTCGCCGTCCTTGATGGTGTAGACGAACACGTCCGTGGTGTTGGAGTTGATGCCGTGGGCCGTAGACTGGTAGGTGTAGGAGCCGTCGGCGTTGAGATGCAGTGTGCCGTGTAGACCGGCGATGTCGCTGCCCGCTCCCGTAGTCACCGCCGTCGTGGTGTCGCCACCACGCGGCGCGGGCACCCACAACCCCGCCGCCGGCAGCAAAGCCGTCGGCGCCGGCAACGTCATTGGCCAGCACGCCGGCGCGGCCGTCACGGTCAGCAGGGCACCTTCGTTGACGTTGCCCGAGTTGGCGTTTGCCGTGGGCACATCGTCGACGATGTTGACGGTGATGGTTCCGGTGCTGGTGTTGCCGTTGGCGTCGGTGACCTTATAGGTAAAGTTCTCTGCACTCTCGATGTTGGTGCCATTGTTGGCGTCCGGCGAGGTGTCGAACGGCTTGGTCAGCGTATAGACATAAGTGCCGTCGTCATTGACCTGTATGGTGCCGTAGGTGCCAGCGGTTGCGGCGTTGCCGCCGCTGACCAACTGGTAGTGAAGCGTGCCGACGCCGCCTGTCGCATTGAGTTGGTTGGTCGCGTCGGTCTCGGTCGTCAGGGCCGGCAGCGAGCCGGTTACGGTACCGGCCGCCAGATCGGCACCGGCCTTCACCAGGTCCAGTGCGGCTTCATTGACCGTCACGTCGCTGTCGGCCGGTGCTGTGATGGTTACATCGGTCAGGTTGATGGTCAGCGTCGTCGTCGACAGATCGCCGTCACCGTCCTTGAGCGTGTAGACGAACACGTCGGTGGTGTTGGCGGCGATGTTGTTGGCCGTCGACTGGTAGGTGTAGGAGCCGTCGGCGTTGAGATGCAGTGTGCCGTGCAGGCCGGCAATGTCGGTGCCGACACCGCCCGATACGGGCGTCGTGGTGTTGCCGCCGGCGGCGCGCACGCCGTCGATGGTGGCGCCGTCGGCGCCGGCCACGTCATTGACCAGCACGCCGGCCGCGCCGTCACGGTCAGCAGGGCGCCTTCATTGACGTTGCCGATGTCGGCGGTTGCTGTCGGCACATCGTCGATGACGGCGATGTTGATGGTGCCGGTGGTGGAGTTGCCGTTGGCGTCGGTGACTTGATAGGTGAAGCTCTCGGCCGCATTGACGGTGTCGGTTCCGGCGGTTGCCGGGCCATGCACCGGTGAGGTCAGCGTGTAGACATAGCTGCCGTCGGTGTGGACCTGGATGGTGCCGTAGATGCCGGCTGTCGCGGCATTGCCGCCGGAGACCAGCTGATAGGTCAGCGGTGTGAAGTTGCCGGTCGCATTGAGCTGGTTTGTGGCATCGGTCTCGGCCGTCGATCCTGGCAGCGAGCCGATCACCGTGCCGTGCGCGAGGTCGGCGCCTGATGTCGTGGTGTCGAGTGCGGCTTCGTTGACGGTGACGTCATTGTCGGCGGGTGCGACGAGGCCGGCATCGGTCAGATTGATGGTCAGCGTCGTCGTCGACAGGTCGCCGTCGCCATCCTTGAGCGTGTAGACGAACACGTCGGTGGTGTTGGCGGCGATGTTGTTGGCCGTCGACTGGTAGGTGTAGGAGCCGTCGGCGTTGAGATGCAGTGTGCCGTGCAGGCCGGCAATGTCGGTGCCGACACCGCCCGATACCGGCGTCGTGGTGTTGCCGCCGGCGGCGCGCACGCCGTCGATGGTGGCGCCGTCGGCGCCGGCAACGTCATTGACCAGCACGCCGGCCGCGGCCGTCACGGTCAGCAGGGCGCCTTCATTGACGTTGCCGATGTCGGCGGTGGCCGTCGGCACATCGTCGATGACGGCGATGTTGATGGTGCCGGTGGTGGAGTTGCCGTTGGCGTCGGTGACTTGATAGGTGAAGCTCTCGGCCGCATTGACGGTGTCGGTTCCGGCGGTTGCCGGTCCATGCACCGGTGAGGTCAGCGTGTAGACATAGCTGCCGTCGGTGTGGACCTGGATGGTGCCGTAGATGCCGGCTGTCGCGGCATTGCCGCCGGAGACCAGCTGATAGGTCAGCGGTGTGAAGTTGCCGGTCGCATTGAGCTGGTTTGTGGCATCGGTCTCGGCCGTCGATCCTGGCAGCGAGCCGATCACCGTGCCGTGCGCGAGGTCGGCGCCTGATGTCGTGGTGTCGAGTGCGGCTTCGTTGACGGTGACGTCATTGTCGGCGGGTGCGACGAGGCCGGCATCGGTCAGATTGATGGTCAGCGTCGTCGTCGACAGATCGCCGTCGCCATCCTTGAGCGTGTAGACGAACACGTCGGTGGTGTTGGCGGCGATGTTGTTGGCCGTCGACTGGTAGGTGTAGGAGCCGTCGGCGTTGAGATGCAGTGTGCCGTGCAGGCCGGCAATGTCGGTGCCGACACCGCCCGATACGGGCGTCGTGGTGTTGCCGCCGGCGGCGCGCACGCCGTCGATGGTGGCGCCGTCGGCGCCGGCAACGTCATTGACCAGCACGCCGGCCGCGGCCGTCACGGTCAGCAGGGCGCCTTCATTGACGTTGCCGATGTCGGCGGTTGCTGTCGGCACATCGTCGATGACGGCGATGTTGATGGTGCCGGTGGTGGAGTTGCCGTTGGCGTCGGTGACTTGATAGGTGAAGCTCTCGGCCGCATTGACGGTGTCGGTTCCGGCGGTTGCCGGGCCATGCACCGGTGAGGTCAGCGTGTAGACATAGCTGCCGTCGGTGTGGACCTGGATGGTGCCGTAGATGCCGGCTGTCGCGGCATTGCCGCCGGAGACCAGCTGATAGGTCAGCGGTGTGAAGTTGCCGGTCGCATTGAGCTGGTTTGTGGCATCGGTCTCGGCCGTCGATCCTGGCAGCGAGCCGATCACCGTGCCGTGCGCGAGGTCGGCGCCTGATGTCGTGGTGTCGAGTGCGGCTTCGTTGACGGTGACGTCATTGTCGGCGGGTGCGACGAGGCCGGCATCGGTCAGATTGATGGTCAGCGTCGTCGTCGACAGGTCGCCGTCGCCATCCTTGAGCGTGTAGACGAACACGTCGGTGGTGTTGGCGGCGATGTTGTTGGCCGTCGACTGGTAGGTGTAGGAGCCGTCGGCGTTGAGATGCAGTGTGCCGTGCAGGCCGGCAATGTCGGTGCCGACACCGCCCGATACCGGCGTCGTGGTGTTGCCGCCGGCGGCGCGCACGCCGTCGATGGTGGCGCCGTCGGCGCCGGCAACGTCATTGACCAGCACGCCGGCCGCGGCCGTCACGGTCAGCAGGGCGCCTTCATTGACGTTGCCGATGTCGGCGGTGGCCGTCGGCACATCGTCGATGACGGCGATGTTGATGGTGCCGGTGGTGGTGTTGCCGTTGGCGTCGGTGACTTGATAGGTGAAGCTCTCGGCCGCATTGACGGTGTCGGTTCCGGCGGTTGCCGGTCCATGCACCGGTGAGGTCAGCGTGTAGACATAGCTGCCGTCGGTGTGAACCTGGATGGTGCCGTAGGTGCCGGCGGTCGCGGCATTGCCGCCGGAGACCAGCTGATAGGTCAGCGGTGTGAAGTTGCCGGTCGCATTGAGCTGGTTTGAGGCATCGGTCTCGGCCGTCGATCCTGGCAGCGAGCCGATCACCGTGCCGTGCGCAAGGTCGGCGCCGCTGGTGGTGGTGTCGAGTGCGGCTTCGTTGACGGTGACGTCATTGTCGGCGGGAGCAACGAGGCCGGCATCGGTGAGGTTGATGGTCAGCGTCGTCGTCGACAGATCGCCGTCACCGTCCTTGAGCGTGTAGACGAACACGTCGGTGGTGTTGGCGGCGATGTTGTTGGCCGTCGACTGGTAGGTGTAGGAGCCGTCGGCGTTGAGATGCAGTGTGCCGTGCAGGCCGGCAATGTCGGTGCCGACACCGCCCGATACGGGCGTCGTGGTGTTGCCGCCGGCGGCGCGCACGCCGTCGATGGTGGCGCCGTCGGCGCCGGCCACGTCATTGACCAGCACGCCGGCCGCGCCGTCACGGTCAGCAGGGCGCCTTCATTGACGTTGCCGATGTCGGCGGTTGCTGTCGGCACATCGTCGATGACGGCGATGTTGATGGTGCCGGTGGTGGAGTTGCCGTTGGCGTCGGTGACTTGATAGGTGAAGCTCTCGGCCGCATTGACGGTGTCGGTTCCGGCGGTTGCCGGTCCATGCACCGGTGAGGTCAGCGTGTAGACATAGCTGCCGTCGGTGTGGACCTGGATGGTGCCGTAGATGCCGGCTGTCGCGGCATTGCCGCCGGAGACCAGCTGATAGGTCAGCGGTGTGAAGTTGCCGGTCGCATTGAGCTGGTTTGTGGCATCGGTCTCGGCCGTCGATCCTGGCAGCGAGCCGATCACCGTGCCGTGCGCGAGGTCGGCGCCTGATGTCGTGGTGTCGAGTGCGGCTTCGTTGACGGTGACGTCATTGTCGGCGGGTGCGACGAGGCCGGCATCGGTCAGATTGATGGTCAGCGTCGTCGTCGACAGATCGCCGTCGCCATCCTTGAGCGTGTAGACGAACACGTCGGTGGTGTTGGCGGCGATGTTGTTGGCCGTCGACTGGTAGGTGTAGGAGCCGTCGGCGTTGAGATGCAGTGTGCCGTGCAGGCCGGCAATGTCGGTGCCGACACCGCCCGATACGGGCGTCGTGGTGTTGCCGCCGGCGGCGCGCACGCCGTCGATGGTGGCGCCGTCGGCGCCGGCCACGTCATTGACCAGCACGCCGGCGCGCGCCGTCACGGTCAGCAGGGCGCCTTCATTGACGTTGCCGATGTCGGCGGTTGCTGTCGGCACATCGTCGATGACGGCGATGTTGATGGTGCCGGTGGTGGAGTTGCCGTTGGCGTCGGTGACTTGATAGGTGAAGCTCTCGGCCGCATTGACGGTGTCGGTTCCGGCGGTTGCCGGTCCATGCACCGGTGAGGTCAGCGTGTAGACATAGCTGCCGTCGGTGTGGACCTGGATGGTGCCGTAGATGCCGGCTGTCGCGGCATTGCCGCCGGAGACCAGCTGATAGGTCAGCGGTGTGAAGTTGCCGGTCGCATTGAGCTGGTTTGAGGCATCGGTCTCGGCCGTCGATCCTGGCAGCGAGCCGATCACCGTGCCGTGCGCAAGGTCGGCGCCGCTGGTGGTGGTGTCGAGTGCGGCTTCGTTGACGGTGACGTCATTGTCGGCGGGAGCAACGAGGCCGGCATCGGTGAGGTTGATGGTCAGCGTCGTCGTCGACAGATCGCCGTCACCGTCCTTGAGCGTGTAGACGAACACGTCGGTGGTGTTGGCGGCGATGTTGTTGGCCGTCGACTGGTAGGTGTAGGAGCCGTCGGCGTTGAGATGCAGTGTGCCGTGCAGGCCGGCAATGTCGGTGCCGACACCGCCCGATACGGGCGTCGTGGTGTTGCCGCCGGCGGCGCGCACGCCGTCGATGGTGGCGCCGTCGGCGCCGGCAACGTCATTGACCAGCACGCCGGCCGCGGCCGTCACGGTCAGCAGGGCGCCTTCATTGACGTTGCCGATGTCGGCGGTTGCCGTCGGCACGTCGTCGATGACATGCACGACGAGATTGTCGCTGGCGGTGGTGCCGCCGACGCCGTTGACGGTGAGCGCGACGCTGTCGTTGAAGCCCGAACCGTCGACGCTGTCGCCGGGAGCCGGCACCTTGCTGTCATTGTCGATGGTCGCGGTCAGCGTGTAGCTGTAGGCGACGGTGCCCGAATGAGCATCGCCGGTGTAGCCGGTGAGCGTCAGCACGCCTTCGCCGGTGTTGACGGTTTGCGTGCCGTTGAAGCCCTGGATCTGGGCCATGGTGAAGGTGGTGCCACCGATGACGATGTTTTGGATGCCATCGCTGGCCGAGATGGTGAAGGAACCGGTATCGGTCTCGCTGTTGGCGGCGGCGTTCGAGCCGTCCGGGTTGAGGCCGGCCTCAAAGACGGTGTTGTCGGGCCCTTGAGCCTGTGCGGTCGTCACCGTTGCGCTGTCGTCGGTGCCGGCGATGGTGATGGTGAGCGTTGCCGGCGAGGTGTCGCCGTCGGCGTCCGTCATCGTGTAATGCAGGTCGTAGCTGAGATGGCTGCCCGAGGTCAGCGCCTGGGTTGCCGCCTTGCTGTTGTCGAGCACATAGCTCCAGGTGCCGTCGCTGTTCTGCGTCAGCGAGCCATAGGTGTTGAGCGCGGTGATCGTCGCCGCATCGCCGCCCGACCAGGCGACGAAGGCCATGGGTGTGTCGGCGCCCGAGACGTCATTGGCAAGCACATCGCCCGAGACAATGCTGGCGCCGTCCTCGACGACCGCATAGGGACCGTCATTGTGGGCCGTCGGCACGTCGTCGACGACATGCACGACGAGATTGTCGCTGGCGGTGGTGCCGCCGACGCCGTTGACGGTGAGCGCGACGTTGTCGTTGAAGCCCGAACCGTCGACGCTGTCGCCGGGAGCCGGCACCTTGCTGTCATTGTCGATGGTTGCGGTCAGCGTGTAGCTGTAGGCGACGGTGCCCGAATGGGCGTCACCGGTATAGCCGGTCAGCGTCAGCACGCCTTCGCCGGTGTTGACGGTTTGCGTGCCGTTGAAGCCCTGCACCTGGGCCATGGAGAAGGTGGTGCCACCGATGACGATCTCCTTGATGCCGTCGGTCGCCGAGATGGTGAAGGAACCGGTGCTCGTCTCGCTGTTGGCGGCGGCGTTCGAGCCGTCCGGGTTGAGACCGGCCTCAAAGACCGTGTTGTCGGCGCCCTGTCCGGCGGCGGCGGTCACCACGGTGGCGCTGTCGTCGGTGCCGGCGATGGTGATGGTGAGCGTTGCCGGCGAGGTGTCGCCGTCGGCGTCCGTCATCGTGTAATGCAGGTCGTAGCTGAGATGGCTGCCCGAGGTCAGCGCCTGGGTTGCCGCCTTGCTGTTGTCGAGCACATAGCTCCAGGTGCCATCGTTGTTCTGCGTCAGCAAGCCATAGGTGTTGAGCGCGGTGATCGCCGCCGCATCGCCGCCCGACCAGGCGACGAAGGCCATGGGTGTGTCGGCGCCCGAGGCGTCATTGGCAAGCACATCGCCCGAGACAATGCTGGCGCCGTCCTCGACGACCGCATAGGGACCGTCATTGTGGGCCGTCGGCACGTCGTCGACGACATGCACGACGAGATTGTCGCTGGCGGTGGTGCCGCCGACGCCGTTGACGGTGAGCGCGACGTTGTCGTTGAAGCCCGAACCGTCGACGCTGTCGCCGGGAGCCGGCAACTTGCTGTCATTGTCGATGGTTGCGGTCAGCGTGTAGCTGTAGGCGACGGTGCCCGAATGGGCGTCACCGGTATAGCCGGTGAGCGTCAGCACGCCTTCGCCGGTGTTGACGGTTTGCGTGCCGTTGAAGCCCTGCACCTGGGCCATGGAGAAGGTGGTGCCACCGATGACGATCTCCTTGATGCCGTCGGTCGCCGAGATGGTGAAGGAACCGGTGCTCGTCTCGCTGTTGGCGGCGGCGTTCGAGCCGTCCGGGTTGAGACCGGCCTCAAAGACCGTGTTGTCGGCGCCCTGTCCGGCGGCGGCGGTCACCACGGTGGCGCTGTCGTCGGTGCCGGCGATGGTGATGGTCAGCGTTGCCGGCGAGGTGTCGCCGTCGGCGTCGGTCATGGTGTAATGCAGGTCGTAGCTCAGATGGCTGGCCGAGGTCAGCGCTTGCGTTGCCGCCTTGCTGTTGTCGAGCACATAGCTCCAGGTGCCATCGTTGTTCTGCGTCAGCGCGCCATAGGTGTTGAGCGCGGTGATCGCCGCCGCGTCGCCACCCGACCAGGCGACGAAGGCCATGGGTGTGTCGGCGCCCGAGGCGTCATTGGCAAGCACATTACCCGAGACAATGCTGGCACCGTCCTCGACGACCGCATACGGACCGTCATTATGGGCCGTCGGCACGTCGTCGACGATCTGGACGGACAGCGTACCGGGCGGCGAGATGTCGCCATCGGTGTCGGTCACCGTCACTGTCATGTTGTCGAAGATGGAATCGGTGCCCGCGCCGGGGTGAGCCACGCCATGGACGAGCGTGTAGCTATAGCTCACCTGACCGGTGCTGGCGTCGTAACCGCTGATGGTCAGCGTGCTGCCGAGCGGCGTGGTGATGTTGACCGGAGTCGATGCGCTGTTGGCAAGCGCGGCACCCGATATCACCTGACCGGCGATCGTCAGCGAGCCGACTCCGTCGGGGGAGGAGATGGTGAAGGTGCCGGTGTTGGTCTCACTGGTGTCGGGAGCCGAGGTCAGGCCCTTTTCGTACACGATAGTGTCACCGCCGCCGACCTCAGGCGTCAGGTCGCCGATCGACGGCGTGGAATTGGGCCTGAGAAGAGACGGGAACAGTTCGCGGTTCTCCGGCTGGCCGAACGCCAGATCCGTCGGCGGCAACAGCGCCGACAGGCCGAACCCGTCGCCGATGCCGCCGGGGGGAACCGAGAAGTCTCCGCCCGCGCTCGAGGTTGAGCCACCGGGGCCTGCCGATATCGACCCGTCGGCGCCGAAGGCGACATCGACATGGCTTGCTTCCAACGCCGCGATCAAGGCAACGCGCGGCACTTCGACGTCGCCGATGATGAAGGTCGGCACGTTGAGAGCGCCATCCTTGATGACAATTACCGAACCGTCCGCCTGCTCGAGGACGAGGTTGTGGCCGTCGACCTTGATGTTGTCGATCGAGACATTGGCTGGAAGCTTCACCACATTGCTGGCGTCGGCCACATATTCGTGCGGCGCGGCTGCCGCCGGGGCCTTGGCCTCCGCGGGTGCTTCCGGTTTGACGGGCGTACCGCTGCCGACATCGACGGGAACCGGCTCAGTGGCCGGGGCGGCCTTTTGCGCCGGGCTGGCTTCCGCGACCTGGATCTGCGCCTGCGATGGCAGGCCGTTGTGTTCGGAGTGCTCGTCCCAAGAATGAGAGACGGTGTCCAATTCGTTACTGGTGGTCATAGCCAAACCCCTCCGGCATTTCCCGGAAACAGACAGTGACCACTTCTACTTTGCAACTATGCCGCAATCCGTTTCATATATTCGGATATGCTGGCTTCAGCATTTTTTACGCGTGGTAAACTCGAACCATATAACCCGATATACATGGGACGGCATGCTGTCTGTCTGATGGGGGTTGGCTCCGGTCGCTTGGTAAACAGAAGTATAAACTTGTATAAAACTTTACACAAAATAAAAGAGGTGAAGTACAGGAAACTTATCCACCTTCATTTCCAATAATTTGAGGCAGGATTGATAGCGTCCACAGTCAAAGGTGGGCGTTATGACAAAAGAAAAATCTGCTCTGGGGGCAACCGGGGTCAAAGTGCTGCTGCTGGCGATCGGCATCATGAGCCTGCCGCAGCCATCGTCCGCGAGCGCTTTACCGGCACGCATCGATCCGGCCGGTTCGCTGTTGGCGAAGGTCGAAACGCCTTCCGCTCTCGGCGGTATTTCGCTGCTGCGGCCACAGCCCTGGCAGCCTGCCTCGACCTACAGGATCGGCATGGTTTTCGGCAGCTACGGTCCGGCTCGCATCGATCAGGAAACCGGCTCCTCGACGGCGCAGGACAATGCCGGGATCGATCCCATTCAGACGGCGGCGATCATTCCCGGCGTGTTCGGATCCGTTGCACTGTCGATGCACAATTTTCCGGTTTCCGCCCGTTGGGCGCCGGTTTACAAGGCAATCGTCGACTGTTCCGCCGGCAGTGGGTGTGACGGCAAGAACAGCATCTTCACCGCGATCGTCAATGCCGCCAAGGACAAGCGGTTTGTCGACAAGCTGTCCTTCATCAACTCAAGCATAAACCACGCGATCGCCTACAAGAAGGACAGCGTGGTTTACGGCAAGCTCGACTACTGGGCGAAGCCTTCGGAAATTCTCGAGCGGCGGGCGGGCGACTGCGAGGATTTCGCCATTCTCAAGATGGCGGCGCTGCTGCGTGCCGGCATTCCGGCGCAGAGCATGTCGCTCGTCGTTCTGCAGGATCGCAAGCGTGGTTTCTTTCATGCCGTGCTGTCCGTCAGCACCGGCAGCGGCGTCTTCATTCTGGACAGCCTGAGCAACGTGGTCTCGCGCGACAGCGATCTTCCCGACTACGTGCCATTGTATTCGTTCAGCACCGACCGCGCGTGGATCCACGGCACCAGGCCCGGTGCGGCCCAGGTCGCCGACATCAAAGGCGGTCTTGCCACGGTCGCCCCTGGCGAAGGCCTCCAGCCGTAGCGGTTCCAAGACAAGTCGAAGCACCCGGGACGACTTCGTTCTAAAATACGTCGCGTCGAAGCGGATTCATGCGATGCGCTTCAACCGCCGAAAACGAAGGCCATCAGCAGCTCCGGTTCGAGCACCGGCGCCCGCACCACGTTCAATTGCCCCCGGTAGCGACGATCGCCCGCGCCGATGACGAAACCGGTGGCGACCGGCGTTTCGCCATTGGCGTCGAGCCGGGTGAATATGTCAGCGACATTGAGGTCCAGCGCGAGCTTCAGGTCGTGGCGCGCATCTTCGCTTGGCGCCACCGGCAATTGCCGCCTGACCAGTTGCTGGAACGGCGCGTTGAAGGTCAGGATCCTCTTCGACGATGAGAGCGCAAAGGCCGGTGACGGGCAGGCGACCAGAATGGCGTTGATCGTCTTGATTGACGCAAACCTTCGCAAGGTCTGGTTTTCGTCGGCCAGTCCGCGCATGCAGGCCACCCGGATTGCCGATGTCAGGTTTCCTGTGTTGGCATGGCTCTCGGCGATCTCGTCGATCAGCATGCCGATCGTGCATTTGCGGCTTTCGGCCATCTGCTTGAGCGAGGTCCAGAACGCCCGCTCCAGACGAATGCCACGTCGCGTGCCGCCACGCGCCACGACGCGGAACTCCAGCCCGAAATCCTCTGTCGCCATGGGTGGGAGCAGCCGCTCGCGATCGGCGGCAGGAGAGGTGATGCTATCGTTCACTCATTGCCTCCTCGCGTGCCTTGTTGATCGGCTTCAGCAGATAGGTGAGGATGGTTTTGTGTCCGGTCTTGATGTCGACCGAACAGATCATGCCGGGAATGATCGAATAGGTCTTGCCATCGCGCGTCAGCGTCGACCTCTCGGTTGCGACGCGCACCTGGTAGTAGGGCTCGCCCGTCTTCTGGTCGACGAGGCTATCGGCGGTGATGTTGGAGACCTTGCCTTCGATGCCGCCGAAGATCGAGAAATCATAGGCGGTTATCTTGATCAGCGCGTCCTGGTCCGGCCGGATGAAGGCAACATCGCGTGGTGAAACCCGCGCTTCGACCAGCAGCGTCTCGGAAGTCGGCACGATGCCGGCCACGACCGCGCCGGGCTGCACGAAAGCGCCAACCGTGTTGATATCAAGCGTGTTGACGATCCCGTCGACAGGCGAGCGGATGTCCGTGCGCGCCACCTTGTCGGTGGCGCCGCGGATGGTCTCGTCGACCACCGAAAGATCGGCCAGCGCCTGCGTCAGGTCGCTCAGCGCCTCCTGCTGCAGCTGCAGGCCGAGTTCGTTGACTTGAAGCTTGGCTTCGGCGATGGCCGCCTTGGCTTTCTTGATGGTTTCACCGGCGAGGTTCAGCTGCCCATGCAGTTCGGTCTGCTCCCGCTCGACGCGGATCTGCTCGGTCTTGGCCATCAGCCCCTTCTTGACCATGGATTCGACCAGCGCCGTTTCCCGGTCGCTGACTTCGAGATTCTTGGTGAGGCGATCGAGGTTGGCGTTGGCTTCGTCCAATTCGTTCTGGCGCTGATCGAGACGCGATTTGAGGACCGACAGCTTGACCTGGAAGTTGTCGCGGCGCGCGACGAGCAGCTTCTGCTCGTTGTCGCAGATTTCCGGGGCGACCTTCTGGATTTCGGGCGGACACGGAAATGGACCCTCGATATTGCCGCCCTGTTCGAATTTCAGCCGCGCAATGCGCGTCTGAAGCGCCCGTGCCTTGGCCTGCTGCTCGCCGAGGCTGGATGTGTTCATCGTGTTGTCGAGGCGGATGATGAGATCGTTCTTCTTGACGACCTGCCCGATCGTCACGGCAATTTCCTGGACCACGCCTGGCTCGCTGGACTGGATGATCTGGGTTTTGGAAGCCGGTATCACCTTGCCGTCGCCGCGCGCGATTTCGTCGACCTCGGCAAAGGACGCCCAGGCGACGGAAGACACAAAGAGTGCCCCTATGATGAACAAGGACGCCGACGCGAAAAGCGGCGGCCGGTCTTCCCTTGCAAGCATATCCTACACCCCAACGCATTGAATGCGTTCAATAAGTCTGTTTCTCAGGCGCTTGTTTTCTGCAGCGCCTGTATCACTTGATCCTTTGGTCCATCGGCAACGATCCTGCCTTGCTCGATGACGATAAGACGGTCGGCCAGCTCGAGCATGCTGAAGCGGTGCGTTGAAACGATCAGCGTCGTGTTCCGGTCGAAAGCCACTTTGAGCTGCTTGATCAACTGCCGCTCGGAAGCCAGGTCCATCGATCCCGACGGTTCGTCCAGGAAGACGATTTTCGGTTTGGTCAGCAACAGCCGGGCAATCGCCATCGTCTGCCGCTGGCCGCCCGAGAGATTGGTGCCGCGCTCGCCGACATTCATGTCGTAGCCACGCGGGTGGCGTGAGACGAAATCGTCGACGCCGGCTGCCTTGGCCGCTTCGACGATCTGCTCATCGGTCGCCTCCGGACATGCCATCAGGAGGTTCTCCTTGATGGTGCCCGAAAACAGATCATTGGCCTGTGCGACGATCCCGACCGCGGCGCGAACCTCCGAGGGGTGGTATTGGCGGATGTCGATCCCGTCCAGCAGCAACTCGCCTGATGTCGGCAGGAAGAGCCTGCCGATCAGCCGGCCCATGGTTGTCTTTCCCGAGCCGATACGGCCGATGATGCCGATCCGCTCTCCCGGCTTCACCGAGAAATTCAGACCGGTAAGAACCTCGTTCTCGGAGCCCGGATAGACAAAGCCGACATTCCTGAACATCATCGCGCCATTGCGGATCGGTCGGTTGACGAAACCCACCGTATCCGGGCGATCCTCCGGTTGCGCCATGATCGAGTTCACCATGCGCAAGGAAAGCATGGCCTGGCGAAGCCTGGACAGGGTGATGGCGATCTGGCCGAGCGGAGACACCGCCCGGCTGGCCAGCATGACGGTGCCGATGATGGCTCCGGTGGAGACGTGTCCTTCCGAGAAGGCGTAGGCGCCGGCCACGATCAGGGCGACCGTGACCAACTGCTGGATGGCCTGCGTTATGTTGCCGGCGGCCGCCGAGAGCTGCTTGATCTTCTCGGACGTGTTCGACGCGTTCTTGGAATGCTCCCCCCATTTTCGCAACAGATACGCCTCGGCCCGCAGCGATTTGATCGTCTCCAGCGTGGAGATGGATTCGACCAGCAGGGCTTGCCGTTGCGAGGCTTCGTTCATCGAGGCCGCGACACGCTTGCCGATACGCCGCTGCGTGATCAGTCCGACGATCACGGACGCCACGAAGGCCAGCGCAGGGATGATGACCAGCCAGCCGCCTATCGCATAGATGACCAGGAGAAAAATGAAGACGAAGGCTGTATCGATGAACACGCCGATGGTGTTCGAGGTGAAGAATTCGCGCACGAATTCATACTGCGTCACCCGATTTGCATATTCGCCCGTTGAACCTGGTCGTGCCGACAGGGACGAATTCAGCACTTTCTCGAACAGCAAGTATGAAATGCGCAGATCCGCCTTGCGCCCGGCGTAGTCGATGAGGGATGCCCTGGCGGTCTTCAAAAGCAGGTCGAACAGGATGACCGCGCCGATGCCGATCGACAGCACCCAGAGCGTCGATATCGCCTTGTTCGGCAAGATCCTGTCGTAGACGTTCATGGTGAAGATCGGCGAGGCGATGGCCAGCATGTTGATGAATACTGCAGCCAGGATGACCTTCGAATAGGTGCGCCAGAACGGCCCCATCGTTCCCGTCAGCCAATGTCGCCGCTCGATCTTCGGCGCCGAACCGACGTTCATCCCCTCGGCGGCGTTGGCATAGGTTATCGAGAAGGAGACGCCGCCACTGATGTAGCTGGCGGCCAGCTCGGATCTCGTGATGACTATACGACCGTCTTCCTGGGGAGCGGTGGTGAATGCGCCGTCCTCGGTTTCGGCCAGCAGGGCAACCGGCAATTGGCTGACGCGAAACACAATAGCGGGGAGGTCGACGCGCCCCCGAAGAAAGTCACGATGGCTGAACTCGGCGATTTCAAGGCCGATGCGCTCGGCAATATGGCGGATGGCGTCGATGTCGATACGCGTGTCCGACAGCGGCACGCCGGCGAACAGCACCGTTTGCGCGCTCGGCCTGCCGAGATATCCGGCAATGGCCGAGAAGCAGGCCTTGAACGCCTCCTTGGGGGAGAGGATGTTGGGTTGCTGGTTCACGATCCGCCCATAGGGACTTTCGATCGACCCTTACATCCGCTTACTTTTTCCTGACCGGTGCCAGGATATCGAACGGCAGGTCATTTTTCTGTTCCGAAGGCGTCCGCGCATAGGTTTCGGTGTCGGCCGTTTCCGGTGCCGCGAACTCGGTTCGCGCGTAGGCCGCGGCCTGCTTTGGCGGATGGATATCCATGGTTTTCAGCAATTGCCCGGTCGCCGCCAGAAGCCGATATTGGGCAAACAGTGAGGCGTAGGATGCGGTGTCCGCCAGGGTCGCCGTGTTGAACCGCGTATTCTGCGCATCCAGCACATCGAGCAGTGAGCGCTGACCGACCTTGAATTGCTCGCGATAGGACGCGACCAGCTTCTCGTTGGAAGCGGCTTGCAGCTTCAGGGTCTTTGCCAGGTCGGCTTGCCGGAAGCGGCGATCCCACGACGTGCGAACGGCCTCTTCGATTTCCCGCAGCACCTGATGCATCGCAAGCCGCTGCTCACTCGTGCGACGGATCTGCTCCTGTTCATTGGCCTTGTCGATGCCGCCCCGGTACAGGTTCCACCGCAGCACCAGGCGTGCCTGCAGGTCGGATGTGTCTCCATTGTCGCCGTCGATGTCGTACCCAGCCCGAGCGACGCCTTCAGCGACGATCGAGGGGCCGTATTTTGCCCGGGCCGCGTCCACCAGCGAGGCCGCCGCGGCGATATCGCTGTTGGCCATATGGACGCGCGGATTGCTCTCCCGCGCAAGGCCAATCGCATCGTCCAGCGACCTTGGCAGCGCGCCGGAAACATCGGCCGGCCTCGATGCATTGGTCAGCGGCTTCCCGACGGTCTTGAAGAACCGTATCCTCGAGGCCTCCAGCTCCTCCGAGGCTTCCTGCATGCGGGCCTTGGCGGCAAACAGCCGCTCCTCGGCTTGTTGCCGGTCGGCTTCGTTCAACCCGCCGCCAGCAATGCCTTCCTGGATGTCGTGGAGAATTGCTTGATGGAAGCCCAGGTTCTTCTTTGCCTCGGCCACGATCGAAGCTTGAAGCATGTATTCAAGGTAGTCCTGGACGACCGAGAGCCCGATGAATTCCGACCGCTCCAGCACACGAAACGACGCGCCGTCGACGCGCGAGGCCTGACGGTTCAGCTCGGCTCTTCTCGCGCCGCTGTCATATACGGTCTGTGAAACCGTCAGATCGGTTTCTGCCGGATATAGGTTGTCATCGTCGAGGGAAAGCGCCCGTCGTGAGGAATTGTCGAGACGGCGAGCGCCAGCCGACGCTTCCAGGTCGACGCTGGGAAGATAGAGCCCCTTGGCCTGCCGCAATTCGAACTCGATTGCTTCGCGATTTTCTATGGCCTGGCCGATTTCGGGATTGGATTCGACGGCAACCGCCACTGCTTCCTTGAGCGTAAGTGCGCTTGCACTTGCGCAGGTCAGCATTGTTGCCGCCATCAAAAGACCAAGGCGCCTGCCCACAGCCGAGATGCTTGTCGTATTCATTTAACCCGCCCCAACGTTTCCCCCCGCACCCTTTTCGGGCGCTGAACCAGGCTTGAGCCCGTCCAGGGGATTATCCAACAATTTCAAGAAATATGTGAGCGATTATTAATTTAGAGGCAACTAAATTAGGAATTTTGGCCACAAGGTTAGGAAATGTAGCAAAAATGGCACAAAATTGGGGTCGCCGAGGCTTCAGCCAAACGCCGCCCGGTGTGGAAAAGTCCAGACGCACAAACCGCTCAAAGCCAGCGGAACCGCATGAAGCCGGCATGAGCCGAAACGCGGCCATGGAAAATTGATGACGCTCTGGCCAAGATCATGCCGCGTCGGCACGAAGGACCGATGCTGAATTGCAGGCTGCCCGGATGAACTCCCAAGCACGGTCGTAATGACGCACTTCCGTTAAGCCTCGCGCAATCTCTGCAATCTATGCTGATGCCAGATTGTCGAGGATAAAATGAAGCGCAGGCCGATATTACTCTTCGCTTTTCCAGCTTTCATCCTGATGATTTTGGCGGGCGAGCGACTAGCGACCCTGCTGCTCGGAGCCTATCCCGCCAGCCCTGCCATGTGGAGGATCTGGCTTGAACTGCGCCCCTCGTCGGCGATGTTCTGGCAACAGGTCGATCTGTATCTCGGCGGTTCGATGGTCCTGGATGCCGTCATCCTGGCTGCCGCGGCAATGGTGTGCTGGAGCGCTTGCCGCATGAGACGGGCGGCCGCGTTCTTCCTGGCTAATCACGTTGCGCTGCTTTTCGCCGGGCTGATGATCGCCTCCAGCAGTCATTCGCAGACGGCGAGCACGGTTGCGGCATTTCCGATGTCCAACGGCCTCCAATTCGCACTGAGGGTCGACTTTACCTGGCAGAACAGCCTCGTGCTCGTTCTGGGCTTTGCGGCCTGCGCGTATTGTCATGTCGCGTTCCTTCGCGAAACGCGACTGCGCGCAGAGACTCTGGCCTTGCGTCTTATGACTTTGAGTCGGGATATTTAGAGCAATTTCCAGGAAAACCGTGTAGCGCTTTCCCTTGGGAATTGCGTCAAAACAAAGAGATAGAGCAGTTCACCGTTTCCGTGAAACGGTGAACTGCTCTAGTCCGCCGCACTGGGTTTCACCATCGCTCCGACACCCCTCAATTGATTTTGCGATAATAGACCTTGCCGTCCGGCGTTTCCGTTCGCTGGTAAGAGGGGTCGGGGGCAGGGGGCGCGGCGCTCTTGCGCTTGAGTGGTCGTGGCGTATCGACAGCGGCGGGTTCGGCCGCGACATCGCTGTTGTTGGAAGATGCATCCGCCACGGTGCTGGTGGTAGCGACGGGTTCCGCCGTGCTCGTGCTGCTATCGTCGCGCGCCGAAGAAGGGTTCTGTTCCAACCGGGCTATGCTGCCGTTGATTTCGTTGAAACTGCCCTGCAATTGGCTGTCCAGCTTTTCAAATCGGCTTTGAAAACCGTTGTTGACCGTGTCGAGCCGGGCAACGATCCGCTGCTCGAACGTGCCGAGTTCCTCGAGACGTCCCTCCACGGTGCGCAGGTCGCTAATGCCTCGATAGAGATAGATGGCGGCGGTCGCGTTCAGCACGGCAAACAGGGTCAACCCGACGCCGACCACGACGGCCAGCCGCGACCGGCTCACATCCCTGTCGAGCAGTTGCGGTTCAATGGGCTCGGCGGAGACAGCCGGCACATGCGGGTCGCTGATCGTCGTCATTGAACCACCACCTTTGTGCCTACAGGCACGCGCTTGAAAAGATCGATCACGTCCGTGTTGGTCAGGCGAAAACAGCCCGATGTGCCGTCGAATCCCACGCCCGAGGGATCGTTGGTGCCATGGATACGATAGAGCGTGTCGTGTCCGTCCTGAAGCAAATACAGCGCCCGCGCGCCCAAAGGATTATAGGGACCCGAAGGCACCAGCTCCGGCAGTTCCGGCTGGCGGGCGCGCATTTCCCGGGGCGGACGCCATTGCGGCCACTCCGTCTTGGCCCCGACCTTGACGACCCCGGTCCAGCCAAATCCGTCGCGCCCGACGCTGATCTGGTAGCGCAGTGCCTGGCCCTGGCGGGTCACCAGGTAAAGCGCTTTCTCGCTCTTGCGGATGACGATCGTTCCCGGCTGCTCCGTGGTTGTGAAGGCAACCACCTTGCGCAGGCTGGGGCCCATTGCCGGCAGCGGCGGCCGGTCCGACAGCCTCGACCGTGCCTGCGCGAAGTCCTGGACCGACAGCGCCAGCGCCAGGCTGAGCACGCAGGCCCCGGCCAGCCTGGGAACGATTCCATCTCTACCGGGCAGCGTCATCGAGCCGCTCTTTGAACATCCGCTTCAGATCCTTGTTGAAGCGCGCCCGCCCGTCCACTTCGGAAGGCAGGATCGCCCGGTTCAAGGCGTCGGTCAGAAGGGCGTTGTCCAGCGCAACCGATTTGATGTGCGGCGCCTTGAAGATCTTCTCGAGTTCACTGCGCGAAAAATGGTTCCCAAACCATTTGCGCTTGTGCTTGTTGGCGACGAGCGTGACGCTGACCGCATTGCCGCGCAACTCGCGGATTTTTGTATAGAGCCGCTTGCCTTGCCGCAGCGACGCGACGTTGAGTTCGAAGACGATGAAGATCTCGTCGCTGGTCGAGAGCACCGAATTGTACCAGGGCGTTTCGATATTGGGCAGGTCGATGACGATGTCGTCGAAGCGGTAGGCGACAAGGTCGAGAAGCCGGAAGACGAAATCGCCGCCTTGCGGCTCGAACGGCAGTTGCGGCCTCTCGAACGCATAGAGGGTGAGACCGGATGGACGCGAAAGCTTGATGACATCCATCAGCTCGACATCGAGCCGTTCCGGCTGGCCGATGATGCCTGCCAGGTCGAACTGGTTGAACAGGTTGAGGTAGGCGCCACAATTGGCGCTCT